>DATNOR010000209.1:0-34311 GCA_035601235.1 Gemmatimonadales bacterium
CAACGGCACATCATAAGGCCTCCTCGAGGCTGAGTGGGTCGTACACTGTGGATGTCGGAGCATGACCCGTGCCAGTCACCGGACGCCCGGTGATCCCGTAACGTGTCGGTCACCAAGCGCCCGGTTGGACGCACCCCTCCGGCCCCGCTCGGTGCCGCTCCGCAGGCGCTAACTTCCAGGAAGGGACGAGGGAAGGGGGAAGGGTGCTGTCGGACCCGATCGTGGCGCTCGCGACGCCGCCCGGCCGCTCGGCGCTCGCGCTCATCCGGCTCTCGGGGAAGGGTGCGTTCGACGTCGCGGCGCGGGCGCTCGAGCGCTTCCGCCCCGACCCGCCCCGCGTCGTCCGCCGCGTGCGCGTGGTACATCCGGCCACGGGAGAGGTTGTGGACGACGCGCTGGTCGCCTGCTTTCCCGCGCCGCGCTCCTACACCGGCGACGATCTGGTCGAGCTGTCCACACACGGCGGCCTGCTGGTACCGGCCGCCGCCCTGGCGGCGCTGCTCGCCGGTGGGGCGCGGCCCGCAGCGCCGGGGGAGTTCAGCCGCCGCGCGGTGCTCAACGGCAAGCTCGACCTCCTGCAGGCGGAGGCGACCGCCGACCTGATCGACGCCGGCTCGCCCGCGCAGGCGCGGCGCGCGCTGCAGCAGCTCGACCGCGGGTTGTCCCGGCGCCTCGAGCAGCTGCGGGCCGAGCTGATCGAGCTCGAGGCCCTGATCGCCTACGAGATCGATTTCCCCGAGGAGGACGAGGGTCCCGTGGCGCCCGAGCGCGTCGAGCGCGCCTGGGGCGCGGCGCGCCAGCGGATCGCGCACCTCATCGCCACGGCCCCCGAGGGGGAACGGCTGCGCGAAGGTGCGCTGCTCGTCATCGCCGGGCGTCCCAACGCCGGCAAGTCGTCCCTGTTCAACACGCTGCTCGGTCGGGAGCGCGCCATCGTGACGGAGGTCCCGGGCACGACCCGGGATGCGATCGAGGCGTACGCGGTGCTCGAAGGTTTTCCGTTCCGGCTCGTGGATACGGCCGGGTTGCGGGAGAGCGACGATCGGGTCGAGCGGTTGGGCATCGAGGTGAGCCGCAAGTACCTCGCGGCGGCGGATCTGGTGCTCTTCTGTCGGGATGCGGGAAGCGAGACGAGGGATGCGGCGTCCCAGGAATTTCTGGCGTCGTGCACCGCACCAGTCGTCGAGGTGACGACGAAGATCGATCTCGCAGACCGCCCGCCTGCCGGACCGTCTGACCGACTTGGGGTTTCCGTGGTGACGGGGGAGGGTCTCGCCGAGCTGCGTCGCAAGCTCGCCGAGGTCGCGTTTGGCCGCCTGCTCGCGCTCGGCGACGTGGAGCCGGTGGTCACCCGGGCGCGCCACCGCGAGGCGTTGGACCGGGCGCTCGCGGAGGTCGAGGCGTTTCAGACCGCGCGGAAGGGCGGTGTGGACGCCGCGGCTGCCGCGACCCACCTGCGCGCCGCGCTGGGCGCGCTCGACGACCTGATCGGCGTGGTAACCCCCGACGACGTGCTCGATCGGGTGTTCGCGACCTTCTGCGTGGGCAAGTGAGCGAGCCTCGACGCCGTCCTGACGTTTCGGCTTGCTGACCATCCCGATCAGGATCATGTTTCCCGTCCCCTCTCCGGCGAGGCGCCCCGTGTCGCTCGTGACGTCAGTCTCCCGATGTGCCGTCCTTGGGCTGGTGGCGGCAGCCGCGTGTCTCGACGACGCGCGGGTTCCCTCCGAGCAGGTGGCGCGCCGCGCGCCCGCCCTCTCGGCGATGACCATGAGCAGCGCGACGCCGGCGACCGGCAGCGCCGCCGGCACCGGCCGCCACATCGTGTCGTTTGCGGGCGCGGTTCCGGTGGGCTTCGCGAAGCGGGTGCATGCCCTGGGTGGCACGGTGCTGTGGGTGTCCCCGGGCAGCGGACTTGCCGTGGTGAGCGGTCTCACGGGCTCTACCCCCGCGACCCTGGCCTCCGGCAGGGGGATCCAGTCGGTCGACCCCGATGCCGTGATCACGCTCGAGGTGCCGCACACGACGCTCGACGCTGCCGACGCCGGCGGCGTGGCGAGCAACGCCGACCCCACTGGCGCGCGGTTTTTCGCCCTTCAGTGGAACATGCGCGCCGTGCAGGCCGACGCGGCCTGGGCCCACGGCATACTCGGCTCCTCCAACGTTTCGATCTTCATGCTCGACTCAGGTATCGATTATCTCCACGCCGACCTGCTCGGGCGGGTGGACCTGACTCGCTCCATCGACCTGCTCGGCACGTTCCTCGCTCAGGCCGTGGTCAACAAGGACACCGTGATCGTGCCGTTCACCGAGGCCGACACGGTGGCCAAGTACTTCGCGGGCCGGCAGCCGTTCACCGACTTGTTCTTCCATGGCACGCATACGGCGGCCACCGTGAGCAGCAACGCGGTGCGCGCCGCGGGGATCACGTCGGGCACGACGCTCGTGGCTGTGAAGGTGTGCGGCTATATCGACGTGTGTCCCTTCAGTTCTATTCTGATCGGCGTGATCTATGCCGCGCAAAACGGCGCCGACGTGGTGAACATGAGCCTGGGCGGCGGGTTTCCCAAGGCGGGGAATGGCCGCTTTGTGGGACTGCTCCAAAAGGTCTTCAACTTTGCGAGGGGCAAGGGCGTGACGATCGTCGTTTCGGCCGGCAACGAGGCGGCAAACTTGAATCGGAGCGGCAACGTCTACGAGACCTTCTGCGATACGCCGGCGGTGATTTGCGTCTCGGCCACGGGACCGATGGCCGACGCCACCGGGTTGACCTCCGCCACCGGCCCTTGGACGAACATCGATGCACCCGCCTTCTACAGCAATTTCGGGTCGGCCATCGACGTGGCGGCACCAGGAGGGAACGAGTCGGCTGGCCCGCCGCTCCCGCCTCCCGCTTTCCGCGGGGCTTTTGTCTGGGCCGGCTGCAGCCAGACCATTTATCCGCCGCTCGCGGCGCGATTGGGATTGAGCGTGTGCGCCACTTCGCCACGATTCATTATAGGCGCGGAAGGGACGAGCATGGCCGCGCCGCACGTCACCGGCACTGCTGCGCTGCTGGTCTCGACCCTCGGCCGGAATCCCGCGCGCATCAAGGCGCGCATCGAGCAGACGGCCGACCACATCGATACGAACGGCCAGAGCCTGTTCTACGGGCACGGCCGGGTCAACGTCGCACGCGCGGTGGGTGTCATCCCCTGAGGGGGTAGGGTAGATTGTCACAGCGGGCGGCGGTCGCTTGCGCGAGGACCGCCGCCTTTGTGTCCGCCAACGCATGCCGCCGGCCGGCCGTATGTGAGGTTACCGCGCCATGGAGAATCCGGTCGTCCCGCCCGCCCCGATGCGCTCGCCGGAGCGTTGGCTCGCTTTTCTTCGCATTGCGGTCGGTATCTGGTTCGCCAAGGCGATCTTTACCAAGCTCAGCATCACGCTGGCCTGGGGGTTCCTGCCGCTGCCCACGGCCTCGGACCGTTGGATCCATGTGATGCCGCTGCTGGTCACGAAGTACGCCGAAGGAAATCCGGTGGGATTCTTCCGGGAGTTCCTGCAGGCGACGGTGGTATCGCACGGAACGCTGTTCGCCCAGCTCACGGCGTTCGGGGAGGCCGCGGTGGGCCTCGGGCTGCTGTTCGGCTGCCTCACGACCCTCGCGTCCGCGATCGGCCTGTTGTTGGTGGTGAACTACGGGCTGGCGGTGCAGTGGCAGGGCTCGTCGCAACAGGGGTTCCACTACATGCTGATCGCGACCCTGGTCGTGCTGCTCGCGGTGCGGGCGGGTCGGACGTGGGGAGTGGACGGCTGGGTGCGGACCCATCACCCGGGCTCGTGGCTGGCCCGGCTCCCCCTGGGCTAGGGCAGGTACAGCAGATCGTTCGGCCGCTCCCCCACCGGGATCGCCATGATCACCTTCCGCACCTCGGTGTCGATCACCGACACCGTGTTGGACCGCCCGTCCGCCGTGTACAGCCGTTTGCCATCCGGGGAGAGTGCGATGCCCCATGGTCGCCGGCCGACCCGAATAGAGTCGATCACCGCCTGCCGTGCCACGTCCACGACGCTGACGCTCGCGGCGGCGCCTTCCGTGAGATAGGCCAGTCGTCCGTCGGGCGAAAAGGCGATCCGGACCGGCTTGGTCTTACCGTCTCTGATCGGGAATTGGCCGAGCACGCTATCCGTGGCCACGTCGATGAGCGTGACGTTCCCGCCCGCCTCGGCGGAAACCCACGCGCGACTCCCGTCCGGCGTGAAGGCCACGGTCCGGGGGTTCTCACCAACATGAAGCGTGTGCAGCACCTGTCCGGTCTTGGTATCCACCACCGAAACCGTGTTGTTCGTCTCCGCGGTGACATACAGCCTCTTCCCATCGCGACTCAACCCGACGCCCTCGGGCTCGACGCCCACCGGGGTCGAGAACAGGATCTTCCCAGTGGCGAGGTCGATCGCGGAAGCGTGCGCGATCTCTTCGTTCGACACGTATGCAACCGTGCCGTCGGGACTGAGCACCACGAGCTCGGGGTCGCGGCCCGCGGGGATCGTGCGCGTCATCTTGCCGCTCGCGACGTCGATCACGCCGAGTGCGTCGTCCTGCCCGAGCGCGACGTAGACGGTGCGCCGGTCGGGGCTCGCGGCCAAGCCCCGGGGCCGCTTCCCCACGGCGATCGTCGCGACCACGCTGTTGGTCTGCGGCGAGATGACCGAGAGGGTGTTGGCGACCTCGTTGCTGACGTACAGCGCCGGGCCGGCGGAGCGCGCCGCCAGGGTCAAGCCGATTGCGAGCAGGAGGGGCAGGGTCAGGGTGCGGCTCGGTGATATCGCGGGCTTCATGAGGGTCTATCCGATTCAGTCGTTGAAAATGGCCTGGTCGACGTGCAGCGCCTGGTCCAGCCCGTGCAGGCGGTCGCGCCCGCGGATCCGTCTCAGGATCGCTCCCGTGAAGTCCGCCCCGGTGACGTCCGCGTCGGTCAGGTCGGCGCCGGTGAGGTCGGCCCAGGCGAACATCACCTTGCGCAGGTTCGCCCCGGTGAAGTCGGCGTCCGTGAAATCCGCCGACGTAGCGTCCGTCCGCAGCACGCCCATCGATTGCGTTCCCGGCTCCACGCCGAGGGTCGCGTGGACGAGCTTGGCCCGTACGAGCTTGGCGCGCGCCATGGGGGAGACGATCTTGGCGCGCGAGAGGTCTGCGTCGGACAGGTTGGCGTCGGGCATGATGACGGCGAACAGGCTCGCGTCGCGCAGCACGGCCCGGCGCAGGTCGGCGCGGTACATCACGACCATGTCGAGCGTCGCGCCCGTGAAATCGGCCTCGCTCGCCACCGCGTCGGTCAAGGTCGCGGCGAAGAGCTGTGCCCCGGTGAAGTTCGTCCCCACGAGCCGGCAGCGCGTGAGGTTGGCGCGCTTGAAGTCAACGCGCGCGAGGTCGAGCCCCGAGAGATCCTGGCCGGTGAAGTCGGCGGGGGTCTGCGCGCTGGCGCCGGCGAGGGCGGTGAGCACCTGCTCGCGCGTGAGTCGCTGCTGCGCGTCGAGCCGAGCCGCGCCGACGCCCGTCGCCAGCACCGCGACGACGGCCCGCGAGATCCGGCGCGCGCCCGCGATCACTTACTCTTGGTCGGCAGGTCCGAGACGCGGTGCGGACGGCCCGGTTTGAGCCAGCCGTCGGTGCGCGCCTTCACGTACAGGTACAGCTCGGCAATGGCCGAGGTGTCGAGCAGCACCTTCCAGGAGGGCATCCCCTTGGCCACGCGCCCGTTCAACGCCGTGTTGACGAAGCTGTCGCGCGGAAAGTTGGCCCCGGTGGCGCTCAGGGCCCAGCGCAGGTCGGGCGCGGCCGGGTTGATCCCACCGATCGCGTCCTCGCCGTGACAGCGATAACAATAGACGTGCCACCACTTCCACCCCTGGTAGATCGAGTCTGGTACGAGCAGGCTGTCCCGCACCGTGTCCCTGTCCCTGATCGCCGCCGCCGCGGCCACGCCGCCCGGCGAGACGGGCGGAGCCCACCGCGCTGCCGCGGCGACGGCGAGCCACAAGCCGACTAGACCACCCCGCACGACATGCTTGTGTCTCACGTCTGGTCTCTCCCGGTGAGCGGTGGACGTACCGTCGGCTCGCGCGTCGCTAGGGATGCATCTCGATCATCGGCACGTTGAACTCCTTCAGGATGGCGACGATGTCGGCGTGCCGGCGGTCGATCACGGAGTCGAGGGTGGCCTGCAGTGCCTTGTCGCGGTGCCGCACGCCCATGGCCATGCTGCGCGCGAACGGCATGCCCGAGACCGGGTCCGAGTCGGGCAGCGCCACCATCGTGAGCGGCACCGCTGCGCGCTTGACCCAATACCCCTCGAGCGGGCCCCACACGATCGCCACGTCGATCGAGTCCTTCGCGACCGCCTCGACGATGTCCTGGGGGTGGTCGGCGCGCGGATCGGGGTTGAAGAAGCTACCGAAGCCGGTCAAGCCGACGATGCCGCGCGGGCTGAGCGCGTGGGCGGGCGGGGTGTTGGTATAGTCGTAGCCGATCAGGTTCACGCCGATCTTCAAGTGCTTGAGGACCGTGTCGTCGAGCGAGTGGATCGCCAGCCCCCGATCGGCGCGATACACGAAATAGTACGTGGAGCGGTAGTACGGCTTGGTCGTCGCCACGGGGTCGAAGCCCACGGGCGCCTGCATCAGCACGTCACAGAAGCCCGCGAGGATCGAGTTGCGCAGATAGCCCCGGCGCTGGGGCCACCAGAAATTGACCACCGCCGCGTTCAAGTCTTGGGCGACCAGGTGCGCGATCTTGTTTTCGAAGCCCTCTTCCTTGTCGTTGGAGAGGGGCATCTCGTACGGGTCGACGCACACTTTCAACTCGGAGGGGGCGCGCGGGGCCGCGCCGGCGAGGACGGCGAGCGCAGCGGCAGCGACCAGCGACGCTCCGCCCAGTTTCCACCACGTGTGATGCATAACGCTCCCGTGGAATCCTGAAGAAGTACGGTCGGGTGTAGGACGTACTACACCCGGCGCCGAAGCGCGTTCGCCCCGGCGCCGGGTGCACCTGCCTCCTGCGACACTGCTACGCCGTCACGACCTCACGGCAGGGCGAACACCATCATCGAGCCGCCCGCGTTGCTGATGCTCGTGTAGTCGCCGAAGGCGCCAATCGCGCCGAGCGCGGCGGTCGGATCCTCCGGGCTGATCCCCAGAGCGACGCCCGCTCCCGCCCAGCCGCCCACTCCGGAGAGCACGGCGACGTACTGCTTGCCGTCGGGCCCCAGGTACGTCATCGGGTTGCCGATGATGCCGGAGGGGGTCTTGAACTTCCACAGCTCGGTGCCGGTCGCGGCATCGACGGCCTTGAGCCAGCCTTCCATCGTGCCGTAGAACACGATACCACCGGCCGTCGCCAGCGCGCCGCCGTAGGCCGCCAGGTTCTCCTTGATCTCCCACTTCTTGGTCCCCGTGGTCGGGTCCCACGCGACGAACGCGCCCCGGATCTGATCGGGCCCGGGATACATCCGCACGATCGCGCCCACGTACCACTGGCCGGCGGAGTACTTCACGTCCACGCCCTCATAGTCCATGCAGATGTTGTTCGTCGGGACGTAGAAGAGCTTGGTCTGCGGCGAGAACGCGGAGGGCTGCTGATCCTTGAAACCGATCGCGGCGGGGCAGATTCCCTCGGTGTTCTTCTTCGAGGTCGTCCCGAACTGCGGATTGCGGACCGGGACACCCGTCGTGAGATCGATCTTCGACGCCCAGTTCGGCGCGGCGTGCGCATACGGCTGCGCGATGAGCACCTTGCCGTTGGTCCGATCGACCACATAGCCGAAGCCGTTGCGGTCGAAATGCACCAGCGCCTTCACCGGCTTGCCGGCGATCGTCAGGTCGGCGAGGACCATCTCGTTGACGCCATCGTAGTCCCACTCGTCGTGCGGCGTCATCTGATAGACCCACTTCACCTCCCCGTTGTCGGGGTTGCGGGCCCAGATGGACATCGACCACTTGTTGTCGCCCGGGCGCTGATCGGGGTTCCACGTCCCGGGGTTGCCCGAGCCATAGTAGAAGAGGTTCAGCTGCTGGTCGTAGGAATACCACCCCCACGTCGTGCCGCCGCCGCGCTGCCACTCGTCCCCCTGCCACGTCGACACGCCGAGGTCCTTGCCGCGGTGCGACGGGTAGTTGGGGTTCGCGTCACCCACGATCTTCACGTCGGCGTCGGGGCCCGTGGAGTATCCGCGCCACACTTCCTTGCCGGTGTTGACGTCGTACGCCGTCACCCGCCCACGCACGCCGAACTCACCGCCCGAGATCCCCGCGATCACGAGGTCCTTGATCACGATCGGGGCGTTCGTCATGGTCGAGCCGGTCTTGTAGTCGGCGTTCGGCACGCGCCACACCTGCTTGCCCGTCTTGGCGTCGAGCGCGAGCAGGTCGCCCTGCAGCAGCTCGATGAACAACCGGTTGGTGCCGGCATGGTAGGCCAGGCCGCGGTTCACGAGGTCGCAGCAGGCGATCGCCTTGGCCTCGGGCGGCTGGGCGGGCTGGTGCCGCCAGATCATCGGCGCGCCCGGCTTCGTCAGATCGAGCGCGAACACGATGTTCGGGAACGCGCTGTGCACGTACATCACGTTGTTGATCACCAGCGGGTTGCCCTCATGGCCGCTGAGCACTCCGGTCGAGAACGACCACGCGGCCTTGAGGTTCTTCACATTCGCCCGACTGATTTGGGTGAGCGGGCTGTAACGCTGCAGGTCGTACGTCCGACCCGCCATCGTCCACTCGCCCGCACCCTGGGCGACGGCAGACGCCGCGACGAGCACCATCAGACTCGCGGCGAATCCGCCGGAACACAGTTTGATGCGGTTCATAGCTGACCTCATGTTGAGGATGAGGATGCGGAAAAACGATCTACGCCAATCATGCCCATCGGTCGCCCAACGCTCCGCGTGGAGCGGGGGGCCACGTTCCCAACGGGCGACAGCCATCGGTCCAACCCTCCGCACTGGGATAGCCTGCCGGGATGGTTATATCCCCGGCTCCCGCCAGTGTCAATCAGCCCGGGAAAGGCCGATCGTTCAGCCTGAAACGGAAGGGTCGCTCCGCCATACCCGGGCGCCCGTCGGACTGAAGGCGCCTTCATACACGGCCCCGCCCGGCCCCAACGCGCCCTGCACCCGACCCGCCAGCGCGCGTGCCACGGTTGCATCACCCACGATCCCGTACACGGCCGGTCCCCATGAGCTCTGCCCCACCCCCACAGCCCCCCACTCCCGCAGGCGCTCCACCAGGTCTCGTGTTTCGCCCGGCGCGAATACGCCTCCCTGGGCCGGCGCGAACCAGCCACCCGTGATGCGCTGCACCTCCCCCAGTGCGGCCCCGAACCCCATCAGGTCCGCCTCGGCGAGCGACGGCAGCAGCTGCATGAGCACGAGATGGGCGACGCGCTCCACTTCGCGCGCATCCGAGGCGGGGAGTCGTGCGAACGCCGCCGCCTCCTGGTCGCCCGCGAGCCCGGGCTTGCCCTGGGGCACCGCCACGATGCAGCGCCACGCGGCCGGGAACGCGAGGTGCGCCAGCAGCGGGGCGACGCGGTCGGCGTGATCGGCACGCCCGCCCTCGAGGACGAAGCCACCGTGCGCGAACGTCCAGGTCCCCACTCCGGAGCGCAGGCCGCGATCCACGGCGCGGGCGAGCGCGGCGACCTCCGTCGGCAGGCCCGTCAGCTCGGCGGCGGCGCGCGCCACGGCGAGCGCGAGCTGGGTGCCCGAGCCGAGCCCCGCGTGCGACGGGATGGTGTGATGGACGCGAAACCGGACCCGCAGCTCGACCGCGTGGTGCGCGGCGAACCGGCGTGCGAATTCGAGCACCCGCGTCGCGTCGGGGCCTTCGGCCGCGAGGCTCGGAGCCGGGCAGGCTTCGACCAGCAGCGACGGTGCCGGGACGGCGGCCCCGATCCCGCCGAAGCGGCGACCCAAGTCGCCCCGCAGGTCGAGCACGCCGAAATGGAGCCGCGCGGGCGCCTCGACGAACAGCGCCGGCCCCTCCCTCATCGCGCCGTGGACTGTTCAGGACGGGGCGCGCGCCGCACGTAGTCGCTGAGCAGCGCCATCGCGTCCCGCTCCCGGGGGCCGGCGGTCTTATCGACGATCACCTGGAGCCGCGCGAATTCATCGCGGATTTGCTCGGGTGGGAGCAGGTGGGTGCGGGTGGCGAGGATCGCCGCCTCGAGCACGGCATGCCGGGCCCGGTTGAAGCCGAGGAATTCGCGCTGCACGCCGCGGTGCACCACGTGCGTCACGATGCGGGCCCGCGGCGGCGTCGCATCCAGCCCGGCGACGCGAACTTCGCGCCAGGAGCAGGCGGCCTCGAGCACGACCCCGTGCACTACGGCCGCCGGCCTGGCGGGGAACTCGACGTTGGAGATCGCGCCCCGGGCAAACAGCATCACGTCATCGGTGAGGTTCACGACGGCGACGCCCGTCGCCTCGAGGTTCCTGAACGTCGTGGTCTCGAGGAACGGCTTGATGACGATCTCGTCCTCGCCCCATTCGACGCCCATGGGAGCGAAGTTCACCGCCCCGCGCGCGTCCATGGTGGTGAGAATGGATTCGATGATCACCGCACGAGCGCCTTCGGGGCGGCCGAGCGTGCGCCATCGGCGCGGTCGGGGAGCGTGTCGCGGCAGGAGGCAGCCCCGTGCAGGAACCGGTCCAGTAGCACGTAGCCGTGCTCCGTGAGCACGGACTCGGGGTGGAATTGCACACCGATCGCGGGATGGCGCACGTGCTCGACGGCCATGATCTCCCCGTCGTCCGAGGTCGCGGTGACCCGGAGGTCGGCGGGCAGACCCGCACGGGCGATGACGAGCGAGTGATAGCGCGCCGCCAGGAAGGGGCTGGGGAGTCCCGCGAACAAGCCGCGCCCGTCGTGCTGGATCCGCGCCGCCTTGCCGTGCACCGGTCGCCCGGCGCGCACGATGCCGGCCCCGTACGCGGCGCCAATGCATTGATGCCCCAGGCAGACGCCCAGGATCGGGATCGTCGGCCCGAACCGCCGCACCACGTCCGTGGAGATCCCCGCCTCCCCCGGCGAGCACGGGCCCGGTGAGATGATGATGTGGGACGGGCGCAGCGTCTCGATTTCCTCGTACGACGTCGCGTCGTGCCGTCGTACGACGGTCTCCTCGCCCAGCTCGCGCACGTAGCGGGCCAGGTTGAAGACAAAGGAGTCGTAGTTGTCGATCAGCAGGATCATGGCCACTCGATCAAAACGTCACGCGATCCTTCTTGGCGTCGACGGTTGCGGGATCGAGACCCGGCACCTTCTTGAGGTCCTCGAGGGACTTGAAGGTGCCGTGCTGGGAACGGTACGCGATGATGGCCGCGGCCTGCGAGCGCCTCAGGGTCAGACGACTTTCCAGCTCGATCGCCGTCGCCGTATTCACGTTGATCCGCGGGACTTGGTCGGCGGGGAAGTACGTCGCGAGATATCCGAGCACGGCACGGAACTCCTCGTCCGTCCCCTTGGCGCCGAGCGCGCTCATCTTTCGAAGCGTGCCCGCCCATCCCCCGCGATCCTGGCGCACCGACATTACGACGTCCGCGGCGTGACACTGCGAGCAGAGCCGGACGGTCTCCTGCTTGCCCGGCCCGTCGGGCAGCTGCGCCGCCGCGCGAGGGGCGCCCAGCCAAGCCGCGACCACTACCACCGCGCAGCGCACTTCAGTGCTCCATTGGGAATCCGAACGCGTACAGCGTACCATCGCCGGTTGCCACGTATACCTGGCTGCCGCCGGCCGACAAGCCGGCACGCCCGACGGGCGCGATCGTGGCGCCGCTGTTCCACAGCTCGTTGCCGGTCGCCCCGTCGAGCGCGTGGAGGACCACGGCCGAGGAGGGCGGTGCGCCGCGGGAGAGGGCGAAGATCACGTCGTTGACGACGGCCGGCGCGAGCGGCGCCGGCATGTGGCGCGACACCCATCCGGGATCGAGCCGTGGCACGCTATCCTGTTGGATCACCTTCCATGCCGCTATGGCAATCCCCCGTGACCCGGCGGACGCTACGAGCCAGTGGGTGTCGTCCGTGTCGGCCCAGCTCGCGAGCGCATCGGCTGCGGTTTGCGACGACAGCGGCATTGTGACGAAGGTCTTGCGGCGACTGTCGAGCAGCCGGATCCGTCCGTCCCGGCTCGAGGCGGCGATCAGCAGGCGACCGCCACGATCGAAGATGACGGGCGAGGAGCTGAAGGCCGGCCCGCCAGAGCGATACGTCGCCCGCGGCTTCAGGGTGCGCGGCTCGAGCACGACCAAGTGGCCGTCGCTGGTCGTCACGTAAATCGTTCCGTCCGGACCGATGGCGGGACCGTCGGCGCCGGCAACGCGCCCCGGCCACGTGGTGACCTGGTGCGTGCCGAGGTCGAGTGCCCAGACGGCATTCGGGGCGGCCCCACACCCGCGGCTCGTCGCCACGTAGGCGACGGTATCGACGACGATCAAGCCGCGCGCGTTCGCATGGGGCGGCAGGAACGGCACCGGGGGCTCGGCGTCGGCGCCGTTCATCACGTTGAGGGTGCGGAGCATGCCGTCCGTCGACAGGACGTACACGATGGGAAAGGGACGCGGCGTCGGGCGCGGGGCGGGAGGCCTGGGCGCGGCCGGGGCGGGCGCTTCCGGTCGGCGCGCCACGAGCGGCGCCAGCGTCACGGCGCCCTCACCGGGTTCGCCGACCGCGCCGCGGGCGGGTTGACGGGTGCGCGAGCCCGCCCCCCCGATCAGGATCGGAAGGGCGGCGTTGGTGGGGCGCGCCAGGTTGGGCGTCACCTCCCGCACGCACGCGGGCAAGCCACCGGTCGAGGGCGCACCTGGAGCGAACTGCCGCTCCCATTCCACCCGGCCCAGGTCGGTATCGATCGCCACCACGTGATCGGACGACGCGGCGACAAAGGCCAGCGCCCGGAACCCGCGGTATCCGATCACGAGGTCGAGCAACACGGGTGGGGTCAACGCGCGTTCGGCGGTCGACGGGTCAGCGACCTCGAGCTTCCACAGCAGCTGAAATCCGGGTCTCCGCAAGGTGGCCGCGGAGATCTTGCCCTCCGCCCTCACCCAGGACGAGCGCTGCGCGTCGTACCCAGCCGTCGTCCAGTCCTGAGCCCGCGCGCTGTCGGCCCCCGCCCCCACCAGGGCGACGCCCGCGGTCACCACGGCCATGAACGGAGACGCTCTCATGGGCCGATGCCGAAGCAGTACACCGTCCCATCGAACGTGCCCAGGTAGACGCGGCCGTTGGCAACCGACAGGCCGGCCCAATGGTTCCAGGACGTGATCTGCGTGCCGGACGACCACAGCTCTTCGCCCGTCTGACCGTCGAGCGCGTACAGGACGGCGTGGGTGGAATTCTTGATGCGGAACTCGGACGAGTTGGCCCGGAGGCCCAGCGTCGGCGTCGCCTGTGTGGTGCTCTCGCCGCTGCCGTAGCCGAAGACGACCCCGTTCACGACGACCGGGGGCTCGGCGCGATTCATGTCGTGAGAGATCCAGGCCGGTGTGAGCTGGAGGCCGCCGTCCCGCTCTTCCACCTTGAACGCAGCGATCGCGCCTTCCCGGACTTCGCCGTGCTCCAGCGGTGCTTTGAAGAGTGAGTGCTTGGGTCCCCAAAACGGCGCCAGGACCCAACGCGTGCCGTTCGCGTCCGCCCAGCTCGCCATCGCGCCCCAGATGCCCGCCGACGCGAAGTTGAGGCCTTCATTGCACAGGAGCGGCGTGCGGTACAGCGGCGTGCGATGATCGTCGCCGCCGATGGACTCCGTATCCATCAGGTAGACGCGGCACTCCTTGCCGGCCGAAACCATGAGCTCCCGGGTCTTGTACGCGAAGATCGCGGGCGTCACTT
The DNA here is from genome assembly GCA_035601235.1 of Gemmatimonadales bacterium. Taxonomy (GTDB): domain Bacteria; phylum Gemmatimonadota; class Gemmatimonadetes; order Gemmatimonadales; family GWC2-71-9; genus AG41. Next base: position 13,867 of record DATNOR010000209.1, read on the forward strand.
GCATGTCGAGGTCGCGCTTGAACAGCCACTCGGCGTTTGACGGCGCGAAGTAGTCCACCAGCTCGAGCGCCTTGGTGGTCGGATTCTGCTGAATGCCGACGATCCCATTCCCGTAGATCCCGTGCTCGGGATCCCACGGCCCGTCCCCGGTGCCCGTGTACATGACGCCCTTCGAGCTGATGGCGGGTCCGGTACGGCCCCACATGCCGCCGCCTGCGGGTCCCCAGCTGCCGACCTTGCCGGTGGCCAGGTCGTAGGCATAGGCCACATTCGGATGACCTCCGCACCCTTGAGCGGTGTGGGTGTAGATCACGTTTTTCCAGAGGTTCAACGCGTACGGCTTTCCGTTCGGCGGCATGAACTTGGCGGGCGGCGCCACGTCTTCGCCATCGGCGAGGTTCACCTGGTGGAGCGTCCCGTCCCAGGACACGGCGTAGATCGTGTAGCGTCCCGGCACCGGGGTGGGACCGATCACCGGTGTCGCGGTAATGCCGCCGGGGCACATGAGGCCGCTGTGAGGCGTGGTGTCACCTACACCCGAGTGGTCGAAGCGCTTCTTCCAGAGCAGCACGCCGCGCTGGGCGTCGATGGCGTACAGGTTGTCCGACACACCGGTGACGATGACGATCTCCTTCGGCCCGTCACGCGTGTCTACCCGACCCACGACGAGCGCGGGCAAAAGCGAGTGCATTTCCCGCGGCGCGTTGTCGAGCGTGATCTTCCAGAGCAGCCGGATGTCTTTGGCGCTGCGGGTCGACAGTAGCGCCTCCTCCCCCTGCCAGGCGGTGCGCTGCGGATTGCCGCCGTCGGTCAGCCAGTCCGCGTGCGGAAGGGTCGCGGCGGGACTCAGGTCCTTCAGGCGGATGTTCCGGAACTCGATCTTCATGGGCGGGCCGGCGTGCAGTTGCAGGCCGAGCAGGCCGTCTCTGGACCGTCGCTCGTCGTCGTCCACCAGCAGGCTGGTCACGTGGCCGTTCACGAGCTCCAGGATGACGTTGCCGCGCGCGACGACCTGCAGGTCGTTCCAGTCTCCCTTCTGGATGAACGCCTTCACCATTTCGGGCGTGCCCACCGACCCGAGCGCGTGTACGTGGCCATCTGCGGCGACGCGCGCGACTTGGCCCGGTCGCGCGAGAAACCCGCGCCCTCGCTCTTCGTAGATCTGTCCGGTGTACGTGTCGGCCGCGTCGATGTCCGCCTGATAGCCCTTCATCACCCAGCGGCCCACCTCGGGCAACAGCGAGCTGCGGAACTGGAGGCCGCTGTTGGCCGCCGGGTTGCGCGTGCCGATACGGTACTGGAGTGTCAGCGCGAAGTCCCGCGTCGTGCCGCCGCGCCAGACAAGGAAAGTGTTCTCCTTCAGCGGCGTTGCGGCGCTGGTTTCGCCGACGATCACCGCACGCTCGACTCGCCAGAATGCCGGGTCGCCGTCCCAGCCCTGCAGCGTCGTGCCGTCGAAGATCGCGGCGAATCCGGCCGTGTCCCCCCACGCGGACGCCTGCTGTGCGGAGGCAGGCGCGGCGGCGAGCGCGCACATCACCGCCGCGCAGCGCGCGAGGCTCGAGCGAGTGTTCGGGATCACGGTAGCAATGCGGCGATCAGGCCCCGCGCCTTGTCCAGGGTTTCTCGGTACTCCTGCTCGGGATCGGAATCGGCGACGATGCCGCCGCCGACCTGAAAATACACGTCGCGGCCACGCACCAGATAGGTGCGGATCACGATGCTCGAATCCAGCGCTCCGCTCGTGCTCAGGTAGCCGATCGCGCCGCAGTACACGCCTCGCGCCGTCGGCTCGAGCTCCGCGATGATCTGCATCGCCCGGACTTTCGGAGCGCCGGTAATCGAGCCGCCGGGGAACGCGGCGCGCAGCACGTCCACAGCATCGTGTCCGGACGCGAGGTCGCCCACGACCGTCGACACGAGGTGGTGTACCGTCGCATAATGCTCGAGCGCGAACAGCTCGGGGACCCGCACTGTGCCGGGCCGGCACACCCGCGACAGATCGTTCCGCAGGAGGTCGACGATCATCACGTTCTCGGCGCGGTCCTTTTCGCTCTCGGTGAGGGCGAGCGCGAGGGCCGCGTCGTGCTCCGGCCCGACCCCCCGGGGCCGGGTGCCCTTGATGGGGCGCGTTTCCACCCGGCCGTCCCGCTGCACGCGCAGGAAGCGTTCCGGGGACGAGCTCGCCACCACCAGGTCGCCAAAGTCTAAGTATGCGGAGAAGGGCGCGGGGTTGCGCTGCCGCAGCCGCTCGTACAGCGCGAGCGGCGTGCCCGCGAGCGGCGCCTCCAGCCGCTGCGACAGGTTCGCCTGGAAAATGTCGCCTGCGCGGATGTACTCGATGACGCGGGCGACCGCGTCGAGGTAGCCCGCGCGCGTGAAATTGGAGCGGACCCCCGGAATGCCGGGGACCGGGTACGACGGAGCAGCGGTGCTGCGGAGCGAACGCCCGGGGTCTCCCGAAGCGACTGCGTCGTTTTGTCGCGAAGGAAGACCCCGGGCGTTCGCTCCCCGCGCCAGCCGCTCCTTCACGAAGTGCAGCCGCTTCGCGGCGCGCGAACTGCGGGCACGCCCCCGCTCCGGCATCCCCGTCGAGATGAGCCACCCTCTCCCCGTCAGGTGGTCCCACGCGATCACCCAATCGTACAGGCCCAGCAGCACGTCCGGCACGGCGAGGTCGTCGTAGCGGGTGCGCGGCACCCGCTCGAGCGCGGCGCCCCAGTCGTAGCCCACGTATCCGGCCGCGCCTCCCTGAAACGGCGGCACCCCTGCCACGCCGTCGGCCCGATAGGGCTCGAGCAGCTCGCGCACGCGGGCCAAGGGATCGCCGGCGACCCGCTTCCAGTGACCGTTCTCGAGCTGCTGGGTGAGCAGACCTTTCGCTCGCACCGCGGTGTACGGATCCGCCGCGAGAAAGGAATAGCGACCGAGCAGCCCGGGATCGGCGGCGCTGTCCAGGAGCACGAGAAACGGCAGGTCCGGAAATCGGGCGCAGCTGTCGAGCGGATCGGGGGGTGGGAAGAGCTCCTCGACGAGCGGTGCGGCGTCGCTCACCGGCGGCTTTTGCTGCGGGGCGTCCCCCGGCCACGCGAACGCGTCGAGCGTTGGGTCAGCTTCACGTGCTCGGGGCCGCGGTCGTCCGGGGGTGTGAGGTACCCCCATTGCAGCGCCCCTTCCTGGCGATACGTCTTCCCGAGGCTGACGGCGAGCTTCGCCTTCGCGAGCTCGCGACCTAGGTAGAAGGCGTGCGTCGGCTCCGCCACGTCGAGCTGCGCGAAGATCTCGTGGATGTCCGTGCCGCGCACGAACTTCTCGCTGTTGAGCACGGTGATCGCGTCGCGATCGGTGAAGATGCGGAAATTCGGATCCGTGATGCCGCGCTGCAGCTCGCGCAGCTCCGCCTCGCTATAGGCGAGCAGCTGCGGATCCTTCAGGGTGACGAGGCGATCGTCCACGCCCTTGGGGAGCGTGTGCTGCGTCACGGCGTGGTACATCAGTCGCCGGGCGATGTCGATCTCCCGCACGGCGCCGCGGGCCCAGGGAATGACCTCGGTCGTGAGCACGGCGCGCACACCGAGCTCCTGACAGATGGCAAGCAGCAGGGCGTGCACGCCCGTCGTGTCGGCGGCGGTGAGCTCCGTGATGTTGCCGATCCCCATGAACAGCGGCGCCGCCGGGTAGCGGCGCCGCGCCTCCGCGTAGCGCTCGAGCGAGCGCATGAACCCGAATCCGATCGGCTCGATGATGGGGTCGATCAGGTACGACACGCCCCATCGTTCCAGTGCCGCGACATTCGACTCCAGGCTCTCGAGCCCGCGCCCGGTATCGGGAATCACCACCACCCGCGTCTTCGTGCCCGCGAAGTCGCGCGCCACGTCGAGGTTGGAGCCGTTCACGCTCAGCACGAGCTCGGCGCCGGCCCGCACGGCGGTGCCGATTTCGCCGGGGTCGAGGGAGTCGATGCTTACCCGCATCCCGCCCGCGACCAGCTCGCTCACCACCGCGGCCAGGTCGGGAAACTCACGTCCCGGCGTGCAGCCGATGTCGATCAGGTCGGCGCCGCTCTGCTGGTAATGCTCCGCCTCGAGGCGAATCGCGTCGCGCGTGAGCCGCGGCGCGTTGTTCACCTCGGCCACGATCTCGATGTCGTATGCGCCGTAGTCGCGCGCCGCTGCCGCGCGCCCGAAGTACTCGGGGATCTGGCGCAGGTCCTTGGGGCCCTTCTCCACGGGCACACCGAGCTTCTGCGCCACCACGGTCGGATCTCCCTCGCACAGGCCGGGGAGCAGGACGAGATCCGTGTCGGGGGAGGGGGGAGCTTCGAGGAAGCGCGCGATCCAGGGCGTGGTCATGAGGGCGGCCACCGTGATCCGCATGACCGCCACGTCCCAGGCGAACGCCGGAGCCATTCCCGTAACCACGCGGCGCAGCGCGGGCTCCGCGAGCTTCCCGGTGACGAACAGGACGCGGCGCGGGGCGCGCGGCGCCGCCGTCACCGCGGATCGCCCGCGCGCACGAACTTGTTGGGCGTCCCTTCGAGCGCACCGCCCTTGGGGCGCCACAGGACCGTCTCTTCGATCTTGCGCGCCAGCTCGAAGTCCTTGTCGGTGATCCCGCCCGCCGCGTGGTTCTGGAGCTTCACGATCACGCGTCCCCAGGTGACCGACAGATCGGGGTGGTGGTACGCCGCCTCCGCGACGTACCCGATGGCGTTCACCAGCATGAGCGTCGTGGGCCAGCCATCCGTCTTGTAATTGCGGCGGATCCAGCCGTCCTCGTACCACCAGCCGGGAAAGTCCTTGAGCTTGGCTTCGATTTGCGCGTCGGAATACGTGGGCTCTTTGGCTGCCATGGCGGCTCCTTGGTCCGGAGGCTAGACGACGCTCCCGCCGTTGACCGCCAACATCTGGCCGGTCACGTAGCGCGCCGCGTCGGACGCGAGATACACGGCCGCGTGGGCGATGTCCTCCGGCGTGCCCCAGCGGCCCAGCGGGATCGACTTCGTGATGCGCTGCTTGACGCTCTCAGGGAGCGCGCTGCCGTAGGCGGTCTCGATCCAGCCGGGGCCCAGCACGTTCACGCGGATGTGCGGCGCGGCTGCCTGCGCGAGCGCGCGGCTGAACGAGTACACGCCGCCCTTCGCGGCGCAGAACACCTGCGCGTACTCGCCCTTCATCCCGCCGGCCAGCACGTGGTCCCACGACATGTTGAGGATGACGCCGCCGGACGGCTGCGCCCGCATCAGCTCGACCGCCTTCCACGACGCGAGCACCGTGCCCCGCAAGTCGACCGCGAGCAGCCGGTCGAGCTTCTCCGTCCAGGAAAGGCTCGCCGTCGCGCCCGTGAGAATGTCGGCGCCCGCGTTGTTTATCCACACGTCCACCCGGCCGAACGCCCGGCGCAGCGCGTCCGCCAGGGCGTCGACGTCGCGACTTTCGGCGATGTCCGCCTGCAGCGGATCCGCCCGGTGCCCGGCCGCGCGCGCCTGCTCCGCGGTCTCTTCGGCACCGCGGCGGTTGCTCCGGTACCCGAGCGCCACATCGGCACCCGCCGCCGCGTACGCCAGCGCGATGGCCCGTCCAATGCCGCTCGACGCGCCCGTGATCAGCGCCACCTTGCCGCTGAGCGAGAGCGTCGGCGCGGCCGCGTCTTGGCCGCCGGGCGCCGCCTGCAGCACTTCACCCGATTGGTGTTTTGACATCGCGTCTCCGGAAGCCTAACCTACCGGCGGCTTCACGATCGCCACAAGGGAGCGCACGGAAATGCGACTGCTGGTGAGCGTCCGAGGGCCAGTGGAGGCGCGCGCGGCGGTCGCGGGCGGCGCGGACGTGGTCGACGCGAAGGACCCGGCGCGCGGGGCGCTGGGCGCCGTGCGGGCGGACCGGCTCGCGGCGATCCGCCGGGCCGTCGGCGCGGCGCGCCCGGTGAGCGCCGCCCTGGGCGACGCCCGCGATGACGCGACGGTGGCGGCTGCGGCGGCCGCCGCTCGAGGGGTGGCGTTCGTGAAGCTCGGCTTCGGCGGCGTGACGAGCGCGTCGCAGGCGCAGCGTCTGGCGCGCGCCGCCCGGCGTGGCGCTGCAACGACGGCCGTGGTCCTCGTGGCCTACGCCGACTGGCGCCGCGCCACGAGCCTCGCGCCGGACCGGCTGCTGGCGGTGGCCATGGAGACGGGTGCGGCGGGCCTGCTGCTCGATACGGCTTGGAAAGACGCCCCGCTCTTCGCCCTCTTGTCGACCGACGCGGTCGCGTCGTGGATCGCCGCCGTGCGCGCGACGGGGCTGTTCGCGGCGCTGGCCGGAAGTCTCACGGGACGTGATTTCGCGACGGCCCGTGCCCTCGGCGCCGAGCTCGTGGGCGTGCGGGGCGCCGCGTGCATCGGGGGCCGCAGGGGCCGCGTGTCGCAGGCTCGGGTCGCGGCCCTACAGCGCCTGGTCCGCGCGGCGCCCCCCCCGGCGCTCCCGCTCGGGGTCCTCGCGTAACGCCACGTCGAGCTGGCCCAGATCGTCCGCCGTCACGATGAGGTGCTCTACGCCAGACGGGAGCGCGCGGAGGAAATGCGAGTCGACGAGCTTCTTGTGCTCTCCGTCCGCGGGCTTGATGAGGACTATGCGACGTGCGCCCAACGCACCGGCGAACCAGGCGGCGATGCTGTCGCTCGTGACGTCCCACGAGTGCGGCAGCGGATCGGCCGCGCGGAGCCAGCCATAGGGCGCGAGCACCGGCAGGCGACCTGCCTGCAGCGCCGCGGCGACGCCGCCCGCGCTGTCGACCAGCACGGCGTCCGGGATCCGCGCGGCGAGGGCATGGGCGTACTGATCCATCCCCAGCACCGCCATCCAGTGCGCAGCGTCCTCGCCGATCTTGGCACGCTTGAACATCTCTCGCACGGCCTCGGCGAACGGCCCGCCACCGGGGACGACGACCAGGCGACGGCCCCGCCGGAAGGCGGTGACTGCCTCGATGGTGAGCTCGAAGGCACCCGCCTTGCCGAGCAGGCCCCCGCCGATTTTGAGGACGGTATGCACCGCCGACGGAGTGCTCCTCACGCGGGAAACAGCAGCGCCACGGCCGCGGCGGGGGCGTGGCGCGCCGCGGGGCCGAGCCGGTCCGCCAAATGGATCACCTGAAGCCCGGCCCGGCGCGCGGCCTCGGCCGCGAGAAACGCTCCCAGCCCGGTGACGACCGCGTGCGCTACGCGGGGGCAGCGGGCGCGCGCCCGCAGCACGGCGTCCCGCACCCGCGTGGCCTGCGCATCCCACAGCGCGTCCGCAATGGCGTCGATGCCGTCGTCATCGAGCATCTCGCGATCGGCGCACACCACGCGTGCGAGCCGCTCGCCCGCGAAGCGGCGCGTGGCGGGACGACCGTCCGGGGTGGGAACCGAGTAATCCTCCGGGGCCAGGTCGCCGCGCCAGAGGTGGACATCCCCGGCGAGCGCGAAGCCCTCCGCCGAGACGCCGCTCGCCCGGCCGCGCACCGGCACGGTCACGGCGATCGCCTCGGCTGGCGTGCGCAGCGCTCCCGTGTAGACCAGCTCACCCTCGCGCAGGCGCTCGGTATCATTCGCGCCCGCGGCCCGCGGCACGCCGCCCGCGATGGGAACGATGTCCGTCGTGGTCGAGCCCGTGTCGATGAGCACGCAATCGGGAACGAGACGCGCCACGAGGTGCGCGGTCGCGGCCCAGTTCGCCGCCGCGACTGCGTGCGGCTCGCGCCGGGCATCGGCGGGTGTGAGCCAGCGCGCATCCACCGTCCACACCCGCACGCACTCCTCTGCAAAGGCCGCGGTCACGGCGTCGAGCACAAACCCCACGCCCTCCCGCTTGGAGCGGAACAGCTGCGACAGCTCGGCCGTCATCGTGACGGCGTGACGGTCTCCCGGCGCGGCGCCGACGTCGCACGCGAGGCGGCGCAGCAGCGGCGCGAGCGCTGCGGGATCGCGTTGCAGCTCGTAGGGCACCGCCCGGGCCGCCACCACGCGGGCCTGCGCCACGCGCGCACCCTTCGTGTTCACCCCGCCGATGTCCCAACCAAGGACCCCCGTCATTGCGCGTGATCCCGGTGCTCGACCTCCGCGCCGGGCGCGCCGTGCTGGCGCGGGAAGGCCGGCGTGAGACCTACGCGCCCGTCCGATCGGTGCTCGCCGGCGCGGAGACCGGAGCGGGCGATGCCGTGGCGCTGGCGCGGGCCTATCGCGACGTGCTGGGCCTGGAGGAGTGCTACGTCGCCGATCTGGATGCCATCGGGGGCGCACCGGTGCAGACCGCCCTGCTGCGACGGCTCGCTCGACTCGGCTCCACGCTGCTCGTGGACGCTGGCGTCGCCGACGCCGGGCGGGCGCGTGCCGTCCGCGCGGCGGGTGCCGCGCAGCTCGTCGTCGGCCTCGAGACGCTGCCGTCGTTCGGGGCGCTCGCCGCCGTGGCCCGCGCCGTCGGCGCGGAGCGCGTCGTGTGCTCGCTCGATTTGCGGGACGGCGTGCCCATGGTCCGCCCGGGAGCTCCGCATCTCGGCACGGTCGTCGAGCTGGCGCGGGCCGCGGTGGACGCGGGCGCGACGAGCCTGCTGGTCCTCGACGTCGCGCGCGTGGGGAGCGGGCGGGGGGTGGACTCCCGCCTGGTGGAAACGCTGCGGCGCGTGCACCCGGCCGTGCAGCTCCTTGCGGGCGGCGGCGTGGCGAGTGCGCGGGAGATCGAGCGGCTCGCGGGCCTCGGGCTCGACGGCGTCCTCGTCGCGACGGCGCTGCACGATGGTCGCCTCGGGCGGGCCGACCTCGAGGCCGCACGCCGTGATCACACCAGTGACTCGCGGTAGGTCGCCGACTGCCCGACGGTCTCCTCCACTTCCACTTCCACCGCCGTGAGCTCCACGCCGTCCGACGCGGCGAGTTCCTGACGTACCCGGCCCGCGAGGTATTGCGCCAACATCTCTACGGTGGTGTTCGGCACGGGAAGGAGGGCGCAGTCGTCCCGCGGGAACACGTAGCGCGGTCTCCCCATGACGGTCACGCTCACGGTGTCGCCTTCCTCGCGGACCTGAATCTTCGGATTCTGGAGCGGGAGCAGCACCTTGTGATCGATCTCGTCGGTGAGCCGCTTCATCAGTTGCTTCAGCTCGGCGAAGTCGAGCACGTAGTGTGCTTCGCGGTTGAGTCCGCCCTCCACCACGACGCGGGTGCGGTAGTTGTGGCCGTGCAGCCGCTCGCAGCGGTGCCCGGGAAAGGTGATGAAATGGGCTGAGGCGAAGACCAGGTTGTCCTTGGTGACGGCAACCTTGAAGTTCTTATGGGCGGGCACGCCAGCCCCCTTCGAGCAGGACCAGGTAGATCGCCGCGCCGGTCAGGTCGGCGGTGGCGCCGGGATTCAACGTGTTGGCCTCGTCCCGCAGCTCACCGTCGAGGGCGGCGATCGCCTCCCGCCCCGCGGCCGTACGCACACCCCCGGCGTCGAGCACGCTGCGTCCCCGCTGCTGCACGGTGATGGCCGCCGGCAGACCGAGTTTGCGCGCGATGTGCGTGTCGGGCGCGGCGCCCAGGAGCGTCAGGTACGCCTCGACCACGGCGTCCCGCCAGGGGAGGCGGTCGGCGAGCGCGGCCCGGAGGGCCGGGGCGCCCAGCTCGAACGTGCTGCGGAAGTCGCTCGCGTATTCGCGGGCGATCGCGTCGCGCTCGACGGCCAAAGCCATCACGTCGCGCAGCGTCGCGCTGGGCGTGCCGGCCACGTCCTGGTCAGGCGCCCGGCCCAGTCCCCTCGGAGCGGCCAGGCGGATCGCGGCATAGGCGTCGCGCGCGTCCGCCACCGTGGTTGCCGCGAGCGTGGCGGCGAGGCGGGCGCGCAGCGACGCCCCGCCGGGCGTCAGCGCCGCGCGGGCGAGCGGGGCGAGCAGCAGGACCAGGCCGAGGTTCGTGTTGGACGGCGCCCAGCGGGCCGTGGCTTCGACGGCGGCGCGGATGGTCGCGCCCAGTGACCGCTCTGCGGCGGCGGTGAGGGCGGGCCCGATGGCCGCGGCGCTCGCGAGAAAATCCTCGTAGCTCGCGTCCCGGAAGCCCGCGAACGGGGAGACGTTCCCGGGTTTGGGGGCGCTCACCTCGAGCAGGCAAGCGAGCTGGGCGGCGGCGGCCACCTGGGCCGCCCCCCACGTACCACTCACCGTCGCGCCAGGCGCCCGACCAGCAACTCGACGATCGCCGCGGCGACGTCGAGCGACGTCGCCTCCTGCAGGCCGCGCCATCCGGGAATCCCGTTCACCTCCACGACGTACACAGTGCCGTCGCGCGCGGGCAGGAGATCGACGCCCGCATAGTCCGCACCGACCGCGCGGGCCGCGGCGAGGGCCAGCTCTGTCTGCTGGGGCTCGAGCGTCACGGCCCGCGCGCGCCCGCCACGCGCGAGATTGGTCTTCCAGCCCGGCGCGCTCCGCTCGATCGCGCCGATCACGCGGCCACCCACCACGAACGCCCGCACGTCGCAGCCGCCGTGATCGATCGTCCGCTGGACATAATATACGCCGCGCAGCGTTTCCAGCGTGCGAAACACGCGGAACGCCATCTCCTCGTCGGTTACCCGCACCATCCCGAGCCCCATCGAGCCGAACAGCGGCTTCACGATCACGTCGCCCAGCGCGCGGAACGCCGCCAGCGCCGCATCCGCGCTCTCGCACACCACCGTTTCCGGCACTCGCAGCCCCGCCTGCTCGAGCAGCGCCGTGGTCCACAGCTTGTCCACCGTGCGCTCGATGGTGCGCGGGGGATTGACCACCGGGATGCCGCGCTCTTCCAGCGTGTGGAGCGTGTCTACCCGGAAGACGATCTGCTCGAGCGAGCCCGCGGGGATGATACGCGCCAGCACTGCCGCACACGCGCCGAGATCGTCGCCGCCCGCGGTGATACCGGTAGCCGCGCCTCGCCCGAGGTGCGCCACCAGCGCCTCGTAGGGCAGCACCCGCCCTTCGTACCCCCGCTCGGCGAGTGCGCGGCACAGCTGGTCGGTATGCCACCCCTGCCGCGCCGAGAGGATCGCGACGCGCACCGCGCCTAGCATGTCGAGCCCCTGATTGAGGTTCACGTCTCGAGCAACGATGCGCGCAACACATCGGGGTTCACGTGTCCTGCGTGGTACGTCTTCCCGCTCCCGGTGCTCGTCAGCCACACCTCGGCGGGGCTGAACAGCAGCGGGTCGATCATGTAGAAGTCGTTGTTATAGCGCTTGAAGATGTCGTAGAACGGCGTGCCGTAGTCCCGCGACGCCGCGGCCGGCACTTTAGGTGCGAGCTCCGCCAGCTCCGCGTCGTCCGCGTTTACGGTGTAGCGCGCCTGGCCGCCGTACAGGATGCAGTCGTTGGTACGGCCGATCGCGCGCAGGTCGTTCTTGGCAACCGGCGCCAGCGGCGCCGTGCCGACCCCGCTCACGATCTTCGTCACGTCGAAGCCGAGCGTGTCCATCTTGTGCAGCCCCGTCTCCAGGATGCGGGCGGCGATCTGGACACCGCCGGCGAGGCTCGCCGTGGGCGCCACCACGAAGGTGAGCTGGCTCGGCGTGAGCCGCGCCTTTTCCGCCACCCAGGCCGCGACTTCGTCCGTCGGCGCGGCGCGCGTCTCGAGCACCAGGACGCCGCGAGCCGCCGTCTCCGCATAGCGCAGCTTCCCGAACAGCTCCTGCTCGACCCGGGCATGCGCCCGCAGCGGCCCCGATCCCATGGCGAAGTACTTTCCCACCTGGATCGCCCAGCCGGCGTACTGCGACGCCATACAGCTGACCGCGGGGTGATCGGTCCACACGCGCACACCGGGCCAGGCGTCGCCGTCCAAGGTGACCGGCGGGTATGCGATGTCGGCGAGCCCGCCCATGCAGATCTCGGCCAGCGCCCGGCCCGCGCCGTACCCCCCCGGTGTGTCGATGCCGGCGTCGATCACCCGCGCGCCCCCCGCGAGCGTGCGCGCGGTGACGCGCAGCTCGGCGGCGTTCGCCGCCATGGCGTCGGCGATGCGCCACGCCCGCTCGTTCAAGCCCAGGCCGGTCTCGCTCACTCCCCCACCCATTGCAGCAGCTCTCCTCTTCCCAGCTCGGCCAGGTCGCCCGAGTAGCGCTCGTAGCGTCCTGTGACCTGCGCCGGGGTCACGGCGACCCGGCAGCGGGCTCCCAAGTAGCGCAGCAGCAGCGCGACGTGGGGGGGCCGGTACGTGCACGCGTAGCGGAAGGTGGCCGGCCGCTCGACGTCGCCTAGGGCGACGATCGATCCCCGTTTCAAGAATCGCCCCGTACCCGGGCCCGCTTTCCCGAACACGACGACCGTCCCCGCAATCACGCCCTTGCCCATCCCGCGTCCCCCGTCCCCCGTCACGACGAGCAGTCCCCGCCGCATCCGTGCGCCCGCCTCGTCGCCCACATTGCCGCGCACGATGATCTCGCCGCCGCTCATGCCGCGCGCCGCTCCCGGCAGGGCGCCTCCGGTGTTGTCGCCGGCGTTGCCGTGCACGTCGATCCGTCCCCCCGACATCGCCGCGCCCAGATCCCGGCCGACGCTACCCTCGATGAGCAGCTCGCCTCCAGCCATGCCCGTCCCGATCGCCTCGATCCGCGGGCAATCGCCCTCGACCCTGACGACGCTCGCGCGCTCGCCCCGGACCCGGAAAAACTCGCCGAGCGTCGCCGCACGGCCGGCGTGCACGACCGGCAACGCGGCGATGGCCGCGGCGTCGAGCCCGGCGAACCGGTCCGCGGCGATGCAGTCGGCAACGAGCGTGCGCTCCGGCGGTGTCGTCAGGGAGAGCGTCACGGCGTCGCTCATCCCAGAATCTTTCGCAAGTAAAAGTGATGGGGCCCGAGCTTCCCTCCGTAATTCCCCGCCGTGATCGACTCCACACCGGGCCGGCACGCGGCGCGAATCCCGGCTCGCATCGCCGCCTCGATCGACGGCCCGTCGATGCCGTCCAGCACGATCTCGAGCACGCTGTTCACAACCTCCGGGAGCTGCGATTGTGTGACGGCTTTCAGAGTAGGGTCGAATGCGTCGTTCGTCGTGGCGATCATGTTGCTGTAGCGCTTCGACCCGACCTTGCTCCCGCTCCGCACTACCCCGCCCGGAAACGGCAGGATCACGCCCGGCGCGCCGGTCATGGCGGCGACGGCGGCCTCGGCGGCGGCCAACGCGGCCTCCGCATCTCGCGCGAGGATCAGAAAATTCCCGCCGCCTACGCCCTTCAGCATCCCGAACGTCTCTTCGATCAGGAACTCCCCTTCCATGACTGGGATGCGCCAGTAGCGCTTGCCGCCGATCAGCTTGCTCGCCTGGAAGCCGTCGCCGAACACGCGCAGCGCTTTTCCGACGGGCAACCGGTCCGGCGCATCGGGGAGGCCGTCGAAGCACGCGGTCGTGGGGCAGGTGAGCACCGTCTGACCGACCCGCACGATCAGCTGCTCGGGGAGGCTCGCCTTGTCCATCGTGAGAAACAGCACGCTGACCCCGGGCCGTCCGTCGGGCGTCTCGGTGTCCGAGAGCTCACGCTCGATGCCCGCCTCGCACTTGCACCCGATCACCGACGTGGCGAAGCCCGTCAGCTTGACGGCGGCTTCTTTGGCCCACCCGATGGTGCGCCCCGTGATTACGAGACGGGCCACCCGCATCGTGAACGCCTCGGCGAACGTGTCCTCGATGGCGACGCCGTTGATCTTCATGGCTCCGCCCCGTAATTCTCGAACGCGACGCTCGCGTAGTCGTCGAAGAAGCGTTTCACGTCCTGCGTCACGGCCCGGTCGTAGTCCGGGCGCACCGCCAGCCGCGCCCCCGCGGGCGCCCGGCGCAGCTGACCTTCCTCGACCACGAGCGTCCCGCCCTTGATCACACAGCGGGGTGCCGCGAACATCTTTGCCCGGTCGGCGTCCGGCGCGTACACGGTCACGTCGGCGTCCGCGCCCGGGCCGAGATGTCCCTTCTGCGAGAGCCCGAGCAGCCGGGCGGGACCGGCGCGCGTGACGATCGCGATCTCGCCCAGGGTGTACTCCCGGGTCAAACCATCGAGCAGTACGCTGCTCTTCAACAGCTTTTGATTCACACCCTTGAGCCGCTCGTCGCGGTAGGCGCGGTCCATCAGGAGCCGGATCAGCTCCGGATACGAGAGGAACGTGCCCCCATTGGGATGGTCGGTCGAAAGCACCACGCGCCACGGGTCTTTGGCCAAGAGGAACAGCTCGAGCCCCACGGCCCACTGCAGCGCCGCCACGGCGGCCTTCTCCCTGTAGGAATAGGGGACGATGCCGCACCCCGTCTCGAGCTCGATGTCCACGTTCACCCACTTCCGGCCGCTGCTCGCATACAGCAGGTGCTCGACCGGGCCGTCGGCCGTGACGGTCGTGGCGGACCCGAACATCACCTGGCCCACGTCGACGCTCACTTCGGGGTGACCGTTCACGTACTCGATCACGTCTTTCGCGGCCGACGTCCACCGCTTCCCGCGCTCGCCGCCGTAGCTGTGAAACTGGAGGTGGGTGAAATGCGCGCGCCGGCCGGCGAGCGCCCGCATCGACTCGAGCGTGGTCGCGGCGTTGCCGGGCTGGCCCAGGTTGTTACAGTGGATGTGGACCGGATGAGGGAGGGCGAGCGCCTGCGCCGCCCCCGCCAGGGTCTCGAGGATCTTCCGCGGTGTGACCGCACTTGACCCTACGGCGTCATCGACCCCGCCCACGTTGCGGCCGCCGTCCTTCCACACGGCAACGCCGCCTGGATTCACGATCTTGATCGCGTACGCGCGGGTGACGCCCAGCAGCCAGCCGGCGTAGTCGCGCGCCCGCGCTAGCTCCCCTGCCGCGATCTGCCGCAGCAGATAGTCGTCGTTGCCGAGCAGCACATAGAAGCCCGAGTCGATGAGCGGGGTGTCGTCGAGCTCGGCGTGCGCGTGTCGCGCGGCAAGCGGGGCGACCGCGGCTTCCATCGCGGTGGTGTAGCCGAGCCCGGCGTAGCGATATCCTGTGGCGAACGTGCTCGGCACCGTCCCGCCCGTGCCGGAGCGGGGCGGCGGGCCGTCCGCCAGGCGCGGTGCGGGCACGGGATCGGCGGTGTGCTCCTCCGGCAGCAGGCGCCTGGCGTGATTCACGCTCGACCCGGCGACGTGCGCGTGGATGTCGACGCCGCCGGGCATCACCACCATCCCATGGACGTCGAGGCGCGGCGCGCCCGCGGGCAGCTCCGCCACGATGCGGTCGCCCTCGATGCACACGTCTCGCACCACGCCGTCCACTCCGTTCGCGGGGTCGTACACCGTGGCACCGGTGAGCCGCAGCCGGTCGGGAGTCGTCACGCGCCAGCCTCCAGCCGCTCCCGCAGGGCGCGTACGGTGGCCGCCGCGCTGCGCACATCCTCCCCGTCCAATGCCGGCCGCAGCGGCAACGGCACGTCGTCCATGCGAAACGCGGTACCGCCCTCGTGGATGCCCGCCACGCCGGTGTCCACCGCGACGACGGGTTTCCAACCCGCGGCGCTCGCCCGCGGCCCAATCGCGACCGTGGCCACGCCGCCGAGCCCCCGCGCGACGGACTCGGGCAACGTCGCCGGCGCGCCGATCACGAGCGCCGCGTCCACCTCTCCCCCCGCAAGCCGCTGGGCCGCGTCGGCGTACGGCCGGTACGTGGGGTACCCGCGCCCGAACTCCACCGCGAACGGGAACCCCGTCTGCCACGTGAGCACCGCGTCGGCGCCGGCGCGGTTGCCGCCGCCCCGGAGCATCGAAAGGGCGCAGCGTGTGGGGCCGTTGAGCACCTGCGCCAGCGCGATGAGGGCTTCGGCGCGATCCGGGTCCGCGGGCGTCGGGCCCGGCTCCGCGTCGGCTACGAGCGCCACGTAGCGCGCCGTGGTCATCTCGTGGACCAGCGCGATCGCCGGCGCGAGCGGCCCGTTGGCTCCCGCAGACCGCCCCTGGAGCGTTGCGCGCATGGCCCCGAGCGCGTCGACCTCGGCGTCGGGCGGGATCGCCACGCGGCCGTCCGCGTCCGCCGGACCGCGGCCTTGCCCCACGTCCACCGCGATCACCCGCCGGCTCCTTCTTCCAGCCGCCGCGACGAGCCCGATGGGATCAATGGCGTAGCGCGCGTTGTAGCGCGGATAGCGCGCTCCCGGGTCGACGCCCCAGAACACGACGAGCGCCGCGTGCTGCCGCAGCTCGCCGAGCGTCGCGCCCGCGCGTCCCCGCCGCTGCGCGCCGAGCACGCTCGAGGCAGCCGTGCCGGCCAGGCTGTCGATCGCGCCCTTCAGCCGATCGGCGATGGCGACGGCGTCGCGTTGCACTTCGCAGGAAATGTCCCCCGCGAGATAGACGAGCGGGCGCTGTGCGTCCCTGAGGAGCGTCGTCGCCTCGCCGAGCGCACGCTCGAGGGTCCCCGCGCGGCCACGGATCCGCACCGCGTCCGGGACCTGGCCGTCCCCGAACCACGCCGCGCCCAGCGCGCACGCCCGCTGTGCTTCCGTGAGACGGCCGCGCTGCACCACGACCGTGATGTCGTCGCAGGCGCAGCCGCAGCCGAGACAGGTGACGTGCTCGACGGTCCGCGCGGCGGTGGTCACGCGAGCCGCTCCGAGCGTGCTTCGAGGGAGTGGTACAGAGTGCGGGCCCGCGCGACGAGCGCTGCACGACACGCGGCCACCGTGTCCCCACGCGCGAACACGGTACAGATAGGATGGCCCCGCCCGATGGGCTCGCCCGGCGGGGGCACGTCGCGTACGTCGTCGTCTTCCAGCCAGCGCGCCGTCTCGTCCGGGGCCACGTCGTCTCGAGCGTACACGATCGCTTTCCCCCACACATCCGCCGGACCGCGGTCGGCAAGCTCCCAGTCGGGGAGCTCCCCGGCACAGGCGCGCGCGTGCACCTGGAAGATCGAAATCCCCCACGCCCGCTCGACGAGCTCCATCGACGCGCAATAGCGCGGGTTCACCTCGACGGCGTAGGGCTCGGCGCCGCGAGCGACGAAATCGAGGCCGTTGACGCCCACGAGGCCAAACGCCTCGGTGACGGCGGTCGCTAGGCGGCAGGCCTGCTCGAACAGTGGCGGTGCGGGGGCGACGAGCATGCTGCCGCAGTAGCGAAACCCGGCGGCGCCGAAGGCCGGATCGCCCGTGAGGGCGCGCGACACCCCGAGGGGCAACGCGCGGCAGCCGTCCGCGGCGAACACGATCGACCCCGCAATGCCGGTGACCCGCTGCTGCAAGTAGCTGCCGCGCGGCAGCGGGCCGCCGCGCCACGGCGTCACGCCGCTGCCCCCTCCCGACGCCCGGGGCTTCACCAGCCAGCGCCCGCGTGTAGCCGTGCGGACGCGTGGCGCCGTGACGCGAACGGCCGGCGTAGGGAGCCCCCCTGCGCGCAGGGCGCGCGCCAGCCGTACCGGGTCGCGCACCGCCGCAAGCACGGCGGGCCGGTTGCCCCACAAGGTCCGGCCGGCGGAGAGCGCACCGACCGCGCGCGGGTGGTTCTCGAGGCTGCCCACGTAGCAGACCACGTCCGCCTCGAGCCCGCGCGCGGCGGCGACGGCGGCGCGGCTGCTGAACCGTCCGCCGCTCCGGGCCACGCGGACCACGTGCGCGCGAGCGCGCAGGTCCAGGTCGCCGAAGCCATCCACAGCGCGCACGTCGTATCCTGCCCGCGCGGCCGATTCGGCGAAGCCTCGGCTGGAGACGCCGGCGATGAGCACGCGCGTCATGCGACGCCACCGCCCAGGCGGCGTAATGCCTGCTCGCGGGGCACCACGTACAGATGATCGAGCACGCTGCCACGGGCCTCGCGGATGGCCAGGAGCTCGACGAGCTCGCGCTGGGTACCGCCCGCGAGCCCGTCGGCGACGAGCGCCGCGCCCTGTGCTGCCTGCTTCGCCACCGCGGCGAATCCCTCGAGCACGCGCGTGGGAGCGAACGGCTCGAGCCCCCGGCGGATCGCCGCGCTCACGGCCTCGACCCGGGCGAGCCGCCCCGACAACAGGAACTCGGCCGGCCCCGGCACCGATAGGGCCAGCGCCACCGCCGTCTTCACCGCGCTCTCGATCAGCGCCTCGGACGCGACGCGTTCCCGCGCCGTGCCGGGATGCGCCAGCTGCTCGACCGGGTCGGTCCCCTCCTCCCAGCCCGCGACGGTCGCCACGCCGCCGCGAAACAGCATGTCCTTCGACACGCTGCCCGCGAGAAAGGCCACCTCGCCGTCCAGCGCCCCCGGCGCGCGGAGCCCCAGGGCGCCGGCGGAGCCCCCCGCGCCGTCCACGATCCGGCCGCCCGCCACGGCGACGGCCGCCGTGAAGGCGCCCCCTAGCTCGAGCAGGACGAAGGACGTGGCCGAGAGCGGGCATCCCAAGCGCCGCGCCTGGTCGACCACGGCGAGCGCCACGGCGCACACCTTGTCGGCCGTGCCCATGTCGACCCGATTCACCTTGCGGTGCGCGGGCACGGTGGGGAGATGGAGCACGCCGGGCGTGAGCACGACCGGCAGCGGGGAGCGCGCCAGCACCCGCAGCAGCGCCGAGAGTCCTGCGATGCCGCCGGTCTCCCCCGGTGGTGCGAGCAGGGCGAGTCGCAGGTCGCCGTCGGTCGCGTCGCGCGCGCGCGTAAGCGGCAGGCCGTACCCGGAAGGACCCGCGACGAGATCGAGCGGGCCGGCGTCCTCGAGCAGCCTCACGAACCGGGCCGGGTCGGCCAGCGCGTCGCTCGTGGGAATGGAGCGGTCCAGGAACAGCCGACCGTCCTCGAGTCCGCACAGGTCGATGCTCACCGTCCCCGGGTCGATACCGATGACGCGGGGCATCGGATCACGGCTTCGGCGCCATCAACTCCCGCGCGACGTCGGCGATGGTCTCGGCGTCCAGCACGAGGTCGTTGCGCTCGAACAGGCGCGCGATGCACGCCTTGTGCACCTTCATCTTGAGATTTCCGATGGCGAGTGCGCCCAGGCACACCACGCCGTCTTTCGTCACGCCGTCGTCCATCACATCCACCCCCTCGATGCCGAGGGGGGGAACCGCGTTCACGTCCGCCACGACCTTGAGCCCCGGCCGGTTGGCCCAGGCCTGCCGGGGGACGAGCATGACGCCGGCGGGACCGGCGTTGAGGAGCAGCTCGGCACGCTCGCAGGCGCGCACGGCTTCATTCGCGTCCGCCATCGCGATGGCGCGCACGGTCCCGCCGAACCGCTTGACGACGAGGTCGCGGGCCCGCTCGCCCGCGTCGGCCTTGCGCGACGTGATGCACACGTCCGCCCCCGCCTTGGCGAACAGGCCGGCGGCGCGAATCCCCACTGGCCCGGTCCCGGCGACGATGAGGACGCGCTTGCCACGAACATCGCCCGCGACTTTCACTATCTTCGCCACCGCAGCCACGGCCGTCGTGTTGGACCCGTTCGAGTCCAGCATGGCGGATACCGTGAAGGGCTTGAACATCGCCTTCGTCGCCGCGCCGAGCAGCTGCTCGCCCACGGCGATGTCCGCGCCCCCGACGAACACGGCGGTGTTCTTCAGGTCCTTTGGTCCGCGCGTGAAGATGCAGCCGTGGATTAGATCGCGGACGTCGGCGTCGCTCACGCCGCCGTAGCTCATCACCTCATCGGCGCCGGCGTCGTAGGCGACCACCCGGTCGAACACACTCGGCAGCCGGGAGCTGTCGAGCTGCAGCAGCAGCTTACGCATCAGGGCGCATGCTCCACGATGAGTCGGCGCGGGGCTCGAAAAGCAGTCGAGGGGCGGCAGTCCCGCCCCTCGACGTGGACTCGTGCGACTGCCGGAGCGATCAGCCCTTGTCGGCGCCGCCGGCGAACGGATGCGACGCCGTCTTGGCCTGAGAGATCACCGTGTCGACCTTCGGTTGGCCCTTGAGGGCGCGCTCGATTGATTCCTTCACTGCCCGATAATTGAAGTCGAAGATCTTCTTGTCGTTCTTGGCTTCCCAATGAATGAACACGCCCACCAGGATGCAGTAGTCGTCCACCTTGTCCCGCGGGATGACGCCCGACGACACGCTGTCTACCACCGCGCGGGCCACCGCCGCCTGCGCCGGTCCGAACATCTGCACGGCCTGCGTGGCGTTCTTGATGGTGACCTTGTTGAAGAGGAGCGTGTCGGGCTTCGCCGGCAGGTTGGGCGTGACGACGGCGAGCAGCTTGGTGAAACCGTCGGTGTTGTTCGCCAGCGTGCTGACGAAGGCTTGCCCCGCGTGGCCCGACTTCGACCCGATGATCAGATCGATGTGAGCGACCTCATTCCCGTCGCCTACCAGTGACTCGCCAAGGAAGAAATCCGCTGCCATAACTACCTCCCGATCCGGATGGGGTCCACGAGTTTCATCTGCCGGCCGTCACGAATGCGGTGTTGAGAGCAGCATGGCCAGAGGGGTGTGGAGTGCCACGCCGTCCCGCGTCTGCGGGTAGCTCCTACTGAACCGTATCGATGGGGTGCTAACCTGCCCACCGCTCCGGCGGGTGTCAAGGCCGCG
>DATNOR010000210.1:0-5276 GCA_035601235.1 Gemmatimonadales bacterium
CACGAGCTCGGTCGCCGTCTCCTCGCTCCAGTCCCGAACAAACCCGAGCCCCACTCGCACGGCATATCGTCCCCCCTCTCCCGAAGAGCTTGCCCTGAGCGCAGCGAAGGGGAGAGGGGGACAGGGGGTGAGGACGGTGCACCACACATCACTCTCATTCACATCCGGCAGCAGAATCTCGACGTCATTGCGTTTCGCGTCCCGTCCCAACGCGTCGAGTGAGTAAAACCCCATGGGCTGATTGTTGAAGAGTGCGCAGTAGTACTCGGCCGGGTGATAGTGCCTGAGCCACGCCGACTGGTAGGCGAGCAGCCCGAACGCCGCGGCGTGTGATTTGGGGAACCCGAACTCGGAGAACGCGATCACCTGCGTGAACACCCGCTCGGCGGTCGCCTCGGGAACGCCGCGTTCCGTCGCGCCGTCCCGGAACTCCTCCCAGAACTCCGCCATCAGCTCTCTGCTGCGGCGCCGGCTCATCGCGCGCCGTAGCGCCTCCGCCTGGCCCGCGGTGAATCCCGCGAGCGCCTGGCACACCTGCAGCACCTGGTCCTGATAGAGGATCACGCCCAGCGTTTCCGCGAGCGCCTCCTCGAGCAGCGGATGGTCGAGGGGCGGCTCGTAGGTCCGGCCGGCCGCGCGGGCGCGGCGCTGGTCTTCGCGGCGCCGCACGTACGGATTCACCGCGCCGCCCACGATCGGGCCCGGGCGCACGATCGCGACCTCGACCGCCAGGTCCTCGAGGTTGCGAGGTCGGGTGCGCCGCAGCATCTGGATCTGCGCCCGGCTCTCGATCTGGAACAGCCCCACCGTGTCGCCCCGGCAGATGCGGTCGTAGACCGCGGCGTCGGCGAAGTCGATGCGCGAGAGATCGGGCGGCGTGCCCGCGCGCCCGGCGACCAGCTCGACGCACTCCTCGACCAGCGACAGCATGCCGAGCGCCAAGAAGTCGATCTTGATGAAGCGCGCGTCGTCGCAGGAATCCTTGTCCCACTGGCACACCACCCGGTCTGCCATCGCGGCGCGCTCGAGCGGCACGATCTCGACCAGCGGCCGGCTCGAGATGACCATCCCGCCCACGTGCTGGGAGATGTGGCGGGGCAGTCCGGCGATCTCCTCCGCCAGCTCGCACAGCTCCTTCCAGAGCGGGGCAGCGGTCCGGCCCTGGAAGCCGGGCAATTGCTCCAGCTCGTCCGCCAGTCCCCCCGACCGCCGGTCCGCCAGTCGTGCCACCTGCTCGATCTCGCCCAGCGGCAGGTCGAGCGCCTTGCCGATTTCGCGTACCGTCGAGCGCAGGCGGTAGGTGGGGAACGAGCACACCAGCCCGACGTGCTCGTCGCCGTACCGTTTGTAGACCCGCCGGATCAGCTCCTCGCGGATCTCGCGTGGGAAATCGAGATCGATGTCCGGCACCGAGGCGAGGGTGTCGTTCAAGAACCGTCCCAGGAACAGCCCGTTCGCGATCGGATCGATGTGCGACAGGCCGAGCAGATAGCACACGATCGACGACACCGACGAGCCGCGCCCGCGGCCGGGGAGCAGGTTGGCGTGCGCCCGCCGGCTGCCGCGCCGCGCGTCCGCCGCCACTTCCCGCGCCAGGTCGAACAGGTCGTGGTAGACGAGGAAGAATCCGCTGAGCCGATGGTGTTCGATGAGTGTCAGCTCTTGCTCGAGGCGCCGCAGAGCGTCGTCACGGTGCGGCGAGCCGGCGGGGTACAGCTCTTCCAGCTTCGCCCGGCACAGCTCGGCGAGGGCGCGAGGGGCGGGGGTGAGGTCCGCCCCTCGAAAGTCTGGGAAGGTGTACCCCAGGTCGCGCGTCAGATCGAAGGCCCTGCAGCGTTCCGCGATCAGGGCGGTATTGGCGACAGCATCGGGACAGTCACGGAACAGCTCCTCGACTTCTTGCGGCGGCCGCAGGAAGAACTCGCTGTTCGCATGGCGCACGTTGTGCGAGCCGTCGAGCGTGGTGCGGTGCCGGATCGCCACCAACACGTCGTGCAGCCGGTGCCGCTCGCGCTTGTGGTAGTGCACGTTACCCGACGCTACGACGCTAAGTCGTACGGAATCGGCGACGTCTTTCAGTGCTCGAGTGAGCGCGAGGTCTCCCCGGACGTAGTTTCGCTGCAGCTCGACGTAGAAGTTCTCCCTCCCGAACACCGCGCGGCACCGCTCCGCCAGACGGCGGGCCGCGGCCGGGCCGTCGCGCCGCAGCACCCCGGCCAGCAGCCCGTTCCGGCATCCCGAAAGCACGATCAGTCCCGCATGCCGGGCTTCGAGCGAGGCGAAGTCGAGCCGCGGGTCGCGCCGGTCTGCACGGCCGAGATGAGCCTCTGTAATCAACCGGCAGAGATTCGCGTAGCCTTCGGGCGTCTCGGCGAGCAGCGTCACGTGAGCACCGTCGAGCAGGGTCAGCTCCGCGCCGGTGATGGCCTGCAGGCCGAGCTTCTGGGTTCCTTGAGCGAACGCCATCGAGCCGTACAGCCCGTTGTGGTCGGTGAGGGCGAGCGCGGGGTAGCCGAGCTGCGATGCGGTGAGCGCCAGCTGCTCGGGGAGAGAGGCGCCGTCGAGGAAAGAAAACGCAGAATGGCAGTGGAGCTCGATGTACATAGAAAGTCGGAACGCGGAAGGCGGAACGCGGAACAGCACGGCGGCCCACGTCGCCTAGGGCTTCTGCATCCACCATTCTCCGGTGATCAGATCTTCGAACAGCACCGCTCTTCCACCACCTTCAAATACCACTTCGACACATCTGCGCGAGATCGACTGTCGCCACCATTCATCGTCGATGCGCCAGACTTCGCCGACCGCCTCAACGGCCCGACTCATCTCGCATCCTGCATCCCGCATCCCGATAGGCTGACCCATTGCGTCGAGCTCTACTGCTACTCGATGGGGCGCATTCAGAGACCGAAGTCTGTCCGCTCTGCTCCGCGTTCCGCCTTCCGCGTTCCGCGTTTGTTCACGGTTCATAATCGATCAACGCATACCGCCGCTCCGGGAGCCGCGACCACGGCTGCACCTCGATGACGTGGTAGAGCAACGATCGCTTGAGCCGGAGCCTGATCTCCTGGGCGGCGGAGCGCAGCGCGCGGCGCCGTCCGGCCCGCGCCGCGGCCTGCGCGTCGCGGGCGAACAGCTGCAGCTCCGCGGTGCCGGGGGCGAACGCGGTGAACTCGACGACCAGCCGCTCCACCGCGCCGGCGGGGGGCGACCGCTCGAGCTGCGTCTTGAGCGGCGCCGCGATGCGCTCCCGGTCCGCGGACGGGTCCTTGAGCGTCGCCTCCACCAGCCACGACGCGCCGTGCTCGAGCTCGGCGCGCGCCCGCACGACCTGCACCCGCCAGCCGCTGCGGCGCGGATCGCGCAGCGCGCGCTCGATCAGCCGGTCGAGCGCGTGTACCAGCAGCTCCCGCTCGCCGACGGCCGAAAAGAACGCGAGCGCGGCGACGATCGGCTCCGGCGCCACCCGCCCCACCACCCGCTCGGCAATCAGCCCAGCCGCGAGGAGCCACAACCGCCGGCCGGCGCGGCCGAACTGCGACACGATTGCCTCCTCGGGCAGCGCGGCGAGCGCGCCCAGCGTCCTGATGCCGAGCTGACGCAAGCGACGATGCGTGTCGGTGTCGAGCGGCAGCGCGGCGAGCGGCTGGGAAGCGAGAAACTTCGCCTCCCCTCCCACCGGCACGATCACCGCTTCTCCGGGTTTTGCGCGCGTCGCGGCTACCCAGGAAACGAACTTTCCGATGCCCCACCCCACCCGAAACGCGGAACGCGGAAGTGGGAACGCGGAACAGGCGAGCGGACTTTCCTGTGCTGTTCCGCATTCCGCGTTCCGCATTCCGCATTTGATCGCTTCGACGATCTTCTCGGGCGCACCGTACAGCCCCTCCAACCCGTCCGTCCCCACGTACGCCCTTCCCAGCTCCGCCGGCTCGATCACCGGACTCACCTGGCCGAGCGCCGCGAGCAGGCGGGAGAACTGCGCGTCGTAGTGCACCGGGTCGGGCTCGCACAGCTTGAGCGCGGGACAAAGCCCGATCGCCTGGCTCACCGTCATCCCCGGCTTCACGCCGGCGCGCCGGGCGAGCGGCGACAGCTGCCACACCCGGCGCGTATCGTCGGGCCCCACCAGCGCCACCGGGAGCGTTGCGAGCTCCGGTTGCCGGGCGGTCTCGCAGCGCAGCGGGAACAGCGGAATCCAGCAGCACGCCGCTCCGTCGCTCGTGAGATGGGGGGTTCGGGTCATGGGCCAGGCCGACAATGGGACCCGAATATATCCCGAAGATCGAGATCACCGCAAGGTGGTTACTTGATGGATAACTTATTGGTATATTTTGACTTCCCATGGCCAGCCGCAATCACCCCGGGCTGTTCGACGACATCGGCGCGCTTCCGCCGCCGCCCCCCGACCTCGTAGCGCTCGGCAACCGCATCCCGACGACCATCAAGTTCGGCACGTCGACCTGGACCTACGACGGCTGGACCGGCGACGTGTACCATCGCGCCTACCGCGGCGCGCAGCCCGCCCGGCGGCTCGAGGAGTACGCGCGCTATCCGCTGTTCCGCACCGTGGGGATCGACAGCGCGTTCTACGAGCCCCCGTCCGAAGAGGCCCTCGCGGCCTACGCGCGGGCGCTCCCTGCCGGCTTTCCCTGCGTGAGCAAGGTCTGGGACCGCATCACCGCCCGGCGCTTCAACCAGGACGCGCGCTGGGGCAACCTCGCCGGTCAGCGCAATCCCGACTTTCTGAATGCCGCGCTCTTCAAAGAAGCGGTGCTCGGACCGTACAGCCGGGTCTTCTCGGACCACGCCGGTGCATTCGTGTTCGAGTTTCAGGCGATGCGGGGGAAGGACCTGCCCGAGCCCGCGCGCTGGGCGGAAGAGCTCGACGCCTTCTTGCAAGAGCTGCCGCGTGATTTCCGCTACGCCGTGGAGCTGCGCAACGCGGAGCTGTTGACCGACGTCCACGGCGCGGTGCTGGCACGCCACGACGTGGCCCATGTGTTCAATTCCTGGAATGAAATGCCGGGGATCGGCGAGCAGCTCGAGCTGCCGTGGACATTCCCCGCCGAGTTCACCGTGGCGCGCGGGCTGTTGCGCCCGGGACGGCGCTATACCGACGCCGTCAAGCTGTTCGAGCCCTATGAGCGGATCCGGGATCCCCAACCCGACGTGCGCCACGACCTGCTGCGTCTCGTGGCCGAAGCCTTGCGGCGGCGCATCGAGGCGCTGATCCTGGTCAACAACCGGCTGGAGGGAAACGCGCCGGGGACGATCCG
>DATNOR010000211.1:0-11802 GCA_035601235.1 Gemmatimonadales bacterium
GGGCACCTCGTGGCGACCGCGGCGGATTCGCTGTCGATCTTGGCGCGCGCCGAGGGCGGGACGACGCGCGTGGCCGTGGCGCAGCAGTTGACGTGGTCCGCCCGACTCCGAAACCCGCGACAACGCGGGACTGAAGTCTCGTTCGACGTTGCCCCCGGCGAGTCCGTCACATTCACCAAGCTCGTGGGCGTCGCGTCGTCCCGTGACGCGCCCGATCCCTTGGCCCGGGTACGCGCCGTGGTGCGGGGAGCCGCGGCGCGCGGCTACCGCACGCTCGCCGCCGAGCATACCGTCGCCTGGCACCGCCTGTGGCAGACGGACCTCGTGGTGCAAGGGGACCCCGAGCTGCAGCGGGTGATTCATACGATGCTGTTCTATCTGCTCGCGAGCGTGCGCGAGGGCACGGACGAGAGCATCCCTCCGATGGGACTCTCGAGCGCGGGCTACTACGGCCACGTGTTCTGGGACGCGGACACCTGGATGTTTCCGCCCCTGCTCGTGCTCCATCCCGCGATCGCCCGCTCGATGGTGGGATTCCGCTACCGGGCGCTGGGCGCGGCGCGCCGCAACGCCGCCCGCAACGGCTACCGCGGCGCGATGTATCCGTGGGAATCAGACGAGCTGGGCGACGAGACGACGCCGCGCTTCGCCTGGCAGAACGCCCTGTACGAGAATCACGTCACCGGCGACGTCGCCCTCGCGCAATGGCAGTACTACCTCGCCACCGGCGACTCGGCCTGGCTGGCGCGTTACGGCTACCCCGTACTCGCCGCGACGGCCGACTTCTGGGCGAGCCGGGCGACCTTCGACTCGAGCACGGGCCGCTACGGCATTCGCCACGTCGTGTCGGTAGACGAAGGCCTGATCGGCATCGGCAACGACACCTACACCAACGCGATCGCGCGCCAAAACCTCGAGTTCGCAAGGCTCGCGAGCCGGCGGTTGGGCCGGGCCCCCGACCCCAGGTGGAGCCGCGTGGCCGCTGGGCTGCACATCCCGTTCGATTCCGCGGGCCACTATCACCCGACCTACGAAGGAGCACCACCGGAGAGGCGTGGCTCGGTAGTGCCGCTGCTCGCCTACCCGCTCGGCATCCCGATGAGCGAGCAGGCAAAGCGCAATGATCTGAATGCGGCGATCGGACTACTTCTCAAAGAGGGCTCCGGCGCGATGATGACCACGAGCCTCTACCCGGCGATCGCCGCCGAACTGGGTGACCGCACGCTGGTCGATACACTGCTGCCCCTTTCCTACCGCGATCATCTGCGGCCGCCGTTCGACGCGCTCGCCGAAACACCCACGAACCAGGCGGTGCACTTCCTGACCGGCGCCGGAGCGTTCCTGCAGCAGGTCGTGTTTGGCTGGTCCGGATTGCGGCTCGGCGAGGACGGCCTGCGACCCGCGTTCCGGCCGGTGCTGCCGACCCGCATCCGCCGGCTCACGTTGCGGCACGTCTCGGTGCGGGGACGGGTGGTCGACATCGTGGTGGAGGGCGATTCCGCACGGTTTGAGGACCCGAAGGGAGAGGGGATCAAAGGGGTGAGGCCGTCACGTAGTAATTCGCATCCACCGCGAACGCCCTCCCCGCGAGTTTCAGCCGTGCCGTCTTCCACTCCTCCGTGGGCCGAATCTCGCTGAACCCCGGCGCCGAGAGCGTGACCTTCACAGGCATTGTGAATCCCGCTACCACGTTGCTCCAGCGGTAGTGCAGCGTGCTCCCCTCGATCCGGTACTCGAGCACCGGCACCATGGTGGTCCGCAAGTACTGGTCGAACACCTTGGTGAGATCGGTGCCGGCGTGCTCGCTGATGTACGCCTCGATCTGCGCGCCCGTCACCGTCTGGTGCCAGAACGTCTTATTCAGGCCCCGCAGGATGCCGCGCCACTTCTCGTCATCGCCCACGATCTGGCGGATGGTGTGCAGCAGGTTGCCGCCCTTCGGGTAGCGGTCCCCCGAGCCGTCGGCGTTCACGCCATACGGGCCGACGATCGGGATGTCGTTCTTGATCCCGCGCCGGGTGCCGATGACGTACGCGGCTCCCGAATCGCGTCCGAACAGGCACTCGGTATAAAGGTTCTCCGCGTAGTTCGCGAAGCCCTCCTGCACCCAGATGTCGGCCTCGTCCTTGGCGGTGATGTTGTTGCCGAACCATTCATGGGCGCTCTCGTGCACGATGATGAAGTCCCACTTGAGGCCCAGCCCTGTCCCCGACAGGTCGCGCCCGCGATAGCCGTTGGCGTACCAGTTGCCGTACGCCACCGCGCTCTGATGCTCCATCCCCGTGTGCGGCACCTCGATCAGCTTGTAGCCGTCTTCGTACCAGGGATACGGCCCGAACCAGTGCTCGAAGCACTGGAGCATCGACCGGGCCTGGGCGAACTGGCGCCGCGCGGGGTCCACGTGATAGTCGAGCGGCCAGAAGTCGAGCGTCAGCGGCCCGCGCTCGCCTTGAAGCGTATCGCTGAAATGCGCGTAGCTGCCGGCCGCCACGGCAATCGCGTAATTGTTGATCGGGTTCACCACGAACCACTCGTACGTCGTCGTGCCGTCGGCGTTGTGACTGGTCTGGCGCAGCCGCCCGTTCGACACGTCGATCAGGCCAGCCGGCACGGTGAGGGCGATGCGTTGGCTGTCCGGCTCGTCCGCCTGCGTGTCCTTGTTGGGCCACCACACGCTCGCGCCGAGCCCCTGGTCGGTGGTCACGACCCAGGTGCGGCCCAGGCTGTCGCTGGTCCAGGTGAAGCCGCCATCCCAGGGCGGTCGCCTGGCGGGCTGGGGCTTCCCGTGATAGAAAACCGTGATGGTCTTGGCCGCGCCGGCAGGCTGCGGCGCTGCGAGCTTGGCGAAGAACGCGTTCCCGTCGCGCCGGACCGGCACGGCGCGGCCGTCCTGCGCCATGCTGTCGACCTCAAGCGGGATCATGAGGTCGATCTGCATCTCGCTCGAGGGTTGGAGCACACGGTACGAGATGCCGTTCGATCCCCGGATGCTCGAGTCGGTCGGGCTGATGGCGACGCGCAAGTCGTAGAAGGTCACGTCCCACCACGCTCGTGCGGGGGTCGTGTAGGAGCCGCGCAGGGTATCGGCGTGGGTGAACGCGCGGGTCTGCGCGGCGAGCCGCATGGGGGCGCACAACAGGACGAAGGCGGCGAGGGTTTGGCGTTTCATATCGGGCAAAAGGTACGCAGCGCCCTGACCTTGCGCTGGTGCGCCTATCGCCCGCAGTTTGGGCACCATCCGTCACGCCTCCAGACAGAGACAGAAGGAAGGCCCAGATGACCTTGGTGAAGACACCTCCGCCGCTCTCTCAGGAAGTCGACCTGTCCAAGACCTACGACGCGGTCGTCGTGGGCTCGGGCGCGGCCGGCGGCATGGCCGCCCACGTCCTCACCGAGCAAGGCATGAACGTGCTCATGCTCGAGGCCGGCAAGAAGCTGCCGATCGAGCAGGAGCTCCGGTCAATGCAGTGGCCCTACGATCACCCCCGCCGCGGCGATGCGCCTCCCGGATACCACTCGCTGTCGTTCAACGAGTACACGATCCGGACGCCGCCCTACGCGAAGGGGAGCACGTTCAAACATGTGATGTCGTACGTCGGCGGCTGGGGGGGCTCGGACTACGTGAAGAACATTCTCGTGGACGAGAAGGACCATCCCTATAGCGGCACGAAATACGCCTGGGTGCGCGCCCGCGCGCTGGGCGGCAAGACGAACATTTGGGGTCGGCTCGCCCTACGGCTCTCCGACTTCGATTTCAAGGCCAAGACGCACGACGGCTACGGCGACGACTGGCCGATCTCCTACGCCGACATCGAGCCGTACTACGACAAGGTCGACCGCTACCTCGGCATCTCCGGCGTGAAGGAGAACCTGCCGCACCTGCCGGACAGCCTGTTTCAGCGCCCCAACAAGCTGTCATTTGGGGAGGTACGGCTGCGCGAGAGCCTCAAGAAGATGGGGCGCGTGCTGACGCCGTACCGCGCCGGCGTGACGACCGATGGGTTGAAGCACAACAAGTACCGCAGCAAGTGCTATGGCCGCGGGGCGTGCGACCGGCGGCCCGGGGGCTGCGACATCCACGCCGCGTTCGATTCGCCGACCGGCTTGATCTACCCGGCCATGGACACCGGGCACCTGACGATTCGCACCAACTCGATCGCGCACGAGGTGCTGGTCGACCCCAATACCGGGAAGGCACGCGGCGTGGGGTTCGTCGACAGCGGCACGCGCAAGTCGTACGAAGCCAAGGGGAAGGTCGTGATCGTGGCGGCGTCCACGCTCGAATCGGCACGCCTGCTGCTGTTGTCGCGCTCGCCGCAGCATCCCAACGGGATCGGGAACTCGAGCGGGCACGTGGGCCACAACTTCTGCGAGCACGTGATGGGCCCCGGCGTCACGGGGCTCGTGAAGGACATGATCGGCAAGCCGCCCACGCTGGATGACGGCCGGCCGGGCGGGTTCTACATCCCGCGGTTCCGGAACCTCAAGGACCGTCAGCCGGGTTTCGTGCGCGGCTACGGCTTCGAGGGAAGCGGCGGGTTTTCGATTTTCCCGGGCAATGCCTTCGGGACTCAAGGGTTCGGCGCGCAATTCAAGAAAGACGTGCGGGACCACGCCGGCGCGTTCATCGGGCTGGGCGGGTTCGGCGAGGTACTGGCGCGCTACGAGAATTACATGGACTTGGATCCCGAGGAGAAAGACGCCTGGGGGATTCCAGTGCTCCGCTTCCATTATCAGTTCGGCGACAACGAGAAGAAGATGTGCGAAGACATGGCGGTCGCGGGGCGGGAGATGCTCGAGGAGGCGGGGATCGAGGTCGTGGGCACGGACGATAAGATGCTCACGGAAGGATGGTCGATTCACGAGCTGGGCACGGCGCGGATGGGGAGCGATCCCAAGACCTCGGTGCTGAACCAGTTCCAGCAGTCGCACGACGTGAAGAATCTGTTTGTCGTCGACGGCTCCAGTCACGTGAGCGCGTCGTGCCAGAACCCCACGTGGACCATCATGGCGCTGGCGTGGCGCTCCTGCGAGTATCTGGCGGGCGAATTCAAGAAAGGGAACCTATGACAGTCACGCGTCGCGAAATGCTGGAAGTGACCGCGGCCGCGCTGGCCGCGCCGTTGCTCACGCCCGCCCCGGTAACGGCGGCCACGCCGGCCGCTCCCGTTCTGCTCGGCGCCCCGAAGTTTTTCACCGCGCCCGAATTCGCGCTGCTCGAAGAGCTGTCCGATTTAATCATCCCGACCGACCCGCATTCTCCTGGTGCGCGCATCGCCGGTGTGGCGACCTACATCGATTTTCGTCTTTCGGAGTCCCTTGATACCGACCAGCAGGCCAAGTGGCACTCCGGGCTCGCCGCGGTCGACGCCGTGTCGCAAGAGTCGAACGGGAAAGCCTTCATGCAGAGCTCGCCCGCGCAACGGGTCGCCCTGCTCACGAAGATCGCGGCGGCCGAGCACGACCCGAAAACCCCGGCGGAGCACTTCTTCCAGCAGCTCAAGGGCTGGACGGTTCGGGCGTACTACAGCTCCAAGGTCGGGATCCACGCCGACCAGGAGTACAAGGGGAACGTGTATCAGCGCGGGGAATACGCCGGATACGACGCGAAGTGAGGTTGGGCGCGGCGCCCGCCGTTACGGCACCATCCGAAACCCCGCCGTCGCGAAATGGCTGTCGAGCGTCAGCGCGTCCGTGATCCGACGCTCGGCCATCACCGCGAAGCTCACGGCGTCCGTCAACGAGAAGTCCTGGTCGACGTAGCGCTCGAGCCAGTCGACCATGGCCCGACGATCAAGCTCTGGAGTGTCGTACACGACGAGATTCGGCGGCCGGCCGACCTGGCCGACGAAGGCGAGCGCGGCGCCTCGGCCGGTGCGCCGCAGGAGTAGGGCGTGGGTCTCCGCGACCACCAGATTGGTGGTGACCACCCGCGCGCCACGCTGGATGTGCTCGCGCAGTGCTCCGGCCACGGAGCCGTGGGCTGGATCGCGGCGCAGCGCCATCGTGTACCACGCACCGGTATCGACGAAGATCTCAGCGGGCACGGCGGCGGGGCGGCCGGCCACCTCGGTCCCGTCCCCAGCTCGCTTCCTCGCTGTCGGCGAGGAAACGGTCGTGGTCGCGAGCTACGTCGTACGCGGGACCACCGGCCTGCGGTCGGTCCGCCAGGCCGATGATCTGCAGTGCTGGATGAGCGTCCGGGTCAGATGTCTGGCGCTCGAGGGCCTCGAGGGCGCGACGCAGGACGTCGGACTTCGTAGCGCCGAGGTGTTGCGCCAGACGCTCGAGGCGCTGACGCTCGACGGCGTCGAGATATACCTGCACCGGCTCGCTGACCCGTCGCTTTGCGCTCATGATAGAAGATCATGTGATCATGAATACTGGTCATGATAACATGGTCTCGGCCGTGGCGCAACCAGCCGGTGGAGGGTCCTTGACAAGTCCCGGTTCCGGGGAAGGATAGGGGGAGAAATCAAGCGACGGCGGCACTTCACTCCCATCGGTAGAGGGCATAGACGTATGACACTTGTCCGTCACCTCGCTCCCGCGCTGGTCGCTGGTCTGTTCCTGGCGGTCCCCCTCAGCGCGCAGGATTCCACCGGCAGCATCGCTGGGAAGGTCATCGACCAGACGACCCAGCAACCCCTGGCCAACGTTGAAGTGGCCATTCCCGGTACCCCGCTTCGTGACCTCAGCAGGAACGACGGCACCTTCCGGGTCACGGGCGTCAGAGCCGGCACGCAACGAGTGCGCGCGACCCGCATCGGGTACGGGTCCCAATTCCAGGAGGTCACCGTCACGGCGGGTGGCGCGGCCACGGTGAACCTCGCGCTGGTTCCGGCTGCGGCGATTCTCGAGCCGGTCGTGGTGACGGGATACGGGACGCAACGTCGTGAGGCCATCACGGGATCGGTCTCCACAGTCGATGCCGCCGCCGCGAACCGCGGCGTGCAGACCAACGTCGACCAAATGATCCAAGGCCGGGCGGCCGGGGTGGACATCAGCCAGAACAACGGCGAACCTGGTGCCGGGCGACAGGTGCTCATCCGCGGCGGTAGCTCGATCGGCGTTGGCGGTGCCACGAACGACCCGCTCTACGTCGTCGACGGTGTTCCGATCAACAATGTGGCGACCGAGCCGCAGGCGATGGGGGTGTTCGGCGACCCGATGCTCGCCCGTAACCCGCTGAACCTGCTCAACCCGGCCGACATCTCGTCGATTACCATTCTGAAAGACGCAGCGGCGACGGCGATCTACGGCAGCCGCGCGTCGAACGGCGTGATCCTGATCGAGACGAAGCGCGGGCAAACGAGCGGCGGCCCGACGTTCGAGTACGACGGCTACGTGGCGGCGGCCAGTCCCGCGAAGCGCCTGCCCTTGCTCACCGGCGCGGAGTACCGCCAGTTCGTTGCGCGCAGGGTTACCGATTGGCGCAACGACTCGACCGCCTTCAACGGGAGGCATGGGCCGACAGACACCGTTTTCACAAAGCACTTCGCGGACTCGGCGGCCACCTTCAACGCCCTGGATCCCTCGCTCGTCTCACTGGGCCCGGCCAACACCGACTGGGCGTCCGCCATCACGCGGACCAGCGTGACGCACAATCACGACCTCGCCTTCTCGGGCGGGAACGAAGCCACGCGCTATCGCGCCTCGATGAATTACGCGAAAGAGGAGGGCGTGACACTGTCCACCGGTCTCGAGCGGATTCAGGGCCGGTTGAGCGCCACCCACTCGGATCTGAACAACCGGCTGCGGATCGGGGTCAACGTGACGACCTCGCGCGTCAACAACACCTACCTCACCTACGAGAACCAGGGTGGCTTCCAGGGCGGCGTGTTCCAGCAAATGGCCGTCTTCAACCCGACCCAGCCGATCACGTTCACCGATTCGCTCGGCACGCACTACTACGATCCCGTCGGCTCGGTGCACAACCCGGTGGCGATGGCGAATCAACTCATCGACGTCGGCCACTCGACCCGCACTCTCGCCAACGCCAGCGCCGATCTGGACGTCGCGACGGGACTGACGGCGCGTGTCAACCTCGGGCTGGACCACTCCAGCGGTGACCGGCAGGAGTACTACCCCAACGCGAGCCCGGTGGGCGTGTCGTTGGGCAACGGGCTGGCGCAGCAGCAGAACCTCGATAACGCCACCCAGACGATCCAGACGCAGCTCACGTACCAGCGCCAGGTCGGCGACGGTACCAGCCTCGACGTCGTGGGTGGGTACGAGTACAGCAAGTTCAGGAGCAACTGGGTGCAGGCCGAGGGAATCGGGTTCTTCACCGACACGTACGGCTTCAACAATCTCAGTGCCGCCATCACCAGAAACGCCAGCGACAGCGCCTACGAGTTTCGGCTCGTCTCCTTTTTCGGGCGGGCCAACGTCGGGTTCAAGGACCGCTACTTCCTGACGGGCGTGCTGCGCTACGATGGCTCGTCCAAGTTCGCGGTCGGGCACAAGTGGGGGCTCTTCCCGGCCCTGTCCGCATCGTGGCGTCTCAGCCAGGAGAAGTTTCTGCAGGGCGGGCCGTTCTCCGACCTGCGGCTGCGGGTCGGCTGGGGGCTGCAGGGCAACCCGGGCGTCAATCCGTATACGTCGCTGATCACGCTCACCAGTGGCAGTGGTGCTGCCTACCCGTGGGGCGACGTGCCGCACGCCGGAGTCACGCCGAACAGCAACGGCAACCCGAACCTCAAGTGGGAGCAGACGTCGCAGGTCAACGCGGCGGTCGACTTCGGCCTGTTGAGCAACCGGCTGTCGGGGAGCGTCGAGTACTACGTCAAGAACACCAAGGACCTGCTGCTGACGATCGACGTGCCCCAGCCGGCGCTCGCGTCCCAGCAGCTCATCAACGTGGGCAGGCTGCACAACAACGGCCTCGAGGTCTCGCTGGACGCCGTTCTCGTCTCGCACCCGGGTCTCGTCTGGCGTTCCGGCGTCGTGTTCGCTGCGGAGCGCAACAAAGTGACCGAGTTGGCCACCTCCACGGGCTTCGCGACCGGACCCGTCAGCGGTCAGGGGCAGAGCGGTGTGAACGCCGAGCGCCTCTTCCCAGGCTCCCCGCTCGGCACGTTCTTCGGCCCGGTGTTCCTGGGCATCGATAGCTCAGGGAAGCAGGTGTTCTTCTGCACCACGGCGGTGACGCCGACGTGCTCCAACGGGCGCACCACGACAGGGCTCGCGCCCAATGGCCCGGACTACCGCGAGATCGGCAACGCCAATCCCGACTTCACCCTGGGGTTCCACAATCAGGTCAACTGGGGCAAGTTCGACATCTCCTTCCTGGTGCGGGCGTCGGTGGGCGGGAAAGTGTTCAACAACAGCGCGCTGGTGTACGCCACGCAGGGGAACGCGCTCCAGGGCAAGAACTTCCTGCGGGACGCCGTGACCGATCCGACCGGCATCCACGAGCCGGCGATCTTCTCGTCGCGCTGGATCGAGAGCGGCACGTTCGCGCGCCTGCAGAACATCACGGTGTCGTACGATCTCGACCTGCCAGTGCTGACGCGCTCGGCGCGCAGCGCGCGGCTGTATGTCTCGGCCGACAATCTGGTGCTCCTGACCGGGTACTCGGGCCTCGACCCCGAAGTGTTCTCAGGCACCGGAACGGCCGTGCGTGGCATCGATTATCTCACGTATCCGCGGCCCCGCACGGTGACGGGTGGCCTGCGTCTCATGTTCTGAGGAGGCTCTGGTCCCATGAAGCGATTCTTTGTGAAGGCGTCGATCGGAGCGGCGGGGCTGGTGGCGTTGCTGCTGCCGCTGCAGGGGTGCACCAACCTGGATGAGACGCCGCCCAGTCTCATCTCGACCAGCAACTTCTTCGGCAACGAGGCAGAGGTGCTGGCGGCCCTCGCCGGCGTGTACGCGCAGCTGCGGACCACGACGCCGGAAGGCGGCTGGTACGACGTGAACGAGATCACCACGGACGAGATGGTCACGCCGATCCGCGGCCAGGACTGGAACGACAACGGCCAGTGGATCGACCTGCACAACATGACCTGGACGCCGACCAGCATAGCCACCAGCAACTTCTTCAACGGGGATTGGAACAACCCCTACGCCGGCATCGCGCGCGCCAACCTATTCCTCAGCGCGGTGCAGAACACGACCTTCGCGAACAAAGCGTCGATCATCGCGGAGGTCAGGGCCCTCCGCGCCTTCTACTACTACCTCCTGATGGACTTCTTCGGCGGCGTGCCGATCGTCACCACGACGGAGCTCGGGAAGCATCCCCGCAACACGCGCCGCGAGGTGTTCGACTTCATCGAGAAGGAGCTGATCGCGGCGCGCGACTCGGGGCTCCCCGCCACGCGTCCCGTGGAGGACAACGGACGTTTCACGCGGGGCGGCGCGGATGCGATTCTGGCCAACATGTACCTGAACGCCGGCGTGTTCACCAAGGACGGTGCCGCGGGCGGGATCAACGCCACGGGATACAACTCCTGCACGGGCGTGACGGTCAGCGGGGGGCAGGATGCGTGCCTGGCCGCCGATTCCGCGGCCACGCGCCTCTTGAATTCCCCCAACTACCGGCTGGCCGACTCGTTCCCCCAGAACTTCCGCGCCGACAACGACAAGTCGCCCGAGAACATCTTCGTCGTCAAGTTCATCGCCGCGGACGGCCTGGGGCTCGATTACGCCATGGCGATTCTGCACTACAACCAGTACGCCCCGCTCACGCCCTGGAACGGGTTCGCGATCCAAGCGCAGACCTACAACGCGTTCGACTCGACCGACAAGCGGCGGCGGGTGGTCCTGATCGGACCGCAGAGCGACGTGCTGAACGGCGCGCCGGCTTGTGTACGACCCGGGTGCGCCGGGGGCGCCCCCGATAACTACGGTCCCATTTGGGAGAGCACTCACCGCCTGGTCTTCACCGATACGATTCACAACATCCGCTCGGCGACGGAAGGGGAGGGGGGGCGGATCTACAAGTGGCCGGCCGACCCCAACCACGTGGCGCAGAACAGCGGCAACGACTACGCCTGGTTCCGCCTGGGCGAGATGTATCTGATCAAGGCCGAGGTGGAGAACGAGCTGGGGAACACGCCTACGGCGCTGACACTGCTCAACGCCCTGCGGGGGCGCCGCGACACCGTCGCAGCGCCGCTCCTCACAGTGAATCGCTCGGTGATCCTCAAGGAGCGGCTGTTCGAATTGCTGGGCGAAGGCAAGCGGCGGCAGGACCTGATCCGGTTCGGCGGATATACCAACCGGACGGACGACCCGTCGCTCGTCGGAGGCAAGCAGGCTCGGCCGGATTACTACGTCCTGATGCCGGTGCCGCAGTCGCAGATCGACGCGAACTCGCTCCTCACGCAGAATCCCGGGTATTGACCCGGAAGGTTCTGGAGGTTGTGGAGGTTGTGGGCGATCGTGTAGGGGCGCAGCAGGCTGCGCCCCTACACGTTTTTCTACCCGCGCTCTGCCTCCTGGCCGGTTGCTCGGCGGCCTCCGCCCCGGCCCCGCCTCCCGCCGACGGCCATCTGTTCACCCTGCTACCCTCGAGCTACACCGGCGTCCGCTTCGAGAATCGTCTCACGGACACGCACGACCTGAACGTCTTCACCTATCGCAATTACTACAATGGCGGCGGCGTCGCCCTCGGCGACTTGACCGGCGACGGCCTGCCCGAGATCGTGCTCA
Organism: Gemmatimonadales bacterium; assembly: GCA_035601235.1. GTDB lineage: Bacteria > Gemmatimonadota > Gemmatimonadetes > Gemmatimonadales > GWC2-71-9 > AG41. The sequence goes on from DATNOR010000211.1 coordinate 11,659, forward strand.
CCGCGAATCAGGGCGGCACCCGGCTGTACCTGAACGAGGGCAAGTTCCGCTTCCGCGACGTCACCGCCGAGGCCGGGCTGCACAGCCGGGGTTGGACCACCGGCGTCACCCTGGCCGACGTGAACGGCGACGGACTGCTCGACA
>DATNOR010000212.1:0-25317 GCA_035601235.1 Gemmatimonadales bacterium
CGTGCACCCGCGCCGGATCGGTCGAGAGGCTGTAGCGGCCGGCACTGGGGTCCTGGGTCCAGCTGCTCAGGTCCCCGCTCTCGAAGCCGTCCTGGAAGATGATCGGGTCCGACGGCCCGGGCTGCGGCGCGCCACTGCCGGTTACGGATCCGGTCGTGGTCGCCCCGACGATGTTCGAGAGCCCCCCGAAGACGGCGTTCAGGGCCAGCGTACCCCGGAACGCGACCAGCTGGAACTGATACGCGGTGGCCGGGGTGAGGCCCAGCACGGTGCAGGTGCGCTTGGCCCCGATCGCGGTCCCCGCGACTGGTGTGGCGCACGTGCCCGGGGACACGCTCGACGCCGCGCCGCCCCAGGTGATCGTGCCCACCTGGTAGCGTACGTCATAGCTCGCCGGCTGGCCGCTGCCGTCGCTCACCTCCGTGAACGCCAGGGTCACCCCCGTGTCGGCCACGCCCACCACCGCCAGATCCGTCACGGTCCCGGGGTTGGTCACGGACGTGGTTACGGTCACAGCCGCCGTGTTGCTCTTGCCTTCACTGTTCGCGGTCACCGTGGCCGAGCCCGTCGCGACGCCCGCGACGAGACCAGTGGCCGACACAGTCGCGACCCCGCTGTTGGTCGTCGTCCAGGTCACGGTCCGGCCGGTGAGAACGTTTCCAGCCGAATCCCTGGTTACGGCGGCGAGTTGGACGGTCTGGCCGGCTGTCAAGCTCGCTGCGGCCGGGCTCACCGTCACCGACGCCACAGGCACGGCACTTATAGAGACGAGTGCGGTGTCGGCCAGCGTGCCACGGCTCTGACTGGCGATCACGCTGTAGGATCCAGAGCTCCGCCCGGCGGTGTAGAGCCCCGTCGCGGAGACGTTGCCACCGGTGGCGGCGTATACGACGCTTACCGCCACGCTGTCGCCGTTCTTCCTTTTCCCATAGCTCGTGAACTGCACTGTTCCTCCGACGACTGCGAAGGCTGTCGTCGGATTCAGCACGATCTGTGATAGGGGGCCCGGGTTCTTGACCACCGCACTACCGGAGACCGCGGTACTCGGGGAGGTTGCCGTCGCCGTCACCGTATAGCTGCCGGCGACGGTGTCCGCCGTGTAGAGCCCGCCACCCGTGATCGTGCCCCCGGACGCACTCCAGCTCACCGCGACGGGAACGCTGTCGCCGGCCTGTGTGCGACCGTACGCGACGAATTGCCGCATGTCGCTGGGATTGAGTGTGACCGAGTCGGGAAGGGTGACGATCCGGACGACGGGGCTGTTTGGCGCTTGCGGGCCGGTGACGGGACGCTCGCACGCCCAGACCGCCAGGGCGGCGGCGTGCGTCGTCACTGAGAGGAGGACCCATCGGTCTTTGAGCAGCGCCAGTCGGCGCGACAGCTTGTACTTGAACGTCATGGCGTCGGCCGAACCGCCCACGCCGGGGCTGCCCAATTACACGTGACCCGAAAACACATAACCCCTCCCGGGAGATTCGGTAGCCCGACTGGCGTGGCACGCGACGGCGTGCGGTAGCCTCGGAGCTTTGCGTCGCCGGCTTTCGCCGGGTTTGCCTTTGTCGCGCTCCCCCTAGAGAGGGGTGCGTTCCTACCGTACTGCGATTGTGCTATTACCTGAGAAACGAAACGGCCGCCAGAGACTCGAACACCTCTCGAGTCGCTGGCGGCCGGGCTGACATGCGACCGTTGGTCGCCCTAGTCCCCTTAGCTCTGCGTCACCGCCTTTCGGCGGGTTTGCTCTGAGCAGCGAACGTTTCAGGCTGATGCCCTCACAAAGCACTGAGGCATCGGCGCAACGGCCACAAAATGGGGCTCCGGTCTCAGAAGCGCAAGAGTTCCGGGAGGCGAATGTCGTCCCAGAGACGAACGGCAGCCGAGAACAGGTTGCGACACGTGACCCGGAAGTCTGGTCACGCCTCACGCCGCGGTGTGCTTTCTAGGCGACCCGCCTCGCCGTCACAGCCGTGGGCAGCGCCCTGGGATCCTTGAACGCGGACGCCGCCCCTCGACTCGCACAGCGAGCCGTACAAACTCAACACGGACTCGCCAATCCGCTCCCAACTGTACTGCAGCTCGACCGTACGACGCCCTCCCGCCCCGAGCCGCTGGCGTAATGCAGCGTCCCGCAACACGGCACACACCGCCTGCGCGAAGCCGTCGGGGTCGTCCCGGATGAGGATGTTACGACCGTCCTCGGCCGCGAGCCCCTCGCAGCCGACGGACGTGCTCACCACGGCCTTCCCCATCGCCCAAGCGTCGAGGATCTTCAGCCGGGTGCCGCCGCCGACGCGCAGCGGCACGACGTAGCAGGTGGCATCCCGCACGTATGGGCGGACGTCGGCCACGTAGCCGGTGAGCTCGACGTCGTAGCGATCGCGGTACGTGTGACGCAATGCGTCGGAAGCACGCCCGACCCACCGGACCGGTGCCGTCTCGCCGGTTGCTCGGATCCTCGGCAGAACCTCGTCGCAGAAGTACTGCATCCCGTCGCGATTTGGGAACCACGTGGATTCGCCGACGAACACGATCCCCTGCTCGCTGCCCGAGCTTGGCCGGAACGTCTCAACATCGACACCGTTGGGGATGACAGCACACGTCGCTCCGGGAACGCTACGCTGGAGCATCAGACGGTCCGCTTCCGAGACGAGGATGTTGAGATCGCAGCGCGGACACCAGCGTTGCTCCTCGCGCTCCATCAATCGCGCCTGGTGGCCGAGGTACACCCGGCGCCACGGGGCTTGCTCGACCAGGGCCCGGCGCCGCAGCAGTACAGACTCCACGTTGTGATGGCCGCAGACCAGCGGTACGCGGCCGAGGAGGGGCAGGTAGCGACACAACTTGAGCGAATCGACGTGTATCACGTCAAAGCGACGCGCCCGGAGCAGGTGGACAAGTCGGGCTGTGAGCGTCGGGGAGTCATAGACAAACGCGGTGTACACCCGGTTGCGGCTGACGCTCCGCACGTGATCCCAGGCGAGGCGCCAGACGCTGTGGTCCTGGGGGACGGGGAATACCTCGACCTTGACGTCGGCCAGTTGCTGAAGCGTGTCCAGTCGCTCGGGAAGATCATTTTGCGGGACCGCCCCACCCTTGTGAGACGAAAAACACAGCGCCGACACATCGAACGTGCGAGCGAGCAGCCGCAACAGGTGGAGGCAACGGATGGCCACTCCCGAATCGGGGGGATATGGCAGCGTCTGGCACAAGAACAGCAGGCTGGGACGCTGGTTCATCATGCCGGGCCCGGCCTCCACGTCCTGCAGGTAGACGCCTTCGTCTCTGGCCCCCGAAGCAGGGCCGACGGGACCGGACGGGCCGGGTCTGAGCGTACGACTCCGACGATTCCACACATCGCACAGGCCTGTTCAGCAAGAGGGGGGCCGCCTGCCGTGGGCGGGGTTTTGGCCGCGGTAACTCTTCAACTGGAGACTGCCAATGGCGCATGTGCACCGACGCCACAGCGCGGCCGCCACAGTCCGCGGCGACCTCAGCGGCGCTCGGGGCTCCAGCGCACGACCTTCACCCGGAACAGCACGCTCAGGGCCCCCGCCAGGATGGCGCTGTTAGAAATCGCGAAGGCGCCCACCAGGCGAATCATGCGCGGACCCGACCCGCGCCACTCCATGACCGCGCCCAGCAGCACTGCGACCGCGGTTCCCCCGGCCAGGACCCGCGCCGCGGCACTCGCCGTGGCGTCCGTGAAGCCGAGGGTGAGCAGGCTCGTCCAACCGGCAAGGAGGAAGAATGGCGAGAACCAGCGCATGAGCCGGTGCGAGCAGAAATGAAACGCCGTCCACCCTCCCCGGAATGGGTTCCGAGCTTCCGGAATCGACGCGAGCGCCCGCAGCGCCCGGTTGACGATACGTCTCCGACGCTTCCACTGTGCGGCCAGGGAGAGGGCGAACACCTCTTCCGACACCGCCTCGGGCTCATAGACGACACGGTATCCGGCGCTCGCGATGCGAAGCGGAATCACCATGTCTTCCAATGAATCGCTCGGCAGATCCGGCATCAGGGACCGACGGATCGCGAAGATCGACCCCTCGGCGACGACCGGGACCCCTAGCTGGCTCTGAGCGCGCTTGATGCGATTCTCGTAGGACCGATAGGCGCCTTCACCGGACCGCGTTCGGTAGCGAAGCTCTCCGGCGACGCACCCCACCTCGGGGTCTGCGAAGTGGGAGACGAGACGCCGGATGGCATCCGTCCGATACATGCTGTTGGCGTCCGAGAAGACCACCACATCGATACTCTCGGGAAGGGCCCGGACGGTTTCCAGCAGCGCGGCCGTCTTTCCGCGATTGACGGCGTGAGCCATAAGCCTGACACGCGCGTTGGCGCGAGCAAACTCGCGAACGATCGGGCACGTCGCATCGCTCGATCCGTCTGACGAAACCCAGATGCCGAGCTGTGCAGCCGGATAATCTATCGAGATCGAGTTCTCGAGCTTGGCACGGATTACCGCCTGCTCGTTATATGCCGAGATCACCAGCGCTACGCGCGGGAGCTCGTCGGGGCAGGCGTGCCGAGCGGGAGGCGGCTGGCGGGAATGACGGAACCGGGCGAGCAGCCGAAGGGCTGCCGGATACAACAGGAACGTGTAGGCCGACCAGATTCCCGATACCAGGATGAGTCCGAACAACACCGAGTGCGCGGTCGTCACCGGGAATCAATAGGCACCACGCTTAAGCGCGACGGCCTGAACGGTCCGCAACATGATCCGGACGTCGTTCCGCAGGGACCATTGCCGCAGGTAGGCGAGCTCCAGGTCCGCGCGCTGGGGATAGCTGACGTCGCTGCGACCGTTGATCGCCCAGTTGCTCGTAAGGCCCGGCTTGCGCGAGAGCAGCAAGGCAGCGGTCCCGCCGTAATGGTCCAGCTCGTCGGCCACGATCGGCCGCGGGCCCACCAGGGACATGTCTCCCACCAGGACGTTGAAGAGTTGAGGTAACTCGTCCAGGCTGTATTTCCGCAGCACGGTCCCGATCCCGGTCAGCCGAGGGTCCAGGTGCGGGGGCAACTTGTAGTTGTTGTCGACGTAGAGCTGGTATAAGTGAGGATCGATCTGCAGCACTTGTTCGGCATGCTGCCGCATCGATCGAAACTTGTAGCACCGGAACATCCGTCCCCCCGCACCAAGCCGCCAATGCCCGAAGATCGCCGGGCCCTGAGACTCCAATTTGACGAGCACGGCAAGGATGGCGAACACGGGGCTCAGCAACACCAGGGCGAGGGCGGAGAGGCAGACATCCAGGACCCGCTTCGCCGCCAAGTGCCATGCGTGGAGAGCCGGTGCAGTCAGCTCCACCAGAGAGGCGCCCTCCTCCCAAACCACCCGTGGGTCGACGCCGGCGACGCGCGCGGTGCGCGGAGCCGCGAGCAGCCGACAGCCGCTCGCCAGCGCCGTGTCGACCACGAACGCGAAATCGCGATCCGCCAGGGGACCGGCAATGAGAATCGAATCGGCGCCAGTATCGTCGATCACCCTGGGGAGCTCACGGAGCGCGCGGCGCGACGAACCCCTGTTCGTCGCCACGGTCGCAACGATGTGAAATCGCGCGTCCGGACCGGAGCCAAGCAGCGCGGGATCGATCCAGTCACTCGCGCCGCCACTAACCAGCACGACGCGGCTCGGGACAAGGCTGGGAACCACTCTGCTGATGAGCTTCTCAGTCAACGTCCGCGACAGGAGCAAGGCCGGTGTGAACCCGGCAATGACGGTTGCCAGGCGCATCGCGACGGCGTCGGCGGACCGCGCCCACAATTGCGGGTACAGCATCATCAGCGCGGCAACGGCCACGGCCCCGATGATTCGGCCCTGGTCTCGACCCCGACCGCGGCGCCCGTACGCCCCCGTAATCGTCAACGCCAGCAGACAGGCGACCGCGAACTGCCAGCCGCCCAGGGTACCGGGTGGAATCAGTGCCCTCAACAGCACGCCTAGTCTGTCGCTCAGAACCGCGTGATCCTGAACGACCTGGATCAGTGCGCGCACCGACACAACGGTGCCCAGGTCCGACATTCCGAGCAGGAGCGTCCGCACGACATCGCGCGCCCAGTGGCGGCGGCGATTCCTGCTCGCCCAGTGAAGCTGCGGGGCGCGAGCCCAGAGAGACAGAACCGAATCGAGACGGATCGCGGTCGTCATGTGCCCCGCGTTGTGTAGCAAACACCGTGCGCGCGCAGATCGCTAAGTGCTTGTGCGCGTTGAGGTAGCAGTTGCGGGTCTGCTACATTGCGCGTCGGCGTCATGTGCCGCGGCGTCGCATGTCGGAAGGTCGCCACGTTGCAGAAACTCAGCGTGGACCGAACGCCGTCGCTGGAGAAGTTGTTTGGCTGCGAATGTATCAATCGTGTGACCGGAGCGGCGCGGTCTGCGTGAGCTGCTGCGTTCCGTGGTTACAGCGTGGAGGCGCGTGCGAACGAAGGCCGCTTCTGCACTGGTCGCGGTGTGACCTGCACGGCGAGCGCGCCTACCACGAACCAGAGCTGCTTGCGGTTATCCCAGGAAAGCGACATCGATCCGAGCGCGAGGGCGAGCAGCAGGACGATGGAGAACCTTCGTTGGACCGGTGGCAGGTGCCGCAGGGGCCCGAGCACCGCCGTGATCATCGCGACAAACAGGAGGAGTCCAACGAGACCGTCCTCGACCAGGACAGAGAGGAGGACGTTGTGGGCTACCATCTCCTCGTGGATCGTCGGTTCGACGGCTGCTTGGAACGCTCCCGCGCCGACGCCGACCAGCGGGTGCTCGCGCGCCACCTCCAGGCCGGCCATCCAGATCGCCCCCCGGCCTCCGAAATGGCCAGCCTCGATGTCGGCCCGGGTGCTGGCGATGCGTGCGACAGACGATTCTGGAACGACGTTACTCGCGACCACGAGCGATCCGGCAACGAGGGCGTACAACGCGGCTTTGGCCCTGAGCCGCAGCCGCCCGAGGGTCAACGGAACGATCGAGAGTCCCACGAGCGCTGCGAGGACCGACGCGCGGGAAGCCGTGAGGAAAACTGCTGTCATGCCAAGCGGGAGGTACAGTCGCCACAGCCATGCGCTGCGCCGGTGGGGGTGCGACAGGCTCACGTACCACGCCATGGGAAGACCGAGCGCGAGCGTCAAGCCGAGCTCGTTGGCGTCTTGGTTGAGCGCTGTGAAGCGCGCGATACCGGTCTCGGGGCCCAGGGCGCCAGAGAGAAAGTTGTGGATCGTGACGAGCGCGGCGACGCTCGCTCCCACGACATAGGCCTGAAACAGTGCCCGTTGGCGGGCCGACGACCACGCGATCTCCCAGATCAGCCAGACCAAGACGACCAGTTGGAGATACGTGATGACACGCGTCCGCGTCGCCTCCGGATCAATCGACCAGAAGCTGCTTACCCCAGCCCAGAGCACAAACAACCCCGCGAACATGTGAAACCAGGACAATGGCGTGAGGCTTCGTCGTGCCAGGATATACAGCACACCGCCTGCCGATGCGACGAGGCCGACAATGCGCGGGACGGAACCCACCACAGGCAAGTTCACGAACACGTCCCAGGGGAGGACGAGGACGAAGCACCAGAGCGCACCGTATGCGGCCTTACCCATGGCCCTGCCGGCTGCTCGCATAGGCTGTGCCTCTTCCGTAGTCCTGCTTGATCGTGGCGGCGCTGCCACACGCTTGGGGTGGCCGGGGACGGTTCTCTAAGCACGGTCCTTGCGGCTCCTCAACAGGTGCCGCCGAGACCTCTCACGCGGAGAAGGAGGATGAACCTGAGTAGCTGGGCTGTCGCTGCGCTCTTGCTTGCGCCCGTCGCGTCCGCAGCGGCGCAGGCGGCTCGCAGCGATCCCGTTCTGCGACCCGGTGACATGCTCCGGCTCAGCGTGTGGCGCCACCCCGAGCTGAGCGGCGACTTCTTAGTCGCTCCCGACAGCACGGTTGTGCACCCGCTGTACCAGCGAGTGCAGGTTGCGGGCGTACCATTGCCGGTGGTCAAGGAACGGTTGAGGGCCTTGCTCGTCACCTATGAGCAGGGCGTAGAGTTCGCCATTGAACCCCTGTTCGCAGTCACCGTCGCAGGAGAGGTACGGCAACCCAACCTGTATCGCCTGCCACAGGGCACCACGTTCGCTCAGGCAATCGCCCAAGCAGGCGGACCAACGGAGTTGGGCCGGCTGGATCGGGTCCATGTGATCCGCCGAGACAGTGCGATGGTGATAGACCTGGCCAGGAATTACTCGAGGTATGAGAGACTGCCGATTGCTTCCGGTGACCAGGTGCTCGTGGCGCGTCGCTCCGACTCGAACTTCCTGCGGGACGTGCTGTATCCCCTGGCCAGTCTGACGGCGGCGGTGGCGGCCGTCCTCGCCTACAGTCGATATCGCTGAGCCGGAGCCGGACGATGTCAGAGCAAGAGCACACCCCTCACGGCGCGTCGGTCGCATTTCGGGACCCAGCAGAGCTCGAGGCGCCGGCCGCCACCGTCCGTCTGGAAGACCTGCTCGCGACGGTGCGTCGCCACATCTGGTTGGTGCTCGGGGTGGCGACGGCCGCCGTGGCGGCCGCGGGATATGCGGCGCACGTGACGGGCCCGGTGTATCGCGCGGTCGCGGTCATTCGCTTGTCAGATCCTCGGCGCGCGTTGACCGGCGGCGTGGTGGAGGACCCAGCCAGTGCGGACGAGCGGTTCGCCGATCCGCTGTTGTCGCTGGTGGAGCTCCTAAAGAGTCGTACGGTCGCAGGAGCCGTGGTGGACAGCATGCCGACGCTGCGGATGTTTCCCCGAAAGTTCTCGGCGAGTCTCGTGACGGACGTGGCCATTGCGGCGGACGCGGTGGCCGAGTCGCTCCACGTGACGTTTGACCAAGACAGCTTTGTCGTCGAGACGCCGTCCGGGCTGCACCGTGCGGCCTACGGCACCGTCGTCGATGTCGGGGACGTTCGGTTCGCCCTCTCGCATCGGCCGGATACGAGACGCGGGTTGCTGCGCGTGCTCAGCCGCGACGCCGCGATCAGCCGGCTGTTCGATGAGCTTCGCGTCAAACCGCGACTGCGCACGGACATCGTCGACGTGGCCTATACCGCGCAGGACCCGGCCCGCGCTCAGGAGGTCGTCAACCGCGTGGTCGACGTCTTCCGAGCCGCGAGCGCCGACGCCGCGCAGCAACAGTCGAGATTGCGACGCGAGTTCCTCGAGTCCCAGCTCCAAGTCAACGACTCCCTCGTGGCTGCTGCCCGGCGGACCCTCACGGAGTTTCAGCGGCGTGCTCGTTCGGGCGGCTCGGCTGAGCCCCCGGGACGGGAACGGATCGAGCTCCCGGGAATCGAACTGCAGCGGGAGCAACTGCTCGCCGAGCGGCGGACAGACGAGGATTTGCTGACAGCGCTCCGCGACAGCGGCGCGAGCCGCAGAGCCGTCCAAACTGCTCTGTCAATCCCCGGGGTTGCGGCGAGTCCGGCAGTGGTCCAGCTCAACTCGCAGTTGTTCCAGTACGAGAAGGCGCGCGACTCGTTGACCAGTCTCTCGGCGTCGCATCCGGACCTACCGCGTCTCAATCAATTGATTTCGTCTGCAGAAGCGAAGCTGCTCCGCGCGGTGCAGGCCGGCATGCAAGGCACAGTCGCCTCACTCGACGGGCGCATCGCGGCGATCAACGACCTGCGGACCCGGCGGACGGGGAGCCTGCAGCAAGACGCGGAGGAGGCGCGATTGACGGAACGCGTCGAGAACGCGCGAAAGGTTGCGGATGAGCTGCGCGTCGAGTACGAGAAAGCACGGATCGCCGAGGCCGTTACCGCTGGGCAAGTGGAGATCGTTGACCACGCCGCCCGCCCGGTCAAACCTGCCGGCATCGGGCTGGCGCAACTGCTCGCGCTCGGGTTGCTCGTTGGCCTCGTGCTCGGCGGAGCAGGTGCCTTCGTGGCCGACCACTTCGGTCGCTCGATTGACCGCCGAGCGCAGGTGGAGCATCTCGGCATGTCAGTCCTCGGCGTCGTGCCCCGCTGTGCGAGTAACGGCGACAAGATAGGTCCGAAGGGCGCGGACGCGGTGGTCGAGGCGTTCCGCGGAATCAGGCTTAACGTACTGAACGTGCATGGCGCGGCCGGGCCAGTCGCGGTGGCGGTAACGAGCCCCGGGAGTGGAGATGGAAAGTCCTTTGTGAGCTCCAACCTGGCGCTCACATTCGCGTGCGCGAATCGTCGCACCTTGCTGATCGATGCCGACCTTCGGCGTGGGAGGCTGCACCGCGGGCTGACGCTGCGCCGCCAGCCGGGCTTGACGGACTTGCTGGTCGGCGACACCTCGCTCGAGCAGACCGTGCAAACAACGACCTATCCGTCCCTCGACTTTCTTGCCAGCGGATCGCGGCGACGCGACGCGCCCGAGCTCATGGCCTCGGCTGCCATGGCCGACCTTGTGACCAGTCTGCGCTCGCGCTACGGAGTCATCGTGGTTGATACCCCCCCGCTCGGAGCAGGCGTAGATGCCTTACTCCTGGCCATGCTGACCGGGAGCCTGCTCGTGGTCCTGCGGCTGGGCCGTACCGACCGGGCAATAGCGGAGGCCAAGCTCGAGATCCTCAGGAATCTCCCCGCACGAGTGATCGGTGCGGTTCTCAATGACGTGCGGGAAAGTTCAGAGTATCACGCCTACCGCTACTATTTGGATGGCTACGAACTCACGAACGAACCGCTCTTCCAGCCGCTCGTCGCCGGTGGTAAGCAGGGGAACACACGCGATGGAAAGGCGGGTGCCGCGCGGACCGGTCTCACTGAGGACCGATCCAGGGAGGAGTGAGGCCACCCCTTGTAGGTACGGTGGAAGCTCCAAGCGCGCCTCACCGTAGTGACCCGCCTCACGGCGAGGAAACGCGATGGCCAAAACCACGACGACAATCGGAATCATCGGTGCCGGACACATTGGAAGTCAGATCGCACGACTCGCGGTAGCAAACGGCTACAATGTAGTGATCAGCAATTCACGCGGGCCGGAGACGTTGTCCGCGCTCATCGCGGACCTTGGTCCAAGAGCCCGCGCGGCGACCGCCGTCGACGCTGCAAAGGCTGGAGATATTGTCGTCGTTTCGGTGCCGCTGAAGAACTACCGGAAGGTTCCGATCGAGCCCTTGGCGGGCAAGATCGTCATCGACACCAACAACTATTACCCTCAGCGGGACGGCCATATCCCCGAGCTCGACAACGAGTCAACCACCACGGCCGAACTGCTGCAGGCGCATCTGCCAACCTCGAAGGTCGTCAAGGCCTTCAACCATATTTACGCCGCTGCTCTCACGACTGACAGACAGCCGTCGGGAACGAAGAATCGTCGCGCGCTGGTCATCGCTGGCAACGACAACGACGCCAAGACGAGAGTGACCCGTCTGCTTGACCAGTTCGGCTTCGATACGGTGGACGCAGGCCCGCTGAAAGAGGGATGGCGTATCCAGCGCGATACCCCCGGTTACGGTCCGCGTCGAACGGCAGAGGAACTGCGCCGGGACCTGGCGGCGGCCAGGCGGTATGCGAATCAGTAGCAATCATCGTGTCCCCCAACCTTAATGTTTGCCGGTCCGGGAAGCACCTGGAGGGTATTTGGTGGTCCTGGACGACCCTGCGTGAGCACAGGAACGGCGGGCCCGCGTGGACCCGCCGTCTTGGAGACGGTGCTCTACCCATTGAGATACGGACCTAAAGGCTAGACGCCTAGACGTACAGACGCCGAGACGCCGAGGAAAACCTAAACCCTCAAATCTTAGAACCACTAGGCGTCTGAGCGTCTAGGCGTCTGCGCGTCTAGTCGTTAGGGTGGCTGACGGGAATTGAACCCGCAACCTCCGGAGCCACAGTCCGGCGCTCTAACCGATTGAGCTACAGCCACCACGGGCCGTGGCAAATCTAATGGGTCGCGCTGGTGGCTAGAAGCGGCCCGCCCACCGGGCGGGGGGATGGCCCGGTGGACGCGTCGGCCTGCTCCGCGCAACAGCGCCGGAACAGGGCGGCAAAATGCGCTGCGAAGGGCTCGCGCAGCATGGTGTCGTTGTCGCACCCGGGAGGCCCGACGTACTCGTCGGTGCGCTGCGCCAGGGACGCCCACACGGGCGTCGCGGATGGCAGCCACTGCTGGGACGGAAGGAACAGGCTCAGCCGGCCCCCGAACGGCTTGGGCCGATAGCCACGGATCGCCGCAATCGTGGCGCGCTCGACAGCGGCGCGTCGCACCAGCACGAGATCGAGCGCAGCCGCCTGCGCGGCCTCACGCCGCTCCATGCGCAGCCGCCGTCGCTCGGCGATGTAGCCGCCGAGTTCTCGCCACGGGAGCGACCAGAACGCCCGCGCGTGCCCGGCGACCCGCGTCACCTGCTGGCGCAGGCGCCGCCCGAGCTGGGAGGGGAGGCGATACCAGGTCGGATCGGGGCAGCCGAACAGCGCCACGAAGCGCACGCTCGCTCCACCCTGCGACAGCTGACGCGCCAGCTCGAACGCCACGGTGCCGCCGGCGCAGAAGCCTGCGAGAATGTACGGGCCGTTCGGCTGGAACGCCCGCATTTGCTCCGCGAAGTACGCCGCGAGGTCCTCGACGCGCCTGAGCGGCTCGCTCTGGCCATCGAGCCCCGGCGGCTCGAGCCCGAAGAAGGGCTGGTCGTCGCCCAGGTGCTGGGCCAGCGAGCGGTAGCAGAACACGTCGCCGTTGTGCCCGGCCACCGCAAACACGGGCGTGCGCGTGCCGCGTCGCTCCAGCGGCACGATCGCGCGCTGCTGCCGCGCAAACGCTTCGCCCGCTCGCAAGAGCTCCAGGATCTCACTCTTGTAATGCTGCAGCCGATCACGCAGCTCGGGCGTCAGCACACCGGGCGGCGCCGTGCAGCGCAAGCGGTCGCCCTCGGCGTGGAGGTGGACGCCGCGACCACGCAGATCGGCGAGGAAACGCTGCAGCGTCACAGCTCGATCTCCTCGCGCTGCCGGGCGACCTCGATCGGCGTGTGGCGCCGGGTCGACCACATCACGGCGTCGATGGCGTCGGCCAACTGCACCACGCTGGGGCACTCGAAGAGACTGCGCAGCGGCAGGTCGACGCCCGACACGGCGCGCAGCTGCGCCATGAGTCGCGCTGCCATGAGGGAATGACCGCCCAGATCGAAGAAGCTGTCGTCTACACCGAAATCGGTCCGCTCCAGGACGGCCGAGAAGACGGCCATCACCGTCTGTTCGGTCGGCGTGCGCGGCGCCACCCGCTGCGCGCGTGGCCCCGTCGCGCCCAGGTCCGGCGCGGGCAGCGCCTTGCGGTCGAGCTTGCCGTTGGCGGTGCGCGGCAGCGCGTCCAGGCGGACGAAATAGGCGGGCACCATGTATTCGGGGCAGGCGGCGCGAACCAGTGTGCGCAGCTGGTCCACCAGATCGGCGGGCGGACGCGCCGCCACGAAGTACGCGACGAGGTGCTTGTCGCCTGCGTCTTCGCGCGCGACGACCACGACCTCGCCGACCGCCGGGTGCCGTTTGATGGCCGCCTCGATTTCTCCCGGCTCGATCCGGAAGCCGCGGACCTTCACCTGGTGGTCGAGCCGCCCCAGCCACTCCAAGCCCCCCCCGAGGAGCCAGCGCGCCAGGTCGCCGGTGCGGTACAGGCGCGCGTTCGGGGCGAACGGGCTCGCGACGAAGCGCTCCCGCGTCAGCTCGTCGCGGCGCAGATAGCCGCGCGCCAGGCCGGCGCCGCCGATGTACAGCTCGCCCGCCACGCCGGGAGGCGTGGGCTGGCGATGGGCGTCGAGCACATAGACCTGGGTATTGGCGATCGGCCGACCGATGGGCACCTGGCCGTCGGCGGAGGTGACCCGATGGATGGTCGACCAGATGGTGGTTTCCGTCGGGCCATACATGTTCCACAGCTCGGCGCAGCGCGGGAGCAGCGCCTGTGCCAGGTCCGGAGGCAGGGCCTCGCCGCCACACAGAACCTTCAACCGCGCCGACCCGCTCCACCCTGCCGCGATCAGCGCCCGCCACAACGCCGGCGTCGCCTGCATCACGCTGCACGCCGAGTCGCGCATCCGCTCCATCAGGCGCGCGGGGTCGAGCGTGTCGTCGCGGCCGGCGATCACGACGCGTCCGCCGGTCACCAGCGGCAAGAACAGCTCCAGTCCGGCGATGTCGAAGGACAGCGTCGTGACGGCGAGCATCGTGTCGGCTGGCGTGAATCCCGGCGCCCGTTGCATCGACAGCAGGAAATTCACCACCGCCGAATGGGGGATCTCCACTCCCTTGGGCTTGCCGGTCGAGCCGGAGGTGTAGAGCACGTAGGCGAGGTTGTGCGGCTCGGGATTCGACGCGCCCGCGTGAGCGCTGCCCGGAATCACCCCGGCCTGTCCGTCACCCTCGAGCCGGACGACGCGGGGGGCGCGAAGCGACAGCGCCTGGTCCAGCCCCCGGTGCGTGACCAGCACACTCATCCCGCTGTCCTCGACGATCCCGGCGAGACGCTCGGCGGGGAACGCGGGGTCGAGCGGCACGTACGCCCCGCCCGCCTTGAGAATCCCCAGTAGCGCCACCACCATGTCCAGCGACCGCTCCACCAGCAGCCCGACGAGCACATCGGGCCCGACCCCCTGCCCTCGCAGCTGGGTGGCGAGCCGGCCGGCGCGGCGGTCGAGCTCGCCGTAGGTCAGGTGCTCCTGCCCCCACACCACCCCAACCTGGTTTGACCGCTGCCGCACCTGTCGCTCGATCAGCTGGTGCAGACACAGGTCCGTCGCAGGGTCCGCCACCGTCGTGTCGTTCCACTCGACCAGCACCTGCCGGCGCTCGACGTCGCTGAGCAGCGGGAGCTGAGAGACGCGCTGATCGGGATCGCGCACGATCGCCCCGAGCAGCATCGCATAGTGCCCGCACAGACGCCGGATCGTCGCGGCCTCGAACAGATCGGTGTTGTACTCGATCATGCCCTCGATGCCGTGGTGCGTCTCGGAGAGGAGTAGCGTCAGATCGAATTTCGACGAGCCGGTCTCGAGCTGTCGGTTGCCGGACACCTTCGACACCTGCGATACCCCTTCGGGGTTGTGCAGCACGAACATCACCTGGAACAGGGGCGTGCGGCTCGCGTCCCGGTCGGGTGCCAGCGCCGCGACGAGGCGCTCGAAGGGAACGTCCGGGTGCGCGTAGGCCCCGAGTGCCCGGTCGCGCACCTGTCGCACCAGCGCGCGGCAGGTCAAGCCCTCGCTGAACCGCGAGCGGAGCACGACGGTGTTGAGGAAGCACCCGATGAGTCGTTCCGTCTCGCTGCGCGTGCGGCCGGAAATGGGGGTCCCCACCAGCAGGTCGTCCCGGCCGGTATAGCGGTGCAGCAGGGCCGCAAACGCCGCCCCGAGCGTCATGAACAGCGTGGCCCGCTCCTGCCGTCCCAGCGCTTTCAGCCGATCCAACAGCGGGCGCGGCAGCTCGAAGCCCTCCGTCGCGCCGCGGAAGCTCTGCACCGGGGGACGCGGCTTGTCCGTGGGCAGGTCGAGCACGAGGCCCGCCCCCGCCAGCTCGTTTTCCCAATACGCGATTTCCTGGTCGAGCACGGGCCCCTGCAACCAGGCGCGCTGCCAGCACGCGAAGTCGGCGTATTGAATCGGCAGCTCGGGCAGCGATGCACGCCGCGCGTGCGTGTAGTCGTCGTACAGCTGCAGGACTTCCTGGTGGATCAGCTCCATCGACCACTCGTCGGCGACGATGTGGTGAATGGTCAGGAGCAGCCGGTGATCCACGTCCGAGAAATGGACCATGGTGGCGCGGAACAGCGGCGCGCGGGCCAGATCGAACGGCTTGCGCCCGTCGTCCCGCACCACACGCAGCCACGCCCGCTCGCGCTCCGGGTCCGGCAGCGCGCGCAGATCGAGCTCCTTGAGCGGCGGGTCGATCGTCGCTGCGACGACCTGCTGCGGGTGCCCGTCGCTCTGCGGGAACGCGGTGCGCAGCACGTCGTGGCGGCGCGTCAGCTCCTGCAGCGAACGCCGCAGCGCATCGGCGTGGTACACGCCACTGACGGGGATCACGTCGACGATGTTGTAAACGGGGCTCCCCGGCGCCAGCTGATCCAGGAACCAGAGCTGTTCCTGGGCGAACGAGAGCGCGCACGGTCCACCCTCCGAGCGTCGCGCGATGTGCGGGGTGTTGCCCCCCCCCGATCCCTTGGCTTCGGCCAGCACCGCCGCCAGGTCTCCGATCGTCGGGTGTTCGAATAGGGTCCGGGTCTGCAGGTCCACGCCGAAGACGTCGCGGATCCGTGCCACGGCCCGGATAGCCAGCAACGAGTCCCCGCCCAGGTCGAAGAAGTCGTCCCTGCGCCCGATGTGCTCCACTTTCAGCAGCTCGGCCCACAGCCCCGCGATGGCCTGCTCGGTCTCGCTGAGCGGCGCTGTCACCGCCGGGGCGGGTTGGGTGCGCTCGAACGAGACGGCCGGCAGCGCCTGGCGATCCACTTTCCCGTTCGCGGTCAGGGGAAGCTTATCCAGCAGGACGAAGGCCGCAGGGATCATGTACTGCGGCAACCGCGTCTGCAGGTGCTTGCGCAGCGACGCGGGCGTCAGGACTTCTCCGTCAGCGGGCAGCTCCGCGCGCACAAAGGCGTCGGCGGGTTGGTGCCGGATGAGCCCTCCCCGCTCGGCCGAAGGCCTGATCGCGTAGACGTAGCACAGCTCGGTATGTCGCAGCAGCGGGTCCTGCTCGACCATCGTTTCGAAGCCGTGACGCTCGAGCAGCTGCGTGATCGGCTCCACATGGTGGTGCTGATCCACCTCGATTACCGCCTGGCGGATCTTGGCCCAATCGTCCGCGTCGATTCCGCGCAGCACATCCAGCTCGCTCTTCTCAACGTTGACCTTGAGGAGGTCGATTCGCTCCATGCCCTCCTCCGCGATGACGCTGGAGAGGGTGCGCAGCCGGGCCGCTACCGTCCGGGCGCGGAGGCGGTCATCGATCACGTCGCCCACATCCGCGACGAAACGCTCGTTGTCAGGAGCCCCCGCCTGCTGATTGAGCACGTAGCGCTTGACCATCTCGCGCTCCGTCGCGGCATCGGCGTAGAAGCCCGAGAGCAGCGACAGGCCCTCGAACCAAGTGAGGTCCGCCGATCCGCTTTCGCGCGACAAGCCGAGCGGCAGGCAGCGCACGCCCGCGCCCCACGCCGCGGAGTTCGCCTCGAGACACGCGAAGGCGGCCGGGTTCGGCTCGCAGGCAACGATGCGGAGGTTCTTGGCGAGCCGGCTCGCGAACACGGTGAACAAGCCGATGTTGGCGCCGACGTCGACGATCGAGTCGCCCTCGCGTATCGTGATGCCGTGCCGCAGGTACGCCTGCTGCACGAAGATCTCGTTGTAGATGTACTCGGTCTCGTTGCGGTTGAGGTGCGCCACGGGGGCGCCGTCTGGCAGTACGTACGGCGCCTGCCACCCCCACAGCGCCTGGTTCGGCCGCTGGGGCACGACGTACGCGACCAGGTGTTTGCCGCCGGTCGCGTCGTCGAACGCCCGGACCACGGCGTCGCGCACACCACGCTGCGCCCGCAGCGTGCCTTCGATCTCCCCGAGCTCGATGCGGTAGCCGTGCAGCTTGATCTGGTCGTCGAGTCGACCGCAGAACTCGAGGCTCCCGTCCGGCAGCACTCGCGCCAGGTCACCCGTCCGATAGAGGCGCTCCTCCGCCCCCTGGGCGAACGGATCCGCGATGAACTTCTCGGCGGTGAGATCCGGGCAGCCGAGGTAGCCCCGCCCGACCGCGCGGCCACCGATGTGCAGCTCTCCCTGCTCGCCGATCGGTGCGGGTCGCCCGCTCGCATCGAGGACGTGCACGCGGATGTTGGGCAGAGGGCTGCCGAGCGGCAGCGTGCCGGACTGGGTGACCGGCAGCGCGGGCCCCACGCTGTACGTCAGCACGCCGACCGTGGTCTCCGTGGGCCCGTAGTGATTGTAGATCTCGCAGCCTGGGGCCAAGGCGCGCAGCCGCGCGATCCAGTCGAGCCGCGACGCCTCGCCACCCAGGATGAGCCGAGACCGGGGCATCACGGCTTCCGGATGGGGGCCTGTCTGCAAGGCGGCGAGGTGCGACGGTACGATCTTCACGACGTCGATCCGCTCGCGCTGGAAGTATTCCGCGAGCTGCGCTGGGTTCTCGGCTCTCTCGTGCGAGACCACGTGGAGGCAGCCCCCCGTAGCGAGCGCCGGGAACACGACCGTGTTGCCGAGATCCGCCGCGATGGTCGACACCGTCGCGTGATTCATGCCCGGCTCGAGTCGCAGACGCTCCGCAATTCCCAGGACGTAGTTGACGATGTTGCGATGGGCGATGCAGACGCCCTTGGGGCGGCCGGTGGAGCCGCTCGTGTAGATCACGTACGCGAGGTGGTCGGGGCGCACGGGCGGCGGTCCCGCCGGTGCCGCCGGTGCCGGGGCGTCAAGATCTCCGTTCAGGCACACCGCTCGCGAGCTGTCGATCGGGAGGCGGGCCACGAGGCCCGACTGTGTGACCACCACCGCGACGCTCGCGTCCGAGAGCATGAAGGCGACCCGCTCCTGCGGGTAGCCCGTGTCGATGGGCAGGTACGCCGCCCCGGCCTTGAGGATGCCCAAGATGCCGACCATCAGGTCCACCGAGCGCTCGACGAACAGGCCGACGAGCGCGTCCGGCCCCACGCCCCGACCCCTCAGGTGGTGCGCCAGCCGCCCGGCGCGCCGGTCGAGCTCGCCGTACGTCAGCCGCTCCTGCTCGAATACGACCGCCACGTGATCGGGGGTGCGACGCGCCTGCGCCTCGATCAGCTCGTGCAGGCAGAGATCGGTCAGAGCGAGCACGCGATCAGCTCCTTCATGATTTCATTGGCGCCCGCGTAAATCCGCTGCACGCGGCTGTCGGCCCACATGCGGGCAATCGGATACTCGGTCATGTATCCGTAGCCACCGTGCAGCTGGACGCATTCGTCCACGATGCGGCACTGGCAGTCGGTGAGCCAATACTTGGCCATGGCGGCCAGGGTGTCGTCGAGCTGGCCCGCGATGAAACGCTCGATGCAGTGGTCGACGAACACCCGGCCGACATGCGCGGCGGTCTTGCACTCGGCCAGCTTGAAGCGGGTATTCTGCAGCTCGATCAGCGGCTTGCCGAACGCCGTGCGCTGCTTCACGTAGTCGGTCGTGATGGCCACCGCCTGCTCCGCCGTCGCGACCGCCACGACGCCCACGCCCAGGCGCTCGTAGGGCAGACGCTCCATCATCTGATAGAACCCCTTGCCCTCGGCCCCGCCGAGCAAGTTCGTCGCCGGGACTTGGGACTCGTCGAAGAACAGCTCGCACGTGTCCTGGCCGTGCATGCCGATCTTGTCGAGCGCGCCGCCGACCCGATACCCTCGAAGGCCTTTCGTCTCCACCATGATCAGGGAGATACCCTTCACGCCGGAGGCGCGCGGGTCGGTTTTGACCGCCAGGCACACGAGGCCGGCGAGCGCACCGTTCGTGATGAACGTCTTCGAGCCGTTGATGATGTAGTGGTCGCCCTCGCGCCGGGCGGCGGTCTGGATGTTCCGCAGGTCGGAGCCGGCGCCAGGCTCGCTCATGGCGATGGCTGCCACCAGCTCGCCCCGCGCCATGAGCGGGAGCCAGCGGCATTTCTGCTCTTCGCTGCCGTAGGCCAGGACGTAGTGCGCCACGATGCTCTGGATGCCGGAGCCGAAATGCACGCCCGCGTAGGCGAGCTCCTCCAGCACGACGGCGGCATGGGCGAAGTTGCCGCCACCACCGCCGTACGCGTCGGGCAGGTCGGGGAGCAGCAGGCCGGTCGTGCCGGCCTGCATCCACGCCTCCGCATCGGGACGCCGCTGCTCGCGCCAGCGGGCCTGGTGCGGCACGAACTCCTTCTCGACGAACTGATGGACCGTCGCGCGGAACATTCGCAGCTCGTCGTTCATCCACGGCGACTCGGTCGCGGTCGGGGCCATCAGCGGTCGTCCTCGATCGGCCGCTCCGCGACCACGGCCGCCACAAACCCCGGCACGGGCGAGAACCCCTCCAGGCGCCAGCGGCAGCGATCGCCCGGGACGTCCTCGACCCGGAGGATCCGAGCCGGCTCCCCCGGCGCGAGCGATACGTCGAAGCGATCGAGCGGGTGGAACAGGCCGTCGCCCAGCGCCTTGATGAACGCCTCCTTGCGAGTCCAGCACTGAAAAAATCCCAGCGCCCGGTCGCCCGGCTCGAGCGTCCGGTACGTGGCGTACTCCTGACGAGAGAACCAGCGGGCGGCTACGTCGTCGGCGTCGGGGAGCTCGCGGACCGCCTCCACGTCGATGCCGACTTCCCGGCCCGAGGAGAAGGCGTACACGGCGACATCCTGGCAATGCGACACATTGAACCGCAGGTCGGAAGCCGCCAAGCACCCGGCCAGCGCGGGCTTGCCGCGCGCTGCCGCGGCGAGCTCGATCGCTTCGGGCCGAACGCCGAGCCGCGCCGCGAGCAGCTGCCGCAACAGCGCTCGCGCGACGATGAACCGGCGGCGGTCGGGCTCGAACGCGAACCGAGCCGCCCGCTGTCGCTCCCGGTCCGACAGCAGCTGCGCCGAGGCGGACACGGCCTCGGACCCGACGTCCGGGCGCGCCACAATGACTTCGACCTCGTCGTCCGTGAACGACGCCGCCCGCTGTCGGGCTGCTGGTGCTGTGGTGACCATCTGCTACGCGCCTCGCCTGTCGATCAATCCTCCCCCGCACGACCCGCAAGCCCGTTTCGAGCCGCTCCCAGAGCGCAACGCACTTCCCGGGCCAGAGCCGTCACGCTGCGTCGGGGCCGTTGCCGCACGGGTCGTATCTGATTGTCGCGCAACTGCATGGAGCCCTGATCGGCGGCGTGGCGGTGCTGCGCGGGCGCGGCGAATGCGCCCCAGAGTAGTGCGTCGCCGCTTCGGGCGGCATTCGGTCCCGCACCGCAACGCTCAAGCAGCGGGCCAGAACCGGCCGGCGAGCTCCGCCGTGCGGGGATCGGGGGGCGCTGGTGAGCCGTCGAGCGAGGCGATCGGCACGACGCCGCGGACGGCATTCGTGAGGAACAGGCTCCTCCCGGCGAGGTGGTGCCGCGCGTAACGACCCTGGTCCACGGGCGCCACGAGCTCGAGCACGCGCTCCCGCCCGATGCCCGGGAGGATGCCGAGGTCGAGCGCCGGCGTGCGCAGCATGTCATCGTCCCACCAAAACACATTCCACACCGTGCCCTCAGCCACGAGCCCGTCCTGCGTGAGCAGCAGGGCGTCGTCCGCTTCGGACCGCTCGGCCTCGGCGGCCGCTTCAACGAAGCAGTCGCGCTCGGTCGTCTTGTGGCGATAAGGCTGATGCGGCTCCGACGCGGCGATCAGGGCCGGAGCCGCCAAAGGCGGCAGCGCGCGGACGGTCACGTTGGCGTGCCCGTCGCGGACTTCGATGCGGAGTACGGCGTCGCCGGTTGCCGCAAACGGGGTTACCAGCGCGGCGAGATCGTGCGCGGGTTTCGCCAGGTCGAGCTCGTTCAGCGAGCGCTCCAGGCGCGCGAGATGGCGTGACAAGAACGGGATGCGTCCCTCCCGCACGCGCATCGTCTCGATGAGACCGTACCCGGGCTGGTCCATGGGCACTAAGGCTCAAGCCGCAAGCCCCAAGCCGCAAGTTGCCTATCGGCACCCGGTTTCACATGTTGCTTGCCGGCCGCTGACCCGAAAGGGATCGCCATGCGACTCTTCCCGACGTTGTTCCGAGACGTCTCTCTGCAACGTCTCTCCGTGACGGTTTTCGCCTTGACGCTCTTAGGCTGCTCCCACGCCCCGCCCGCCGACTTCGCCCCCGACCCCGGCCTGGTCGCGCAAATCAGGGACATTCGGATCGTCACGAGCTACGCCCGCGCCTGTCCGGGGAGTGTGATCGCAACGAGCTACGAGGCCGTGCTCGCGAGCGCTGAGCGCGTGCCGTTCGCGCGGTCGTACGACAAGAAGCACCCGCCCCGGCTGCACGTCGTGTTTCTCGATCGCGAGAGCCCGGACGCGGTCTCCCAGGAAGACGGCGACTGGGTCACCGAGCGCGATCCGCTGGCGACCGTGTCCACCGGGTTCCGGCTCACGGCGACCCTACGAGCCAACTCTCGTGTCACAAGCACCGTCGTGGTGCCCCCCTACTACGGCTGTATGCCCCACACGTTCTCGTTCTCGGGCGAGCCCGGCGGCGCGGGCCAGGCGGGGGGCAACGGGCCGGACGTGACGGTGCGGCTTGCAGGGGTGCGCTCCCCCTTCTACGACAAACTGTACGTTGCCGGAATCCAGGTGGGCGTCGCGCCGCCGTTCTACGTCCTGGGCGATGCGACGAGCGTCGCCCCGGCGGACTGGCTGATCGTCGAGACGCGCGGCGGCCGGGGTGGCGCGGGCCTCGCGGGTCCGAACGGCAGCGACGGCTCCCCCGGCTCGGCGGGGTGTCCGCCGCAGCCTGGCGCCCCCGGGGGCAATGGCGGTACCGGGGGCCAGGGTGGCCCGGGCGGCCGGGGCGGCCGGATTACGGTCGTGGTACCGGTGGACCAACCGCTCCTGGCCGGATTGGTAGACGGCCGCAGCGCGGGCGGCGCTGGAGGCCCCGGAGGCACCGGCGGAGCGGGCGGGAAGGGCGGCAAGGGCGGGCAGGGTGGGGCGAGTGGCGATCGCCGGTGCCCGGACGCGGCCGACGGCGCCTCGGGCCGGAACGGCGCGGCCGGACTGGCCGGAAGCGACGGAACCTCAGGGCCGCGCACGATCGTGGTCACCGCCCCCACCAGGGAGATTTTCGGCGTGCAGCTGCCGCCCGGGCTGGGGGCGCTGCTCGAGCGGCTGCAGCGCAGGCCTTGAAGGGCTACCGCACCACGAGGTGCGAGTACTGCAGGAAGCTCTCGACGACCAGCTCGAATTCGTCGCCCGGCATGACGGCGGGAAGCGGCGTGGTCCAGGGCCGCCGCCCCGCGACGGGATCCGCCACCAGCGTCACGTTTCCGGTCGTGGTGACGAACTCGACCGGCACGGTGAACTCGACGGTGCTGTTGGTGGTGACCAGGCCCAGCCGCACCCACATGGCGCCGCGGGTGAGGTAGATTCTCACGTCCGACCAGTTGCTGTTGGTGACGCGCAGCGTCACGGGCTCGCGGGCGGAGGTCGAGTCGGCGGAGGGGGTAGTGGCAGCCGGCCGGTGCCGCGCGCACCCCGTCGTCGTGAGGGGAGAGACGGCAACGCAGGCGACCGCCAGCAGCGGCACAACCGTTCGCATCATGGTGCGACGGACCCGCCTGTAACATAGCGCACCACGCCGGACCCTTGAAGGGATCGAAGGGATCGAAGGGATCGTCATGACCGCGTACGACATCATCATCGTCGGGGCCGGTCACAACGGCCTCGTCACGGCGGCCTACCTCGCGCGCGCCGGCAGGCGCGTGCTGGTGCTCGAGCGGCGTGACGTGGTGGGCGGCGCGTGCGTGACCGAGGAGCTGTGGCCGGGCTTCAAGGTGTCGACGGCGGCGTACGTGAACAGTCTGCTGCGACCCGAGATCATCCACGACTTGGAGCTCGCACGCCACGGCTTCGAGCTGTTGCCGCGCAGCCCATCGTCGTTCACGCCGTTCCCCGATGGCCGGTTCCTGCTGATGGGGCCCGACAAGGAGCTGACACGCCAGCAGGTCGCCAAGTTCTCGACCCGGGACGCCGAGGCTTTGCCGCGCTACGAGGCGATGCTCGAGCGTGTGGCCGACTTCATCGAGCCCACCCTGCTCCAGACGCCCCCGAACCCCTGGTCCTTCGGTCCCAAGAACCTCGCGCACCTCGCCAGGCTGGGCTGGCGGTTTCTCAGACTGGGCCGGGACGGCCCGGGCGCCCTCGAGATCCTCACCGGCGCCGCGCAGCCGATCCTGGACCGCTGGTTCGAATCGGAGCAGCTCAAGATCGCCCTCGCCACCGACGCCATCATTGGCGCCATGGCCTCACCCTCCATGCCGGGCACGGCGTACGTGCTGTTCCACCACGTGATGGGCGAGTGCAACGGCGTGCGGGGGATGTGGGGCTACGTCCGGGGCGGGATGGGCGGCATCACGCAGGCGCTCGCGTCCGCGGCGCGGGCCCACGGGGCGGAAATCCGCCTCAGCAGCCCGGTGGCGAAGATCCTGACGCGCCGCGGCCGGGTGAAAGGCGTGGCCCTCGCCGACGGCAGCGAGTTCCAGGCCAAGCAGGTCGCGTCCAACGCCGACGCCCACGTGACCTTCCTGCAGCTCGTCGACGAGCGGGAGCTGGATCCCGAGTTCGTGGCGGCGGTGCGCGGCATCGACTACGCCAGCGCCTCGCTCAAGATCAACGTCGCGCTGTCCGAGCTGCCCGATTTCACGGCCGTGCAGGGGAGCGGGCTGCCGCCCAACGGACACCTGCGCGGCACGATTCATCTCGCGCCCACGCTCGACTACATGGAGCGGGCCTACGACGACGCCAAGTACGGCCGCCCCTCCGCCGACCCGATCCTCGAGTGCACCATCCCGTCGGTCGTGGACACGACGGTGGCGCCCGCCGGCAAGCACGTCATGTCGTTCTTCGTGCAATACGCGCCGTACCAGTTGCGGAACGGCGGGTGGGACGAAGTGAAGGATCGGTTCGCCGACCGCTGCTTCGACATCCTCAACGAGTACGCGCCGAACTTCAAGCGCGCCGTGATCGACCGGCAGGTCCTTTCCCCACTCGATCTGGAGCGCCGCTTCGGACTGACGGGGGGCAACATCTTCCAAGGCGCCATGACGCTGCCGCAGCTGTTCTTCCTGCGGCCGCTGCCCGGATACGCCGACTACCGCACCCCCATCAAGGGGCTGTACCTCTGCGGCTCGGCGACGCACCCGGGCGGCGGCGTCATGGGCGCGTGCGGATACAACGCCGCACGCGAGATCCTCAAGGACCGCTAGTCCATCCCCTTCTTGGCAGTCGGCGGCAGCAGTCCGTTCAAGCGTAGATAGATCGCCATCTGGCTGTAGTGGTCTGCCCAGTCGGCCACCGTGATCAGCCCCGCCATCCCCTTCGTGACCTTGCGGCCGCCGAAGAAGTCGATGCTGTCGGCCAGCTGCGCGTCCTGGATCCCGGCCAGCGCGGTCTCGCAGAACTTGAACGAGGCCTTGAGGCCCGTCACGAGCTTGTCCTTGGGGTCCGTCCCCGCGAACTTGTCCGCGTCCGGCTGCTTCATGCCGGACGCCGCGCTGCAGAGATAGTTGTTCCCTTCCTTGATCAGGTGGGCGACCACGTCTCCGAAGCTCATCTGAGCGGGCGTGGGTTTGTAGCTGTACTTATCGGCCGGCATCTCCTCCGCGGCCTGCACGATGTTCTTC
>DATNOR010000213.1:0-17066 GCA_035601235.1 Gemmatimonadales bacterium
CGTCGAGCCGATCGTGATAGTCTTCGAGCAACGCCTGGCTGAAGCCGTCGAGGCTGCGGAGCGGTGCCCGCAGGTCGTGCGACACCGAATAGGAAAATGCTTCGAGCTCCTTGTTGGCCGCCTCGAGCTGCGTCGCGTAGCTGCGCAGCTGCTCCTCTCCCTCTTTGCGGCTCGTGATGTCGCGGATGATGGCCGTGAAGGCGATCTCGGCTCCCTGTTTCCAGGCCGCGAGCGACAGCTCGAGCGGAAACTCCGTCCCGTCCTTTCTCCGGCCGGCGAGCTCGACGGTCCGGCCGATGACGCGTGGCTCACCCGTGGCCAGGTAGCGTGCCAGTCCCGCGCGATGCGCATCCTGGAATCGCTCGGGCATGAGCGTGGTGAGCGCCCGGCCGCTCACCTCCTCGGCCGTGTACCCGAAGATCCGCTCGGCGCCCGGGTTGAAGTACGTGATGTTCCCGTGGCTGTCGGCCGAGAGGATGGCGTCGTTCGCGGTCACCGCCAGAATGCGGAACCGCTCCTCGCTGGCGCGCAATGCCTGCTCGGCCCGCTTGCGCTCGGTGAGATCGCGGGTCACCTTGGCGAATCCCATCAGCACGCCGCGCTCGTCCCGCACGGCGGTGATCACGACGTCCGCCCAGAAGCGAGAGCCGTCCTTGCGGACGCGCCAGTTCTCCTCCTCGAACCGGCCGCCTGCGAGGGCGGCTCGCAGGGCCGCGTCGGGTTTGCCGGCGGCGACGTCCTCGGGTGTGTAGAAGCGCGAGAAGTGCTGGCCGAGGATCTCCGCCTCGGTGTAACCCTTGATCTGCCGCGCCCCGGCGTTCCAGCTGCGCACGCGGCCTTCAGGATCGAGCATGTAGATCGCATAGTCGCGCACGCTGCCCAGGAGCAGGCGGAGCCTCGCTTCGCTGGCGCGCAACGACGCCTCCGCCTGCCGGCGGTCGGTGATGTCGACCCACGAACCCACCACCTCGACCGGATTACCGGCGGCATCGCGCAGCAGCCGCGCCTCGTCGTGCACCCAATGGTACGTGCCGTCCTTGCCACGGAACCGGTACTCCGTGGTCAGCTGGTCGTTGGCGAGCAGGGCGGGCAGTTCAGCGAGCACCCGTGCGCGATCGTCCGGATGCAGGTTATCGAGCCACCAGGTCGGCTCGAGTGGCTCACCCGCCGCGTACCCGGTGATCCGGGTGACGTTCTCGCTCACCCAGGTGGGCGAGAAGGTCGAGCCGGAGACCGCGTTCGCATAGATCACGGCCGTGCTCGACGCGAGCATCTGCTGGAAGCGCGTCCGCGTTTGCTCGAGCGTCTGCTCGGCACGGCGCCGCCCGGCCAGCTCGCGGGTGATCAGCGCGCCGGCGACGACCGCCAGCGTGACCGCGACCGTGATCACGTAGCCGCGCACGCCGGTCTCGGCTTCCATGAGATCGGCGAAGCCGGCCTCGAGCTCGGCCCGCACCTGCAGGGTGTGGGCCACCCAGTGCGCACCGCTGACGGTCGCATCCGTGCTGCGCAATGAGGCGGCGCCCACGGCCACGATGATCGCGACGGCGATGCCAAACCCGAGTTGGATCCTGCGCTCGAGCGACAGGCCCGTCCCCATCACGCGCGCTTCCGCCGCTCGGTGGTGCCGTCCAGCACGTCGCGCACGGTACGCGCCAGGGCGTCCGGGGTGAAGGGCTTCTGCACGAATACGAACCCGGGCTCGAGCACGCCGTGGCGGGTGATCGCGTCGTCGGTGTAGCCCGACATGTAGATGACGCGCGTTTCGGGCCGCAGCGTCGCCAGGCGGGCCGCGAGATCGCGCCCCGACATTCCCGGCATGATGACGTCGGTGAGCAGCACGTGGATCGGGCCCGAGTAGCGCTGCGCCACGTCCAGGGCCGCTTCCGCGCTCGCGGCCTCGAGCACGTGGTAGCCGTAGCGCTCGAGGGCATGGCGGGCGACCGCGCGCACTGGTGCCTCGTCCTCCGCGACGAGCACGGTCTCGCTGCCGCGGGCGACGGGAGCGGGCGCGGGACGGCCGCTCGCCGGGTCGGCCGCCGCGTCGACGCGGGGCAGGTACATCTTGAACGTCGTCCCCACGCCCCGCTCGCTGTACACCCAGATGAATCCGCCACTCTGCTTCACGATGCCGTACACGGTCGCCAGGCCGAGGCCCGTACCCTTGCCTTTCTCCTTGGTGGTGAAGAACGGCTCGAACAGGTGCGCCTGCGTCGCGGGATCCATGCCGGTGCCGGTGTCGCTGACGGCGAGCATGGCGTATTTCCCCGGCGGGGCGGGGTAGTGCTCCGCCGCGTAGCCGCCGTCGAACTCCACGTCGGCCGTCTCGATCGTGAGCTTGCCGCCCGTGGGCATGGCGTCGCGCGCGTTGACCGCGAGGTTCATGATCACCTGCTCGAGCTGGCCGGCGTCGGCGCGGACGCGGCCCAACGCCGGGGCCAGCACGGTGGCCAGCTTCACGTCTTCGCCGAGCAGGCGGCGCAGCATCTTCTCGAGCTCGCTCACGAGCGCGTTCAGGTCCAGCACACGCGGCTGCAGCACCTGCTGGCGGCTGAACGCGAGCAGCTGGCGGGTGAGCCCGGCGGCGCGGTCCGCCGCCTTGTGAATCTCCTCCGCGTCCTGGCGCCGCGGGTCCTTGGGTGCCAGGTCCTCGAGCAGCAGGTCCGCGTACCCGGTGATGGCGGTGAGGATGTTGTTGAAGTCGTGGGCGATCCCGCCGGCCAGTCGGCCCACCGCCTCCATCTTCTGCGCCTGGCGGAGCTGCTGCTCCAGCTGCACGCGCTCGGTGACGTCGCGTCCGATGCCGAGGATGCCGATCAGCCGCTCGTCGCGGAGCTGGGCAGTCGCCGAGAACTCGGCGAGGCGGTAGTCGCTCCTGCTGGTGCGGATGCGGAATTGCGCGGTGGGCCGCTCCTCGCCCCGCACCACGCGGCCGAACAGCTCGAGGGCGAGCGGCAGGTCCTCCGGATGCACCAGCTGGTCGAACGGCTTGCCGAGCCACTGCTCGCGGGGCGAGCCGGTGATCGTTTCGAACGCGGGATTGAGCGAGGCGATGACCCCGTCGGGCGAGAGCGCGAAGATCACGTCCCGCACACCCTCCACGAGTGAACGGTACTGCTCCTCGGAGTCGCGCAGCGCCTGCTCCGCTTCCTTGCGCTCCGAGATGTCGCGGAAGTTGATGACGATGGCGCCGACGGCGGGCTCGCCCAGCCGGTTGACGACGACCGCTTCCACGGCGCGCCACGACGCGTCCCGATGCAGCAGCCGCAGCTCCAGCGTGAGCGGGGTGCCGGGGCGTGCCGCCATGTCCGCGAGCAGCCCCAGCAGCCGGGGGGCGTCGTCGGGGTGCAGCAGCTCGAGAGCGCTCCGCCCCACCAGCTCGCTGGGCGCGAAGCCGAACAACTTCTCGGCCGAATGGCTGAGGAACAACACCGTACCGTCGGCGCTGAGCAGGGCGATCGCGTCGGCCCCGTGCTCGATCAGGGCGCGGAACCGCTCCTCCCCCTGGCGACGCGCTTCCTCGGCCTGCGCCTGCTCCTCGCGCGCCTGCTTCAAGTCGAGCGCGCGCTGGACCGCGGGACCCAGGCGCTCCAGGTGATGCTTCACGACGTAGTCGGTCGCGCCGGCCTTGATGTATTCCGCGGCGATCTCCTCGTCGAGGCTGCCCGTCACGATGATCACCGGCGTGTCCGGGGTCTCCTGGTGGACGAGCTGCAGGGTTTCCCGCGCCGTGAGTCGCGGCATCGAATGGTCGGTGAGCACCAGGTCGGGAGCGAAGCTGCGGAGGGCTTCGCGCAGGGCCGGCTCCGTGTCGACGCGGCGCGTGGCACAGCCGATCCCGGCGCGGCGGATCTCGCGCTCGATGAGCTCCGCGTCGGTCGCGACGTCCTCCACGATGAGGATACGCGCGAGCGTGGGCATCGGCGTCAGCGGGGCAGCTCGTTCAGGAGCACCCAGTAGAGCCCCACGTCCGACACCGCCCGGGCGAACGACTCAAAGTCGACCGGCTTGACGATGTAGCTGTTGGCGCCGAGCCGGTACGCCGCGGCGATGTCGGGCTCCTCGCGCGACGAGGTGAGCACGACCACGGGGAGGGTGCGGGTGCGCTCGTCGTCCTTGAGGCGCCGCAGCACCTCGAGGCCGTCCACCTTGGGGAGCTTCAGGTCGAGCAGGACCACGCGCGGCACGATACCGATCTCGTGCCAGGGGTGACTGGGATCGCCGAAAAAAAAGTCGAGCGCTTCGGCGCCGTCGCGAGCCACGAACACCTGGTTCGCGATGTTACGCTCCTTGAGCGCGCGCAGCGTCAGCTCCTCGTCGTGCGCGTTGTCCTCGACCAGTAGGATTTCGACTTCGTGCGGGAGATTCATGCGCAACCGTGCTCCGGCAGGGTTCAGAAAAAGGCGGCGCTCGTGCCACGTCCTACACCCGGTCATGACCGGGGCGCCGCCCGTCCAAAATGGGTCGCTCGGCCTTCCGAAAACAGGGTGACGTCGCGAACCTGTAGTCGCGGCCGTCCCACACCCGGCGTGTCGCGTTCTGACCCTCCTTGCCGCAAAAACGACCTGGTGCCCGTCCGGCTCCCTCGAGCTTGCCCCACGCGCGCCTCCAATCTATGGGTTTTTAGTGTTGCGTGGCCGCCTCAGCAGTGGAACGTGACCGCGGCGGCAGCGCGCGAGGTGATGACGCTCACGCCCGGGCTACCTGGAAACCCCACTTTGGTACCTATGGGCAAACCCTTGCGGGTGCTGATGGTCGAAGACTCGGAGGACGACGCGCGCCTGATGCTGCGCGAGCTCCGGGGTGCGGGCTACGACCTGACGCACGAGCGAGTGGACACGGCGGCCGCCCTCGAGGCCGCGCTCGATCGCCACCCGTGGGACCTCGTGATCGGCGACTACAGCATGCCGCACTTCAGCGGCACCGCCGCGCTGGCGATCCTGCGGGGGCGCGGTCTCGACATCCCCTACATCTGCGTGTCGGGCACGATCACGGAAGAGCTCGCCGTGGCAGCGATGAAGGCGGGCGCCAACGACTATGTCACCAAAGGGCAGCTCAAGCGCCTGCTCCCCGCGATCGAGCGCGAGCTGCGCGACGCCAAGGCGCGCGCGGCGCTGCGCGCTACGGAGGCGAGCTTCCAGACGCTGGTCGAGCATGCCCCGGTCGGGATCTACCGCTCGACCCCCCAGGGCAGGTTCTTGTCGGTGAATGCCGCCGTGGTGCGCATGCTGGGATACGACTCCGCCGCGGACGTGCTGGCGCTCGACATGGGTCGGGACGTGTACGCCGACGCCGCCGAGCGGCAGCGACTGGTGGAGCGCGATAGCTACAGCGACCGCCAATACGACAACGTCGAGGCGACCTGGAAGCGCCGGGACGGCCGCTTGCTCACGGTGCAGCTCAGCGTGCGCGCCGTGCGGAATGGAGCGGGGCAGGTCGAGTACTACGAGACCTTCGTCCGCGACGTCACCGACCAGCGACGTCTCCAGCAGCAGGTGCTGCAATCCCAAAAAATGGAAGCGGTGGGACGCCTGGCGGGAGGCATCGCGCACGACTTCAACAACCTGCTCACCGTGATCACGAGCTACTCGGACCTCCTGCTGGAAGACCTCGCGCCGGGCGATGCCAAGCGCGACGACCTCGAGCAGGTCCGCAAGGCGGCGGACGGCGCGGCGGCGCTCACCCGGCAGTTGCTCGCGTTCAGCCGGCAGCAGGTGGTCGAGCCACGGGTGGTGAGCCTGAACACGGTGATCGAAGGTCTCCAGAAGATCCTGCGCCGCGTGATCGGTGAGGACATCGTGCTGACGACCACGCTCGCCCCGGACCTGGGGGCCGTGCGGGCCGACGTGGGGCAGCTCGAGCAGGTGCTCATGAACCTGGCCGTCAACGCGCGCGACGCGATGCCGACGGGCGGCAGGCTCACGGTCGAGACGGCCAACGTGGAGCACGACCCGGAGTACGCCCGCGGCCAGGAGGCCGCGGCGGTCCACCGCTTCGCGATGCTCGCCGTGACCGACACCGGGTGCGGCATGGACGAGGCGACCAAGGCACGGATCTTCGAGCCGTTCTTCACGACCAAGGAGCCGGGGAAAGGCACCGGCTTGGGCCTCGCGACCGTGTACGGCATCGTGAACCAGGTCGGCGGCTTCATCTGGGTGTACTCCGAGCCCGATCAGGGCACCAGCTTCAAGATCTACCTCCCGGAGGTGGACGCGACTGCGGAGCGGGTCACGGCCGTGGCGGGCGCGCGCGTGCCCGGCGGGACGGAAACAGTGCTGCTCGTCGAGGACGCCGCTGCCGTCCGGGCCGTCACGAAACAGGTCCTGGAGCGTCAGGGCTACATGGTGCTGGAGGCGGCGGACGGCGAGGCGGCATTACAGCTGGCGCAGCGGCATCGCGGACCGATTCACCTGCTGCTGACGGACGTGGTGATGCCGCGCGTGAGCGGGCGGGAGCTGGCGGAGCAGTTCGCGCGGCTCCGTCCCGACGCGAAAGTGCTGTACGCATCGGGGTACACGGACGACTCAGTGGTGCGCCACGGCATCCTCGAGTCGGGGACCGCGTACCTCCAGAAGCCGTTTTCCCCGGAGTCGCTGGCCCGCAAAGTGCGCGACGTGCTCGACGCGCCGCAGCCGCGCTGAGGCGCGGCGCCCCCATCAGGACGGTCTCTCCTCCCGCCGGTCGAGCTGTGGCTGCACGTGCTTGGCGTAGCAATCCGGACAGATGCTGTGCGTGACGAGCCGCTCGAAGTGTTTCTCGATGTAGCGCTCCAGCGGCTGCCATTCTTCGTTGTCGTTGCGAATGCGCTTGCAATAGGAGCAGATGGGGAGCAGCACCTCGAGCTGCTCCAGCTCCTTGCGGAGACCCAGGATCCGCTCCGCCACCTTGAGCCGGGCGCGCAGCTCGTCCGGATCGAACGGCTTGGCGATGAAATCGTCCGCCCCCGCCTCCATGCCGGCCAGATACTGCTGCTTGCCCCCGCGGGCGGTGACCAGGATGAAGTAGACATACGGCTCGCGGGTGCGCGCGCGGATGCGGCGGCATAGCTCCACGCCGTCCATCTCCGGCATGTACCAGTCGGAGATCACGATCGGGATGCGCGCCAGCTGCAGCAGCTCCCACGCCTCGCTGCCGTTGGTGGCGGTCTTCACCTCGTAGCCCGCGGCCTTGGCGAGCGCGCCCAGCTGGGAGCTCGACACCGCGTCGTCGTCCACGACCAGCACCGGAATCGCGTTAGCCATCCCGACCGCCTTTCACCGTAGTCTGAAGGTATGCGAGCGCCGCGGACGCCTCGGTGCGCACACTCTCCAGCTTGTCACGCGCCCCGGCCACGTCGCCATCGCGGGCCGCGGCTTCGATCTGCTCCAGCAGCGTGGCCAGGGCGCGCGCCCCGATGGTCGCGGCCGCGGACTTGAAGGCATGCGCCGCCCGCTGAATCGGCTCGGCCGAATCCCCGCCCGTCGCGGCGGTCAACGCGTCGAGGCGCTGCGGCAGCGTCTGGACGAAGGTCGCCAGAATCCCGTCGACGGCCTCCGCTGCGCCCGCTTCCTCCATGGTGCGGCGGAACGCCTCGACATCTACGGGAGGCGATGCCGTAGGCCCCGGCTCGACGCCGTCGGGGCCGCGGCCTTCGACCACCGCGAACAGCTCGTGGGCCTTGAACGGTTTCGCAAGATAGCCGGTCATGCCGCGCTCCAGGCAGCGCTCGCGCTCGCCGCTCAACGCGTGCGCCGTCAAGGCGATGATCGGGAGCGTGCCACCCTGCGGCAGGGCGCGAATCCGCGCCGTCGCCTCGAACCCGTCCATCTCGGGCATCTGGATGTCCATGAGCACCAGGTCATAGCGCTCGGTGGCGACGGCGTCCACCGCCTCGCGGCCGTTCGCGACCACGTCCACGTGATGCCCGCGCTTCAAGAGCATCGCGGTCGCGACCTGCTGGTTCACGACGTTGTCTTCGGCGAGCAGGATGCGCAGCATGTGGCGTGATTCGGCGATCGAGTGTCGCGTGACGAGGTCGACCCCGCCGGCGGCCGACGGCGTGCCGGCGAGCACGGTGCCCACCGCTTCGATCAGGTCCGCCCGCGCGATCGGCTTGGTGAGATACGCCTGGATGCCGAGCTGGCGGCAGCGCTCGCCGTCCCCGCGCTGCCCGGCGGACGTCAGGATCAGGAGCCGCGTCCGCGCGAGCTGGGCGTCCCCGCGGATGACCGTGGCGAGCTCGAAGCCGTCCTGATCGGGCATCTGGGCGTCGAGGATGGCGAGGTCGAACGGGGTTCCCGCGGTCGCGGCGCGGCGCAGCGCCGCGAGGCCGGCGTCGGCCCGATGCGCTTCGTGCACCGCCACGCCTTCGGCGCCCAGCATGTCGCGCAGGATGCGCCGGTTGGTCTCGTTGTCGTCCACGACTAGGAGCCGGCGGCCGCCCAGCGACGCGGTCCGCCTGGGAGTCGCGGCGCCGGCGGGTGTCTCCACCGGGAAGAGCAGCGTGCAGCTGAACTCGCTGCCGCGACCGACGTGGCTCGTGACCGTCAGCTCGCCCCCCATCAGCGCCACCAGGCGCCGGGCAATCGCGAGGCCGAGGCCGGTTCCGCCGTAGCGCCGCGTCATGGACGCGTCGGCCTGGGTGAACTCGTCGAAGATGTGCGCCAGCTGCTCATCCGAGATGCCGATCCCCGTGTCGCGCACCCGGAACCGCACCGCCGTGCGGTCGCCGTGGTGGGCGACCACGGCGGCGGAGACGTCGACCTCGCCCTGCTCGGTGAACTTGACGGCGTTGCCGATAAGATTCATCAGGACCTGGCGCAGGCGCGTGGGGTCGCCGCGCACCAGGTGCGGGACGTCGGGGGGCACGTCCACCGTGAGCTCGAGGTGCTTCTCGCGCGCCCGCACCGCCAGCAGCGTGGCCGTGGCATGGACAACCTTGGGCAGGTCGAACGCGATCGACTCCAGCTCCAGATGCTCCGCCTCGATCTTCGAGTAGTCGAGGATGTCGTTGAGAATGGTGAGCAGCGCTTCGGACGACGAGCGCACCAGCTCCAGGGCGCGCCGCTGCTCCGGCGCGAGCTCGGTGTCGAGCACCAGCTCCACAAATCCCAGGACGGCGTTCATCGGCGTGCGGATCTCGTGACTCATGTTGGCGAGGAACGCGCTGCGCGCCCGGGCCACCCGCTCCGCCAGATCCCGCGCCGCGCGCATGGCCTGCTCGGCCGCCTTGCGGTCGCTGATGTCCTCGTACAGCGCCACGAGCGCGCCTTCGGCGGTCGCCTTGACCGCGGCCGCGGACAGCCGGACCTGGATCGGGCTGCCGTCCTTGCGCCGGCGCTCGACCTCCACGCGCACGATCTCGCCGCCGCGCGCCCGCGCCTCGAGGTCGGTCGACTCGGAGCGGAGTGTTTCGGGCACGATCAACGCGTCGATGGCGGCGCCGGTCGCCTCGGCCGCGGAGTATCCGAACAGCGTCTCGAACGCCGGGTTCACGCTGCGGATCGACCGCGCGGCGTCGAGCACCGCGATCGCCACCGGCGTGCTCGCGATCAGCGCGTCGAGGTAGCCGTGCTGGCGCGCCAGCTCCTGTTTCGACGATTCCAGCAGCACCGTGGCGCACACGCGCTCCGCGAACGTACGGTGGGCGCGCCGGTGCACCCGGTCCATGCTCCAGGCGAACAGCGTGATCAGCAGGATCGCGATCAACTGAATACGGCCGTGTCCCTGCAACAGGATGCCGACCGGGAGCGGGGCGAGCGTGGTGATCAGCAGGTAGCGGAAGCTGCGCCGGTCGCCGACCAGCGTCCCCGTCGCCCCGGCCGTGATGCCGGCGAGCACCACCAGGATCAGCGCGGCCTGGGCCACGCCGAGCTCGGGGATCGCGGCGGCGGCACCGAACCCCCACGCCAGCCCGACGCCGGCCACCGTCAGGCGGACGCCGCGCAGCGCCTGCTCGGGCGTGGCGGCGCGGCGCCCCAGGCCGAGCCGCCACCAGGTGCGCAGTGCGGCCGCGGCGGTGACCGCGCCCACCCAGCCGAGCGTGCGGGCGAGCGGCAGGGAGTTCCACACCAGCGCCGCCACGACCAGCACCAGGACGACATGCACCGACTCGGCGAGTGGGCCACCGGCGAGCAGCTGGCCGAGGGCTGCCCCCCGCACCTCGGCTTCCACGCGCGGGTCGGGGCCGGTGCCGCGCGCCACCGGCTCCACGGTCATGTCTCTATATGCGATGGGCAAGGCTGTGCGTGCAACATGGGGAGGGCGGGGGGAACGGGATAGGGCGTTTTTGCGGCATGGTGGGGCGCCCGTGCGACAGGGTCACTCCGGCTTCGTGTCGGTCTCGAGCGCAGCGCGGATGGCGGTGAGCAGCACGTCCGTGTCCACGGGCTTGATGAGCACCGGGGCGACGCCCAGCGCCGCGACGCGCTTCCGAGTGTCGGCGTCGCTGCGGCCGGTGACAATGAGCACGGGGATGGAGGCGAGCGCCTTGATCTTGCGCAGCCGTTCCAGGACGAGATACCCGTCGCCGGCGGGGAGTCCCAGGTCGAGCAGGATGAGGTCGGGGTGCTCGCGGTTCACGACCGTGAGGGCCGAGGCGGCGTCGGCCGCGCGGGCCACGACGTAGCCGTTCGCCTCCAGCCGGGCCTGCAAGTCCGCGCGGGCGACGGCGTCATCCTCGATGACGAGGATTTTCTGGCGGCCGGAGCTTCCGCGCCGACGGGACGGTTTCATTCCGGGCCCTCCGGTACGGTGGACCACGTCTGGGCGCTCCGGGCAGATCCCCATGACTGAAGTCCACGCCGAGGGGGTCATTGGCCTCGGACTCTGGATCTGAGGCTAAGACACGAGCGACGTTTCCGCCAGCCGTGCAGTTGACGGGAGAAAGGTTAACCCTGAAGTCCCTGTGAGGCTTGGTCTTCACCCCATTCGAGACAGCCGGACTCGAGCCGACGCCCCTTGTCCACCCATGCTGCTCAGGGAAGCCAAGAGTGTTGTCGCATTGGAAAAAGGGGCGTCATTGCTGTTACGTATCTTTCAGCAACGAAAGGAGCACTGTGACGGCAACGAAGCCTCCTGGCCTGCCCCCACCGCTGGCGAGCGAAGCGCGGGACCGATTACTCGCCCGTGTCGCCTTCGAGGCCATATGGGAGCGGGACTTGGACAGCGACGTGGTGAGCTGGGAGGGGAATCTGGAGTCCATTTTCGGCTACCCCCGCGATGAAGTCGTGGATCACGTCACCTGGTGGCGCGACCGCGTTCACCCGGACGACCTCCAGCGCGTCGAGGAAGCCGCGTCTCAGGCGATCCATGGCCACGCCCCCGGATGGTCGAGCGAGTACCGGTTCCGACGGCGCGACGGCTCTTGGGCATGGGTGGCCTCGCGCTGCGCGATCGAGCGTGACGATCGGGGACAGGCCCGTCGCGCCGTCGGCGCCATGATCGACGTCAGCAAGCTCAAGGAGACCGAGTCCCGGCTGCGCCTCTTCACCGAGCAGATACCCGCCCGCGCGTGCGTCACCGATCGCGACCTGCGCGTCGTCTGGGACGCGGGCGCCGGGTTCTCGTCCAGCCCCTCGGCGGTGGGAAAGACGGTCCCGGAGCTATTCGCCCAGTCGCCCGACCGCGAGCGCGTGTTGGAGGGATGTTGGCGGGCGCTCGCGGGGGAGTCGTGCATGCTGGAGATCGACGACGGCACGGCGGCCGCGCGGCTCCAGCTCCAGCCATTCCACGATCCGGCCGGGAACGTGACCGGCGTCGTCGGCATGGCGGTGGACATCACGGACCGCGTGCGCCGGGAAGCGGAGGTCCGAGCCGGTCAGCGACTCTTGCGACAAGTCCTCGAGACGCTTCCCGTCGGCGTGGTGGTGCTCGATCGGGCAGGGGACATCATGCTTGGCAACCCCGCCGCCGACCACATCTGGGGAGGAACAATCGTCAGCGGGCGAGAGCGGTGGGTG
This sequence comes from Gemmatimonadales bacterium, assembly GCA_035601235.1. Lineage (GTDB taxonomy): Bacteria > Gemmatimonadota > Gemmatimonadetes > Gemmatimonadales > GWC2-71-9 > AG41. The sequence goes on from DATNOR010000213.1 coordinate 11,940, forward strand.
AAGAGCAAGGGTTACTGGCACGCCTCGGGGCAGGCGATCGACCCGCGGGAATGGGCATCGCGGCACGCGCTGGACGAGGGGCGGACCAGCCGCGACGAGCTGATCGACATCGAGACCTTCGACGGTCGACGCAAGACGATCGAGAACTACGCCGCGCCCATTCACGACGGGGCAGGCGCCATCACCGGCGCCGTCGTGGTCAACGAGGACGTGACCGAGCGGGTTCGCGCCGAGGAGGCACTCCGCAAGACCGAGCGGTTGCTGGTGGACGCGGAGAAGCTGGGTCAGACCGGTGGCTGGGAGCAGGATCTCATCGGCCAGCAGTTCGTCAACACCGAAGCGAATCTGCGCCTCTTTTTCGGCGACGACCGGAGCAAGGGCGGCCGGCTCGAGGACTACGTCGAGGCGGTCCATCCCGACGACCGCGACTGGGTGATGCGCCGGCGCGAGCAGCTGCTCGCCGGCACCGGGTCCGGCGACATCGAGTACCGTGTCGTCTGGCCGGACGGCAGCGTGCACTGGATCTTTGGCCGTGCGGCGGTGGTCCGCGATGAGTCCGGCCGGCCGATCCGCGTGTACGGAACCAACGCCGACATCACCGAGCGCAAGCACGCCGAAGAGGAGCTGGCCCGGCGCGCGCGGCAGCAGGAAGCGCTATCGCGCAAGCTGATCGAGGCGCAGGAGGCGGAGCGCCGCGCCGTGGCCCGCGAGCTGCACGATGATTTTGGGCAGGTCCTCACGGCGCTCAAGCTGAACCTCCAGCGGCGCGACCGCGACGACTCCGAAAGTATGGCGCTCGTGGACGGCGCGATCGCGCGGATGCGCGATCTCGCCCAGGATCTGCGGCCACCGCTGCTCGACGAGTCCGGGCTCGAGGCGTCGCTCAGCTGGTACGTGGAGCGCGAGGCCAAGCGCGCCGGGCTCGCCTTCCGGCTCTCGCTCGCGCATCTCGAGCAGCGGCCACCGATCGCGGTGGAAACCACCTGCTTCCGCATCGCACAGGAGGCCCTCACCAACGTCATCCGCCACGCGCAGGCGCGGAGCGTCGAGGTCGAGCTCAGCGAGGCAACCGGCACGTTGCAACTTGTGGTGCGCGACGACGGCCACGGGTTCGACGTCGCCGCCGCGCGCCGACTTGCGGCGCAAGGGGCGAGCCAGGGACTGCTCAGCATGCAGGAGCGCGTCGCGCTCGCCGGCGGAGACCTGGAGATCGACTCGGCGCCCGGTCGGGGCACTGCCATCCGTGCGCGCTTACCGCTCGGGGCCGGAGGTGGCGCGTGAGCTCGCTGCGGCTCCTGCTCGCCGACGACCACGCGCTAGTGCGCGCGGGGATGCGCGCGCTCCTCAACGAGCTGCCGGGTGTCGAGGTGGTGGCGGAGACCGGCGACGGCCGTGAGGCGCTGCGGCTCGTCTGCGAGACAAGGCCCGACATCGCACTGATCGACATTTCCATGCCCGGGCTCAACGGCCTGGAGGTGGCGGCGCGGATCGTACACGACCACCCGACCACACGCGTCATTATCGTCTCGATGCACGGCGACGACCAGTCGGTCCGACGCGCGCTGGTCGCGGGAGCAGCGGGCTACCTGCTCAAGAATTCTGACCGCAGCGAGCTGGAGCTGGCCCTGCGGGCTGTAGCCCGCGGCGATACCTGGCTGAGCCCCTCCTTGACGAAGCGCGTCGTCGCAGCGTACACCCAGGGCCCCCCCCAGCCCTCTGAGGGGTCCTTCGCAACGCTCACGCCGCGTCAGCGGGAAGTGCTGCAGCTCGTCGCCGAGGGTCATTCGAACAAGGAAATCGCCAGCCGCCTCAATGTGGCCCTGAAGACCGTCGAGACCCACCGCACCGAGCTCATGGAACGCCTCGGCATCCATGGCGTGGCGAGTCTGGTCCGCTACGCCATCCGGGTCGGGCTCGTGCGCGCCGAGTCCTAGGTAGTCGTTCCCGCCCAACCCGGGGCTTTTACCGACTTCGCCGTCGGCGACCCCCGGTTACGCTTCCGCGATGACGGTCCGCATCCTCCTGCTCGAGGACAGCGACGCGGACGCTCAGCTGGTGGACGTGGAGCTCCGCAAGGCGGGGCTCGATTTCACGGCTCGGCGTGCGGTGACGCGTGTCGACTTCGAGCACGCCCTGCGCGAATTCCACCCCGATATCATCGTTTCCGACCACCAGCTCCCGCAGTTCAGCAGCGCCGCGGCGCTGCCACTGGCGCGGGAGCTCGCGCCGGGTGCGGCGTTCATTCTTTTGACGGGCTCGCTCGACGAGGAAACCGCCGTGCAGTACATGAGGGCGGGCGCCGCGGACTACATCCTCAAGGATCGGCTGGCCCGCCTCGGGCCTGCGGTGCAGGGCGCGCTCGAGCGCCAGCGCGCTGCGGAGCGCATGAAGCAGCAGCTGCGCGAGCGAGAGGAATACTTCAAGTCGCTGATCGAGCAGGCGATGGATATCATCGCGGTGCTCGACGCTGAGGGCGCGATCCGCTACGCGAGCCCCTCGGTGTTCCCGCTTCTGGGCTATGTCCCAGAAGAGCTCGTCGGGCGGCAGCTGCTCGACTTGGTGCACGCCGACGATGCCGGTACCACGCTTCGGGTGTTCGCCGAGGGGGTCGCGACGGGCAAGGGCGGTCGGCTCCTCGAGCTGCGGTTCCGCCACAAGGACGGCAGCTACCGCATCCTCGAAGCCCTCGGTCGCTATCTCCTGGAGGATCCCGTCGTGAGGGGGGTAGTGATCAACGCCCGCGACGTGACGGAGCGGCGGTCGCTCGAGCGCCAGCTCCTCCAGGCACAGAAGATGGAAGCGGTGGGCCGTCTCGCGGGGGGCATCGCGCACGATTTCAACAACGTGCTCACCGCCATCCTAGGCTGTGTGGCCCTGCTGCTGGATGGTCTTCCGACCCTCTCCCCTCTGCGACCCGATCTCGAGGAGATCCGCGCCGCCGCCGATCGAGCGGCTGGGCTCACGCGTCAGCTCCTCGCCTTCAGCCGCAAGCAGGTCCTGGACCTGCGCGTGCTCCACCTCAACGACCTCGTGACCGACATGGACAAGCTGCTGCGGCGGCTGCTGGGTGAGGACATTGTCATGGTCACGAAGCTCGACCCGGCTCTCGGAGCCGTGCGGGCCGACGCACACCAGCTGGAGCAGGTGGTCGTCAACCTCGCCGTGAACTCCCGCGACGCGATGCCCGAGGGCGGTCGGCTCACGATCGAGACGCGGAACGCCGAGCTGGATGAGTCGTACGTACGGGAGCACGTGCCGGTACGGCCCGGGCGGTACGTGATGCTGGGTCTCAGCGACACGGGCACCGGGATGTCCCCCGAAACAATGTCCCACATGTTCGAACCGTTCTATACGACCAAGGAGGCGGGCAAGGGCACGGGGCTGGGGCTTGCAACCGTGTATGGGATTGTGAAGCAGAGCGGCGGCTACGTGTGGTGCTACAGCGAACTGGGCGAGGGAACGACGTTCAAAGTGTACCTGCCACGCGTAGACGCACCGATCGATCGGTTACCGGTCCGCGCTGCTGCGCGCCCCGCCCGCGGGTCGGAGACGATCTTGGTTGTGGAGGACGAAGCAGCACTGCGGCACATTATTCGACGTGTGCTCGAGAAGCGGGGGTACACGGTTCTTGAAGCCTCCACGTTGGACGCGGCGTCGACGCTCGCGCGCACCTACGCCGGTGCTATCCAGCTGCTGTTGGCCGACGTGGTGCTACCCGGGGGAAGTGGTCGCCTGCTGGCCGATGAGCTGTTGGCAGAGCGCGCCGACCTGAAGGTGTTGTTCATGTCAGGGTACACCGAGGATGTGATCGTCCAGCGCGGCGTCCTGGCGCCCGGCATTCCGTTCATCAACAAGCCGTTCTCGGCTGATGCCCTGGCGGGGAAGGTGCGGGACGTTTTAGACGCGAGGTGACCGGATCGCAGCTCCGTGACTCTGGGCGCCCATGCGATTCGCCAAGAAGCTGGGGTCCGGCTCCGGGCGGTTTGGAACTCGTTGGGGGGGGACTACGGAGCTCCCGAGGCAGGACTCGAACCTGCGACCCGTTGACACCAAACGGGCACGACCGCGTGCTCGGGCGCAGAAAAATAAGGGATTGGCGAGCAGGAAATCCAGAGGAAACGTCCGAAACGCACCCGAATCGCACCCGCCCAACCGTCCCCGAACCGTACCGCGCGAAACGAAGCGAGACGAGTGAACAGCACCGCTCCCCGCCAGACCGCGTACAATTTTCACTCGCCGCTTACAGGAGGTTCACTCCATCGCGCGGGGGCGTCGGCAACACCACCCTCGAGCGCCGCCAAGGCGTCGGCCTGCTCTACATCGTGTGTCTCATGACACCGCGGCAAACTGCTGATGATTGGCCCGTTTTCGGATCCGCGTCAGGGGGCGATGGGCGTGTTCGTCACGCGCGAGGCCGCCGAGGAGTTCGTGCGCGTGGACCCGTTCCTTCTGGAGGGCGTGGTGAAGAGGTGGGAGCTGCGCAGGCTACGTGCTGCGCCTCGACCGGGCCCTGGCTCTCCTGATTCCGCATCGGACTCGCGAGCCTATTGCCAATTTCCGGGGGGATCTCAAGTCGTCCCGGTGCTCGGTACGACAGGATGCACGAGCACACCCGCACGATACCAGGCGGGGAGCGGGGGCGCGAAGTACCGCTCCTCCTCCGGGTCATAAAGCTCATGGTCAGCAGGCACGGCCTCGAAGCCTTCGGGCGTCTCATCGCCGCTCAGCGCTCGGCAAAGCGTGTCCAAGTACGACGAGTGGCCGGTGATCAGCAACTCGGCGATTCGCTCAGTGTCGGCCAGCGCACGGGGAGGGAGTACGCCACCCAGGTACGTCTGGATGACCCCGTCTCTGCGCAGGACGCCCGTACCCGGCGTATGGGGAACCGAGGCCATGGGTAGGACCCTGAGGACCCTCAGGTGGTCATCCAGCATGAGAAGGGCCAGACCAGTGGCAACCGACCGACGACACACCTTCGGCGTCGCCGCTACAGGTCGGGCGATGCTCAGCAACCAGAACAACTCGGTGTCGGTGTGCAATCGCGTTACAATGCCGCTCACATCCCCCCGTGTTGAGTCGGAGGCGCAGGCGATCACCAAGCGAAAACGTAGGCTGGACTCCGGCATG
>DATNOR010000214.1:0-4190 GCA_035601235.1 Gemmatimonadales bacterium
GTCCGGAGCTCCTACCCGTCGGCTCGCTCGTCGAGCGCCGGCAGCGCGCGCGCCGCGTCGCGGCGCGTCTGGCGATGAGCGCGGCGGTGCTGCTGGGGATCGCCGGCGCGCTCGATCTCTGGGGGATGCACCGCCAGCTCGCGTTGGTGTCGGCCCGCCGAGCGTCGATCCGCGGGGAGGTGGCGGCCGCCCTGGCGCGCGAGGACACGGTGCAGAGCGCTGCGGAACGTCACCTGGCGCTCGAGCGCGCCGATCGCACGGCGATTCGCTGGTCGGAAGTGCTGGCGGATTTCTCCGACTACCTCCCCCGCGATGCCTACCTCGTCGCGTTCCGCGGGCGCGCCGACAGCGTCGGGGTGGAAGGGCTCGCCGGACGTGCGGCCGGCGTATTCGCCGCGCTACAGCACGCGCCGCGCGTGGCGGGTGTGCGGGCCGACGCGCCGATCCGCCAGGAAGCCCCGCGTCCCGGACGAGCTCCCGTGGAGCGCTTCGCGGTGGCCGTACGGCTGGCGGAGCGAGCGCCGTGAACGCGTTCAGACGGCTGTCACCGCGCGACCGCCGGGCCGTGGCTCTAGGAGTCATGGCGCTGGTCCCGGTGCTGCTCTTCCGCGGCGTGGTCCAGCCCTACGTGCGGGCCCGGGCGGCACTGGCCGATCGGCTGGCGGCGCAGCGCGGGCTGCTCGAGCGCGAGCTCAGCGTGTTCGCCGGAGCGCAACGGCTGCCCGAGCGGCGCGCCCGCGTCGCCGGGCTGCTCGCCGCCGACGCCCCGCGCATGTTGCCGGGAGGCGATCCCCTCGCTGCCAGCGCCGAGCTGGTCGGCTACGTCGGCGAGGCGGCGCGCCGCAGTCACGTGCTCGTTTCGGAGCTGCAGAGTCGCGGGTCCGGGGCGGCGCCGGCCGCGGACGGCCTTGCCCGGCTGCAGGTCGAGGTCCGCGGCCAGACGGACTTCGAAGGTGTGCTACGGTTTCTTCAGGCTCTGGAGCACGGCCCTCGTCTGATCCGCGTGGAAGCGGTATCGATCGAAGGAGGCGTGGTCGCGTCTGACGCGAGGCGCGAGACACTCACCCTGCAGGCGGCGGTGAGCGGCTACGCCGCAGGGCGGTCCGGCCTGTGATCTTCTCGCGGCACCTGCCCGCCAGCGTGGCCTTGTCGGCCCTGTGCGTGGTGGCTGCGGCCGCTGCCGCTGGGTCGGCGCTGTGGCGCGCACTCGTGCTCGAGCCGCTTCCGGGAGCGCGAGCTGCGTCCGGTTCGGACACCGTCGTGATACCGCCTCGCCGCAGCATCCCCGCCACCGAGCAGGTCTTGGCGGCAATCGAGAAGGACCCGTTCCGGGCGGACCGCCATCGTGCGGCGACCGCGTTCCGACTCCAGGGAGAAGCAGGGGCATCGCACGGCCGCGCCCTCGCAACCCCGGTCGTGCCGGCCGCCGTGCGCGTGATCGGGACAGCGGTCTTGCCGCAGGGCGGCGGCTTTGCGATCTGCCAGCGCTCCGGAGGCTCTCCCACCCTGGTGCGGCTCGGCGGCACGCTCGGCGACTTGACGCTCAAAGCGGTGGAGCCGGGTGCGGCCACGTTCCTGACGGCGGCGGGCGCGACGCTCGTTGTACGCGTAGCTCAATCGGGAGGAGGGAGCTGAGGTGCACCGCATCGCCTCGGTTCTCCTCGGTCCCGCTCTCGCGCTGGGCGTCGCGCTTGCGGCGACGGAGGCGCGGGCACAGCAGCCGGAAGCCGTGCGGCAGACGGCACAAGGCATCATGCTCGACTTTCAAGACACCGAGCTGCGGCTGGTCCTGACAGCCCTCGCGGAGGCAGGCGGCTTGAACCTGGTCTCCGGCGAGCTGCCGTCGCGGCGTGTCACGCTGCGGACCAATCAGCCGGTAAAACAGGAAGACATGCTCGCCTTGCTCAAGAGCCTGGCGGCGTCGAATGGCCTGCGCGCGACGCAAGACGGCCCATTCTTACGGATCGAGTCCATCGCGGCCGTGGCCGGACGCGAGGGTGCCGCCCGGCTGGGGGACACGGTCGCGGCGGCGGAGCGCCGGCTCTTCGTGTACCGCCTGAAACACGCGCGGGCGGCGCGGCTGGCCGGCACGCTGTCGACCATCTTCGGGGGCCGGGGCGCCGCGGGGGACGTGTCCCGGCTCTCCGAGCCCTCGCTTTCCGAGGGTCTGCGGGCGCAGCAGGTTCCCCCGGTGGGGGCGGGGGGTGAGCCCAAGCCGCAGGTGAACGTCGACGTGACGCCCCCGCGCCCGGCGAGCCTGCCGGCGCAGTTGCGGGGCGATGTGCAGATCGTGCCCGAGGAGGCGACGAATTCCCTGCTGGTGCGGGCCGAGGCGGGGGACTGGGACGTGATCCGGCAGGCGATCCAGTCGCTCGACCTGCGGCCGCTGCAGGCGCTGATCGAAGTGCTGATCGCAGAGGTCCGCCGCACGAGCGACTTCCAGATCGGTACGTCGGGACGCGTCGGAAGCGACACGGGCAACGGCGGCACCCGCGTGGTGGGCGCGCTCACCGGGTCGAGCGCCGGGGACTTCGCCCTCAACGTGATGCGCGTCGGCCGCATCAACGTGGACGTCGCGCTCAGCGCCCTCGCGACGTCCGGCCGCGTGCGCATCCTCTCCCGGCCGGTGCTGCTGGCCCAGAACAATCAGGAGGCGAAGATCCTCATCGGCTCCGAGCGGCCGTTCATCCAGGTGTTCCGCTCGCTGCCGACCGATGCCGCCGTGCGGGATCAGGTAGTGCAATACCGCGACGTGGGCACGTCGCTCGCGATCCTCCCCACGATCAACGACGACGGCTACGTAAGCCTCCAGGTCTCGCAGCAGGTAAGCACGGCGACCGCGGAGACGCAGTTCGGCGCGCCGATCATCAGCACGCGCGAAGCATCCACGCACCTGTTCGTGCGCGATGGGCAGACAGTGGTGATCGGGGGACTGGTGGAGCGCCAGGGCGATCAGAACAAGAGCGGCATCCCCTTGCTCAAAGACCTGCCCCTGATCGGGGCGCTGTTCGGCTCGAGGAGCAACACGACGTCGAACAGCGAGCTGTTCGTGTTCCTGACGCCGCACGTGATCGCCACGGACGACGACGCCGACCGGGTGCGCGAGGGCGTGCAGGGTGGCACCGATCTGCTGCGGGAGCTGCTGCAGCCGCTGCCGCTGATCCCCGCCCCCCCGGCGCCCCAACGCCCCAAGCCGGACTCCGGAGCGGCGCATCCGTGAGCACGCTGACGATCGCTCCGCCCCGGGACGCCGTGTCCTCGCTCGATCTGGACCAGGCTAGCCCCCTCTCCGAGCGCTTGTCTCCCGACTACCTCGAGTGCTACGGGCTCGTGCCGGTGGTCCGGGTGGACGGTCGTGTGCGTGTCGCGACCTGGCGCGACCAGGTCGACCCGCAAGCGGTGGACGACCTGCGACTCGAGCTCGGCGCGGACATCGAGCTGGTGCGCGCCGGAGAGGACGAGATACGTGCGGCGATCCAGCGCCTGTACGGCGCCGAAGCCGTCACCGCGCAGGGACTGATCGCCGGGCTCGGGTCGGGTGGTGCCGACGCCGCGGGCGAAGGCGAGATTCCCCTCGACGACCTCGTCCACCTGGCGAACGAAGCGCCGGTCGTCAAGCTCGTGAACTTGCTGTTGCTCGAGGCGCTCGAAGCGCGGGCCTCGGACGTGCACCTCGAAGGATACGCCGACGGGTTGCGGGTTCGATATCGCGTCGACGGCGTGCTGCAGGACGCGCCCACACCGCCCGTGGACTTGAAGGCCGCGATCGTCAGCCGGCTCAAGATCATGGCGGACCTGGATATCGCCGAGCGGCGCGTACCCCAGGATGGCCGCATCCGGCTGAAGCTGCAGGACCGTCAGGTGGACGTGCGGGTGTCCACGGTGCCCACGCTGCATGGCGAGAGTGTGGTGCTGCGGCTGCTGGACAAGGAGCGCGGCCGGATCGCACTGGAAGATCTCGGCATGGCCGACGACACGCTGCGGGTGTTCTCGGACGCGATCGCCCAGCCGCACGGGATCGTGCTCGCCACCGGGCCCACGGGGTCCGGCAAGACGACCACGCTCTACGCCGCCGTCGACCGGATCCGCACCGGGCGGGAGAAGATCCTCACCGTGGAGGATCCGGTGGAGTACGAGCTCCCGGGCGTGGCCCAGGTGCCGGTGAATGAGAAGGTCGGCGTGACGTTTGC
>DATNOR010000215.1:0-2266 GCA_035601235.1 Gemmatimonadales bacterium
CGTCATCGACTCGTCGCATGCCTGGCTCATGGTCGACATGATGAAGGACGTGATTCGCCGCGGCACGGCGTTCACGGCCGTGTGGAAGGGCGGCTTTACGCTCCCCGCGGCCGGCAAGACCGGCACGACCGACGACTACACGGACGCCTGGTTCATCGGGTACACCCCCGAGCTCGTGACCGGGATCTGGGTGGGCTACGACATCCAGCAGCGCATCCTCGAGCACAACGCCGGCGGCGGGCGCATCGTCGCGCCCGCCTGGACCGCGTTCATGCGCGACGTGTACGACCGCCGGCCGGCGCCCCCCGATTGGGTGCGCCCCGACTCGCTCGTCACGCGTGAAGTGGACTGGTCGAACGGCTATCTCGCGACGCCGTTCTGCCCGCAGGAAGTGCGGCACTGGGACTGGTTCTATCCCGGCACGGAGCCGTCGCAGGCCTGCCCGGTGCACGCTCCGTTCGGTACGGGAGTGTCACCCTAGGGATTCGGGGTTCGGGGCTCGGGGCTAGGTGGTGCAGCCCCGAGTCCCGAGCCCCGAGCCCCGAGCCCCGATGCTCCGCATCCGCGCGGGCTCGGTCCACCCTGTCACGGCGCCGCCCATTACGGACGGCGCCGTTCTCGTTGCGGACGACGGCCGGATCGCCGCCGTCGGCGCACACGCTCAGGTGCCCGATCCCCCGGGGGCCCGCCGCGTCGAGTTCCCGGACGCCGTGCTGGTCCCGGGGCTCGTCAATACGCACACCCACCTCGAGCTCACCCATCTCGCCGGCCGTAACCCGGAGCGCGAGTTCTCTCGCTGGATCCGAACGATCCGGTCCTTGAAAGACGCGACCACGCCCGAGGAGTTCGATCACTCGGCCGAGCAGGGGGTGCGGGACTGCTGGACGGCGGGCGTCACCTGCGTCGCCGATACAGGAAGCACCGGCGCGCCGTTGCGCGCGCTCGCCCGCCTCGGTGCACGCGGCATCTATTATCAGGAAGTATTCGGCCCCGATCCGGCGGATCGGGCGGCGAGCCTCGCAGAGCTGCAGGCTGCCCTGGTCCGACTCGCTCCCGTCGCCACCAGCCGCGCGCGGCTGGGCGTCTCGCCGCATGCGCCCTACACCGTGAGCGAGCCGCTCTATCGTGCCGTCGCCGAGCTCGCGCGGCGCGAAGCGTTGCCGCTGGCCGTGCATCTGGCCGAGTCGCGCGAGGAGACGGCCCTGGTGCGCGACGGAGCGGGGTCGTTCGCCGAGGCGCTGCGGGCCCGGGGCATCCCGGTGCAACCGCACCGTTGCTCGCCGGCGCAGTATCTCTTGCACCTCGGCGTCTTGGAACGTGCAACGGGATGGCTGTGCATCCACTGTGTCCAAGTGGACGAAAAGGACATCCGGACCCTCAAGGAGTCCGGGGCGGGGTTGGCCGCCTGCCCTCGCTCGAACCGGGCGCACGCGCACGGCACGGCTCCGCTCGCGGCCTTCCGCGCCGCCGGGATCCCGGTCGGGCTCGGCACCGACTCGGTAGTGAGCGCGGGGGATGTCAACCTGTGGGCCGAGGCCGCGGCGGCCGGTCTCGACGGCGAGGACGCGCTCCGGATGCTCACGATCGACGGGGCCCGCGCGCTCGGGCTCGACCGCGAGATCGGCTCGCTCGAGGTAGGGAAGCAGGCGGATCTTGCGGTGTTTCCCTCCACCGCCCTCCACCGCCCTCCACCGTTTTCCTCCGCCCTCCTCACCGTCGTCGCCGGCCGCCCTGTTCGCGGCTACATTCCCGCCCAATGAAAACGCAGCGCCACGCCGCGATCTTGAAGATCGTCCGCTCGCAGACCGTCGCGAGCCAGGAGCAGCTGCGTGAGCTCCTCAAGAGCGAGGGCTTCGACGTCACCCAGGCCACGCTGTCGCGCGACATCCGCGACCTGGGGCTCGCCAAGGTCGCGGCACCGGACGGCGGCTCGCACTATGCTCCGCCGCCCGAGACCGGGACGGCCATCCGGCCGCAGCTGCAGCAGCTGCTGCCCACGACGCTCGTGTCCGTGGACGGGGTGGGTCCCTTGCTCGTGCTGAAGACGCCGGCGGGGAGCGCGCAGGCGCTCGGGCTCGCGCTCGACGCCGCCGGGTGGACGGAGATCATCGGGACGGTCGCGGGAGACGACGCCGTCCTCGTCATCACGCGGAGCGAGCGGGCCCGGCGCGCCGTGGAGACCCGGCTCAAGGAAGTGGCGGGCATGCCCGACTGAGCCACCGTCGCGCCGGCGCAACGTACGGGCGCCGCTTGAACTTCCGATTCC
>DATNOR010000216.1:0-11441 GCA_035601235.1 Gemmatimonadales bacterium
TTGGCCGCCGTGTTGCGCGCCGAGCGGCGCAATCCCGCCCGCCAACAGCAGCCCGATAAGCGTGAGCACGCGCATGGGAGGACTCCTTGGGGAATTGGGGGACGGGCGGCACCCAAAATAGGAGCTTCCACCAGAATACGCGACATGCCTTGAATCCCTTGGGTGTAGTTCTCGCGACAAACACCGAGCCACCTCCGAAGATGTCGCGTCAGATGAGTCCTAGTTTCCTCCCCACGTCCTTGAATGCCGCCAGTGCGAAGTCCAGATCGTCCCGCGTGTGGGCAGCCGAGAGCTGACACCGAATCCGGGCGTGGCCTTGGGGGACGACGGGGTACCCGAACCCCGTCACGAACACCCCCTCGGCGAGCAGCAGCTCGCTCATCTGGATCGCCTTGGCCGTCTCGCCCAGCATCACCGGCACGATGGGCGTCTCGCCCGCAAGCGGCTTGAACCCGAGGGCGCGGAGCTGCTCTCGGAAATAGCGGGCGTTCTCGTGCAGCCGGGTGACGAGCTCGGGGTGGCGCTCGACGTGGCGCACCGCGGCGAGCGCGCTCCCGGCGACGGTGGGCGGGAGGGCGTTGGAAAAGAGCTGCGGCCGCGACCGCTGGGTCAGGTAGTCCGCGAGCGAGCCGGGGCCGGCGGTGAAGCCACCCGCGGCTCCACCCAGCGCCTTGCCCAGCGTCGACGTGATGATGTCCACCTGGCCGAGCATGCCGTAGTGCTCCGCCGTGCCTCGGCCCGAGCGGCCCAGCACGCCGGTCGCATGCGAGTCGTCCACGGCGACCACGGCGTCGTACCTTCGCGCCAGCGCCACGATGTCCGGCAGCTTGGCGATGTCGCCTTCCATCGAGAACACGCCGTCGGTGAAGATCAGCTTCAGGCGCGAGTTCTTTGCTTGGGCGCCCCGCAGCTGCTCCTCGAGGTCCGCCATGTCGGAGTGCCGGTACACCGCCGTCTGGCACTTGGTGATCGTCTTCGCGAGGCGGATGGCGTCGATGATGGACGCGTGATTCAACTGGTCCGAGATGACGACGTCCTGCTCACCGAGTAACGTGGGAACGAGGCCCTCGTTCGCGTTCCAGCAGCTCACGTACGTGAGTGACGACTCGCAACCGACGAAGCGGGCGAGCGCCTGCTCGAGCTCGCGGTGAACGGTGAACGTGCCGCAGATGAAGCGTACGGAGCCCGTTCCGGCCCCGAATTGGTCGAGCGCGCGCTGGCCGGCCGCGACCACGTCGGGCGCGTTGCACAGCCCGAGGTAATTGTTGGACGAGAGAATCACGACTTCGCCGCGCCCTTCCATCTTGGTCCTGGCGGCTTGGGGCCCTTCGAGATGGTTGAGGCGTTTGTAGACGCCTTGCTGCTTGAACTGCTCGAGCTCGGCCTCGAGCCGGGCGGCGAAGCTCATACGATCTCCAGGATGATCTTGCCCGCATCGCCCGAGCGGATGGCGGCGAGGGCCTCGTCGATTTTGGCGAGCGGAAACTGGTGCGTGATCACGGGCCGGGGGTCGACCAGCCCCGCCGAGAGATAGCGACGCATCTGGTTCCACGTCTCGTACATCTTGCGGCCGATCACGCCGTACACGGTGATGCCCTTGAAAATGATCTCGTTGGCGAAGTCGACCGGGACCTGGCCGTCGGGAATGCCCAGCAACTGGACCCGCCCGCCCAGGCGCACCGCGGCGAAGGCCTGGTGCAGGGCCGACGGGACGCCCGACATCTCGCACACCACCTCGGCGCCCTCGCCCCCGGTCTCGGCCAGCACCGAGCGCACCACGTCGTCGCGCGTGGCGTCGATCGTCACGTGGGCGCCCATCTGCTTCGCCAGCGCGAGCCGCTTGGCGTTCACGTCGGAGGCGATCACCTTGGCCGCGCCGGCCGCTCGGGCGATGCCCACGGCGAAACAGCCGATCGGACCGCACCCCACCACGAACACGCTGCTGCCCGGGATGTCGGCCGTCAGCACCGTATGAAACGCGTTGCCCATCGGGTCCATCACGGCGCCCACGGTGGTGGGAATGCCGTCGAGCGGCAGCACGTTGGTGGCGGGCATGGCGATGTACTCGGCGAACGCCCCGTCGCGGTCTACGCCGATGATGCGGGTGTTCTTGCAGATGTGGCTGTTGCCGGTGCGACACTGGAGACAGTGTCCGCACACAATGTGGCCTTCGGCGGTCACGAGCTGCCCGGTCCGGAGCTCCGCCACCGCGCCGCCCACCGCGACGATCTCCCCGGCGAACTCGTGTCCCACCACCAGCGGCGGTCGCAGGCGGCCTTCGGCCCAGGCGTTCCAGTCGGCGATGTGCAGGTCGGTGCCGCACACGCCGGCGTGCCGCACGGCGATGAGCACCTCACCCGGGCCGGGAGACGGTTTGGGCACCGTCGTGACCTTGAGGCCGGGGGCGCGCTTCTCTTTGACGATCGCTTGCATGCTCGCTGGGATGAGAACCCCGGGCCGCCAGCCCGGGGTCAGCCGAGCGAACCTGACTCGGCGCGGCTGACCCCGGGGCGGTGCCCCGGGGCCCACGGGAAACGGGAAACGTCAGAAGATAGACCGCGTGAAGCCCCCGTCGACCTGCAACGCGGCGCCGGTAATATAACTGGCGCGCTCCGACACGAGGAACGCGACCGCGGCCGCCAGCTCCTCGGTGCGACCCATGCGCGCCATGGGAATGCTGGCTACCAGCTCTCGCATCACGTCCTGGGACGCCCGCTGCTCGCGTTTGGCCCGCGTTTCCGTCAGCTCCGCGATGCGCTCCGTCGCGATGAAACCGGGGTTTACGACATTGACCGTGATGCCGTCGGTAGCCACCTCGTCCGCCAGCGCCTTCGCGAAGCCCAACACGCCGGCGCGGGCCGTGGTCGACAGGATCAAGCCGGGCAACGGCTGCTTGGCGGCGACCGAGGCCAGGCACACGATCCGTCCCCACTGCAGCTTGCGCATCAGCGGCACCGCCGCGCGACACAAATGGACCGCGGAGAGCAGGTTGAGCTCCACAGCGCGGTGGAACGCCTCGGCGCTCTGGTGGCTGAACGGGGCGGCGGGGGGACCGCTCGCGTTGCAGAACAGCACGTCGAGCCGGCCCAGCTCGTGGTGCACCCGTTCCACCAGGGATTCGGCCTGGGCCGGGACGCCGACGTCCGCCGCGAACGGTGTGACGCCCTGGCCCGTCTCCAACGTCAGCTGGTCGGCCGCGCGCCCGACTGCGTCGGCGTGACGCCCGTTGACGGCCACGCGGGCTCCCTCGTGCGCCAGGGCCTTCGCGACGGCGCGACCCAGACCCTGGGTGCTGCCGCACACCAGCGCGACGCGTCCCGCCAGACCGAGGTCCATGCGGCGGGAATCTATTGTGCGAGGGACTCGGGGTTAGGGGCTCGGGGCTAGGGTGGCGCTCACCGGCTCGAGACCCGAGGCCCGAGTCCCGAGCCCCTCCAGTCGCACCGCGCAGCACTTGAGCTCGGCCATCTTGGCGTACGGATCGAGCACGGGGTTGGTAAGCAGGTTCGCCGCCGCCTCGCGGAAGTGGAAGGGGACGAACACCTGTCCCCGCGCGACGCGCTGCGAGATGCGGCACGAGCTCACCATCGTGTTGCGGCGTGACGTGAGCCGTACGAGATCACCGTCCTCGAGACCCAGCTGCGCGGCGTCGGCCGGGTGGATCTCGACGACGGGGGTGGGCTCCCGCTGATCGAGTCCCGAGGCGCGCCGGGTCATCGTGCCCGTGTGCCAGTGATACAGCTGCCGGCCGGTGTTCATGACGAACGGGTACTGCTCGTCGGGCAGCTCGACCGGAGGCGCGTACTCGACGGGGACGAACGTCGCTTTGCCGTCGGCGGTCGGAAAGCGCTCGTCGAACAGGAAGGCGGTGCCCGCGTGCCCGGGCGTCGGCACCGGATACTGCAGCCCCGCTCCCTCGAGCCGCGGGTACGTCACCCCTCTCCAGGACGGCGTCACCGCGGCGATCTCGGCCATGACGGCTTCCGCCGTGGGGAAGGTGGTCGAGAGGCCCAGGCGGTTGGACAGATCGCTCAGGATCTCGAGATCGCGGCGCGCATCGCCCGGGGGGTCCACGGCGCGGTGCGCCAGCTGGACTCGCCGCTCCGTGTTCACGAACGTGCCCGTCTTCTCCGCGAAGCTCGAGCCGGGGAGCACTACGTCGGCGTAGCGTGCGGTCTCGGTCAGGAACAGGTCGTGCACGGCCAGGAACTCGAGCTCCCGGAACCAGTGCTCGGCGTGCGCGATGTCGGGATCGGAGATGATGGGGTTCTCGCCCATGATGTACATCCCGCGCACGCCGCTTTCCTCTTTCACGATCTCCGTCACCATGAGCCCCTCCTTGAGCGAGAGAGACTCTGCGGGCACACCCCACGCCCTCGCGTACTCGGCCCGGATCTTGGGGTCCTTCACGGAGCGGTAATCCGTGTACACGAAGGGGATCGCTCCGACGTCCGAGGCGCCCTGCACGTTGTTCTGGCCGCGCACCGGCATCATGGCCGCCCCCCAGCGGCCGATCATCCCGCAGGCGAGCATCAGGTTGAGCAGCGCGGTGACCAGGTCGGTGCCGTTGGCGTGCTGGGTGAGGCCCATCGCCCAGAGCGTGCTGGTGTTCGGCCCGCGGGCGTAGAGCTCGGCCGCTTCGCGGATGCGGTCGGCGGGCACGCCGGTGATCTTCGCCGCCACCTCGGGCCTCATGGCCCGCACCGACGCGCGCACGTTGTCGAACGCGTGCGTCCGCCGCGCGATGAACGCCGTGGCTTCGAGGCCGCTCGCGATCACGTGGTTGAGCATCGCGTTGAACAGCGCCACGTCGGTACCGGGCTGCATCTGCAGGTGGATGTCGGCCCGCGCGGCAAGCTCGGTCTTACGCGGGTCGGCCACGACGAGCGTCGCGCCCCGCTCGTGGGCGCGCTTGATCGCCGCCCCGAAGACGGGGTGGGACTCCGTGGTGTTCGCGCCCGCGATGAAGATGACGTCGGCAGCGTGTTCGACCTCGCGCATCGAGCCCGACGCCGCCGAGGTGTTCAGCGCCCGCTGCATCGCCGCCACCGAGGTCGAGTGACACAGGCGCGTGCAGTGGTCGATGTTGTTGGTCCCGAGCCCGGCGCGGAACATCCGCATCATGAGGTAGTTCTCCTCGTTCGTACACTTGGCCGAGGAGAAGCACGCGAGCGCGTCGCCGCCGCGCTCTCGCTTGATGCGCATCAGCTCCTGCGCCGTGAGCTCCAGTGCCTCGTCCCATGTGGCCTCGCGGAACGGCTCGTACCACGCCGCCGGCGTCGCTACCCGGTCGCGCAGGTCCAGGTCCAGCCGCTCGAGCAGCGGCAGGTCGCGCGCGGCCTTGCCGACCGCGCGCGGCGGTCCCGCCGGCTTCGCCTGCTGGCCCTCCGCCTCGATCGTCTGCCAGGGACCGCCGCGGCGCTCCGCGCCCGTCGGGCCCCGCCATACCCAATGACCGCCCTGCTTGAGCCAGCCCCGGCGGATGAGCGGTTTGGTGAGGCGGTCGTGATGTTGCGGGAAATCGTAGCCGAAGCGGCCCTTCACGCAGGTCGAGCCCTGGTTCGGGGTATCGAGTTCGATGTCGGGCGAGGTGACGCGCATGATCTTGTCGTCCGCGACGTGCAGGTCAACCTGACAGCCGACGCCGCAGTAGGGGCACACCGAGCGGACGATGCGCTCCGGCCAGCGGACCCGCTCCGGCGCGAACCGCTCCTGCGGCATCACCTCGAAAATGGCGCCGGTGGGGCACACGCGGACGCACTCGCCACACCAGGTACACCCCGCCTTGTCGGGATCGCCGTCCGCGCCCACGATGATTTCGGCGTGCTCGCCCCGCTGCGCCACGTCCAGCACGCCGACCACCTGGATGTCTTCGCAGGCGCGCACGCAGCGTGTGCACAGGATGCACGTGCTCATGTCGTGTCGGATCATCGGGTCGCCGGGGCGCTCGTCGCCGTGCCGCAGCGCCAGGTCCCGCGCGCCCAGCGGCGTGGGCGCGACGCCGTAGCGCACGACGTAGCGCTCGAACTCGTTGCGCGGCGCAGCCCGGCCGCCGTTCCGCAGGTGGTCTCCGGGATAGCGCTCGAGCAGCAGCCGCAGCACACCCTTGCGGCTCTCCACCGCGGCAGGGGATTCCGTCTGCACCACCATCCCGTCCGCCACCTTGGTCGCGCAGGCCGGCACCAGCTTCGCCTGCCCCTCGACCGACACGAGGCAGATACGGCAGTTGCCGACGGTGGGCAGCTTGGGATACCAGCAGAGGGTGGGGATGTCGACGATCCCAGCCGCGCGGGCGGCGTCGAGGATCGTCTGCTCGGCGTCGGCCGTGACCCGGCGGCCGTTGACCGTGAGCGTGGCCATGATACCTAAAGATTAGCCGCCGAGCCTTGAAACGGCACGGGCCGGCGCGAGGCCGGCCCGGGTGCTCAGTCGAGATGCTCGGGGAGGTGGCGGTGCGTGTGGTCGCCCGCTTCGCCCTCATCGGTGAACCAGCAATAAGCCCATATCTTCGCCGGGCGTAGGATCCGGCGCCCCGCCTGCAGGATGATGCCGATGGGCTCGTCGTCCAGAACTAGGGGCAGACTCGTCATTTGAACAGTCGCACGGTATAGGACGCCACTACCTGAGCACGAAGCCTGCCACGTGTGCCTTCTTGCAACGTGGCGTCTTACAACGTGTTAACGGGGCGGCGTAGGGATGAGGGGTCACTCCGACACGTTCAGCGCCGTGTCCAGCTGACGCTCGGGCTTGGTCGCCGTGAAGCCGGCGCCCGCCTTGGTACGACGGCGCCGCACGATCTGCCAGCCGCCGTATTGCGCCTGCAGTGCTTCGGGGGCGAGCGGAATGACCTCGCTGGCCGTGGGGCTCGGCAGGACCACGTGCACGCCGCCCGGGCGGGTGCGCGCCTGGAGCTCCGCCAGGAGCCCGTTGCGGTCGCGCGCGCGTGCGGGCGCGAGCCCGACGGGATCGATCACCACGACGCTGGGCGACACGTCGGGGAACCAGCCGCCGAACGTGACGACGAGCGCCTGGAAGCGCCCCGCCAGCTGCTCGGTGACGGCCCGGCTCTCGGCGCCCTCGATCGCCGCCAGATCCTGGTCGAGCAGGAACACCTCTGCGTCGTGGGCGGCGATGAACAGGGCGACGGGAAGCGCCGCCGCGCCGATCACCACGCCGACGTCGCCGGGCTCGAGGCGACGCACCGCGCTCACCAGCGGTCCGTCCGCTTCGAGGCCCCAGTGGGTGGGCGCCCGCTGTGCTGCCCGCAGCGCGCGGTGCTTCTGGCGCCAGCGCGGGAACGTGGGGAGCCGCAGCCGGCGGGCGATGATGCGGTCCACGTGCTCGAGCAGCAGCACCTCGGTGAGCAGATACTGCCCCGCCGCGCTCTCTTCCAGCTCGCGCACCGCCTCGTCCCCGATCTCGAGCAGCTCCTCGCGGGTGAGGGTGTTCTTGTACTCCTCGATGCGCTGCAGCAGGAACTCGTGGTACTCCTGCTTGAGGGAGCGCGGCGGCCGGCGCGCCGTGCGGGATGGGTGCTCGCCGGACAGGCTCAGCATGGCTCCACGTGCACGGTGACCTCGTGCAGTCGCAGGTCGCGCTTGAGGCGCTCCTCTACCTGGTCGGCGATCGCATGGGCCGATTCCACGTCCGCGTGGCGGTCGACGCACACCGTGACTTCGGCGTAACGCAGGTCGGAAGGCCCACGTGACCGGATGCTGTAGGCGCTCTTCACGCCCGGAACCGCCTGGGCGGCGTCCTGGATGTCGCGCGGGGGAAGGGCGCGCTCGTCCACCAGCACCGGCACGGTGCGCACCAGGATGCGGTATGCCACGAACACGATCACGAGCGCCACCATGATCGCGACCGCCGAATCCGCCCACCACCACCCCCGGCGCATGAGCAAGACGCTCACCAGGACGCCCACCGTCACGAAGACATCGGCGCGCGTATGCGCCGCGTCCACCACCAGCAGCTCGCTGCCGAGCTCGGTGCCGCGGCGGTGCTCGTACCAGGTGATCAGCAGGTTCACCCCGAGCGTGAGCACGAGCAACCCGAGCTGCCAGTTGCTGACGTCGACGCGATGGGTGCCGCTCACGAGGTGGTTGACCGCCTCCCGCACCAGCTCGAAGCAGGTGATCGACAGGAAACCCACGATGGCGAGCGCGCCGAGCGTCTCGAACTTGCCGTGGCCATAGGGATGGTCCTCATCGGGCTCCTTGGCTGCCACGCGAATCACGATCAGGGCGACCACGTTGTTGAGCGCGTCCACGCAGGAATCCACCGCGCCGCCCAGGACGGCCAGCGACCCGGATGCGAATCCCACCCACAGCTTCACCCCCACGACCGCCAGGTTGGCGACCAGGAGGCCGATGAACACTCGGCGGACGAGGGCGGACGCCGGCATGGACAGGAATGCAAGGTTGTAAAGGACAGCGGTTTAGTCAACGGGGAACTAGTCGACCGCGCGCAGCAGCACACCCTTCAAGTAACCCGTCTCCGGGGCGTTGACGAGCTCCGGGTGGTCGCGCCCCGCGCCCGTGACGGCGAGGAGCTGGAGGCGGGTCCCTGAGTCCCGGGCTGCGTCGGCGACCATCTCGAGAAAGACCGACCGGTTCACGTGGTAGGAGCAGGAGCACGTGAACAGCACGCCGCCCGGCTCGAGCAGGCGCATCGCCCGCAGGTTGATCTCCTTGTAGCCCGCCAGGGCGCGGACCAGGCTCTGCTTCGACTTGGCGAACGCGGGCGGATCGAGCACCACCGTGTCGAAGCGCTCGGCGCGGCGCTCGAGCTCGCGCAGCACATCGAACGCGTTCGCCTCGTGCCAGGTGATGTTGGTGAGTCCGTTGAGGGCCGCGTTCTCCTGCCCGCGCGCGAGCGCCTCGGCGCTCGAGTCCACGGCGACCACTGCCGTCGCCCGGCGCGCCAGGTGCAGCGCGAACGAGCCGTGATAGGTGAACAGGTCGAGCGCGCGACCCGGGCCGGCGTGCTCGCTCACGAGTACGCGGTTCTCACGCTGGTCGAGGAACGCGCCGGTCTTCTGGCCGGTCCAGGGCGCAGCGGCATAACGCACATCAGCCTCTACAACCTCCACAACCTTCGGCACCTCGCCGTGGGCGAGCGTCACCTCCAGCGGCAGGCCTTCGTGACGCCGGATGGCGGAGTCGTTGCGCAGCAGGATCCCCTCGGGCGCGAGCGCCGTAGCGATCCCCGTCAGCACGTCGTCCCGGACCTGCTCCAATCCGGCCGAGAGCAGCTGGGCCACGACGTAGGGGCCATAGCGGTCCACGACGAGAGAGGGGAGGCCGTCGCCCTCGGCGTGGACCACGCGATACGCCGTAGCGGCCAGCCCCGTGCGGCGTGCGGCCGCTGCGCCGATCCGCTCGCCCCACCACGCCGCGTCGATCGGCTCGCGACCCCGCGTGAGCAGGCGCAGCCGGATCTCCGACTTGGGGGAGTACAGCGCCTGGCCGAGGTGGCGTCCCCGGCGGTCCGTGACGGCGACGATGCCCGGTGTGTCGCCCGGCTCGTCGTACAGGTCGGTGCGATAGATCCAGGGATGGCCGGCCTGCCAGCGCGCGGCCCCCTTGGCCGAGACGATGACCGTCGCTTGCCGGAGTGCCGCACCGCCCGTCATTGCTGTCGATCCGGGCGCAGCTTGGCCGCGTCGCGCAGGTACATATGTTTCAGCTCACGCTGCGGCTTGGCCGTGTAGAAGTGCAGTAGCACGCGGATGCAGCGCGGTAAGCCGTCCGGCACTGCGACTTCCGCGGCTCCCAAGAGCGGCACGTCGACCCACCCGAGCAGGCGCGCGGCCCGCGCCGGGTACTCGGCGGTCAGGTCGGGAGACGACGTGAAGATCGCGCTCTCGACCTCCTCGGGCCTGAAGCCGTTGGCCTCCTGGAGCGCGCGCAACAGCTCGGCAGTCGCGTTCAGGATCGCTTCGCGCGTGTTGGCCGCCGCCGTGGTGGCGCCGCGCAGTCCACGCAGAGTCTTGGTCATGGCCCTCGCCGATCAGTTGCGCTTGATGGTGCTCACGGATGCTGCGCTCCTCAAGGGGCGCGACGTGGTGGCGGCATGCCGCCAGGCCGCGCGCGGCGGGGCGACCATGATTCAGGTGCGCCTCAAGGATGCGCCGCCGCGCGACGTCGCCACGCTGACGCGCTCCCTCGTGGGCGCCCTCGCCATCCCGGTGATCGTCAACGATCGGGTCGACGTGGCGCTCGCCGCCGGGGCGGCCGGCGCCCACCTCGGCCAGGACGACCTGCCGCTCGACCGCGTGCGGCCTCACGTCCCCCCGCCTCCCACGTTCCTGCTCGGCATCTCCGTCGGCACGCCCGCCGAGGCGGAGCGCGTGCGCGCCTGGGACGGGGGGGCCGATTATTGGAGCGTCGGGCCCTGCTTCGCCACGGGAAACAAGCCGGACGCCGGGCCGCCGCTCGGGGCCGAGGGCTTCGCCCGGCTCGCTCGACTGGCCCCGGCCGGCACGCCGGTGATCGCGATCGGCGGCATCACCGCGGCCACCGCCGCCGCGCTGGCGCGCGTGGGGGCCGCCGGCGTCGCGGTGATCGGCGCCGTGTGGGGCGCTAGCGAGCCGGCGGATGCGGCGCGCGCGCTGCGCGCCGCATTTCCTTGACCCGCCGGATCGCGGCCAGATGCTCCGCGTACGTGGCGGAAAAGATGTGCTTCCCGTCCGCCTGTGCGACGAAATACAGGAACGGTACGTCGGCGGGGTAGAGCGCCGCCGCTAGGCTGGCACGCCCCGGCTGCGAGATCGGCCCCGGCGGCAGCCCGGCGTGGAGATACGTGTTGTACGACGAACGGACGGCGAGATTCTTCTCCCACACGCGCTTCAACCGCCGCCCATAGGCGTAGCTCACGGTCGGATCGGCCTCGAGCCGCATGCCCCGCTTGAGCCGGTTCTGGTACACCGCGGAGATGAACGGCCGGTCCGGATCATAGCGGACCTCCGATTCGATGATCGACGCCAGCGTGACGAGCTGATGCCGCGTGAAGTGCAGCGAATCGAGTCGGGCCTGCCATTCGGGGCTCCACTGCTCGATGAACTGATGCGTCATCACCTTGACGAGCTCGCGCGCTCCGATGCGCTGCGGCAGCAGGTACGTCGTGGGGAACAGGTATCCCTCGACGCTCGCGGCTTGCTCCGAGAGCCCGAGCTGCGCCAGCAGGGCGGAATCCTGCGCCGCGTCGAGCAACGAGTCGCGCGGAATTCGCAGCCCCCGTTGAGCGAGGTCTGCAATCTCGGCGAGCCGCAGGCCCTCACGCACCGTAAAGCGCTGCTCCACGCCGCGCCCGCGCTCGAGCGCTCCCACCACGTCCGACCACGCCTCGTCCTCGCGCAGCAGGTAGACGCCGCTCTTGAGCGAGCCGGCGAGGCCCCGCAATCTGGCGTACAGCCGGAACACGCCCGGGTGGTCGATGAC
>DATNOR010000217.1:0-21028 GCA_035601235.1 Gemmatimonadales bacterium
GCGTTGGTCTCGCGGGTGCAGAGCGAACTGGAGGCTCTCTAGATGCGGCGGACCGTGATGGCCTTCGTGGTGAGCTTGGTGTGCGCGCTGGCCGTGTTCACGCTGCCGCGGTTCGCGTGGAATACCATCCAGGCGGCGGGTCGGCAGCAGCCGGCCGCGCCGCCCACCACGGCGCAGAGCCCGCCCCCGCCCGCGGCGCCGCCCGCGGGGGCGTCGCGCACCGCCGCCCAGCGCCTTACGGGCGTCCTGGGGATCGCGTTCATCCTGGGCCTCGGGATCGCGCTGTCACGCAACCGGCGGGCGATCAGCCGACGCGTCGTCGCGTGGGGCCTCGGGCTCCAGCTCGTGTTCGCGATCTTCGTGCTGCGGGTCCCGTTCGGGCAGAGGATTTTTTCCGCGCTGGGCGAGATCGTGAAGCAGATCCTGAGCTTTTCGTACGCGGGGTCGGCGTTCGTCTTCGGAGAGATCGGGAAGCAGCAGTCCAGTCTCGGTGTCGTTTTCGCGTTCCAGGTGCTTCCCGCCATCATCTTCGTGTCGGCCCTGTTCGCGATCCTCTATTATCTGGGCGTCATGCAGCTGGTGGTGAAGGCGTTCGCCGTCGTGATGAACAAGGTGATGGGCGCGAGCGGGGCGGAGAGTCTCAACGTGGCCGCGTCGATCTTCATGGGGCAGACCGAGGCGCCGCTCACCATCCGGCCGTTCCTGGCGGGGATGACGCAATCCGAGCTGATGACGGTGATGACCGCCGGGATGGCGCACGTGTCCGGCTCCATCATGGCCGCCTACATCGCGTTCGGCATCGAGGCGCGCCATCTGCTGACCGCCGTGATCATGACCGCGCCGGGAACGATCATGATGGCCAAGATTCTCGAGCCCGAGACCGGCACGCCGCAGACGCTGGGCGGCATCAAAGTGGACATCCCGCGCACCGACGTGAACGTGGTGGACGCCGCCGCGCGCGGCACCACCGACGGCCTGTACCTGATGCTGAACGTGATCGCGATGCTGGTGTCGTTCATCGCCCTCGTCGCGCTCGTCAACGGGCTCTTCGGCTGGATCCACGGGCTGCATTTCTGGCGGATCGACTTCTCCTGGTTCCCGCCGACGCTGCAGACCGTGCTCGGCTGGATCTTCCGGCCCATCGCCTTCGCGATGGGGGTGCCCTGGCACGACAGCGGCACGATCGGCACCCTCCTCGGCGAACGCATGGTCCTAAACGAGTTCATCGCGTACAAGGATCTCGGGCCCCTCAAGGGATCGCTCGATCCGGTGTCGTTTACGATCGCCACGTTCGCGCTGTGCGGGTTCGCGAACATCAGCTCGGTCGGGATCCAGATCGGGGGCATCGGCGCGCTGGTGCCGGACCGCAAGCACGACCTCGCGCGACTCGGGTTCCGGGCCATGATCGCGGGGACGCTGGCGAACTTCCTGTCGGCGACACTGGCGGGGATCCTGTTGTGACCGGGAAACGGGACAGGGGAAACGGGAAACGGGTCATCGAGGAGGCGGCGAACGCCGTCGCGGGGCGGCTCGGCAAGCTCAAGCCGCGTGTGGCGATCGTGCTCGGCTCAGGCCTCGGCGCCGTGGCGGACGCCGTGCGCGACGCGGTGCGCGTGCCGTACCGCGAGATCCCCGGCTTCCCCGAGCCCGGCGCGCCGGGCCACAAAGGCGAGCTGGTCGTCGGCACGCTCGAGGGCGTGCCGCTCCTGGTGCAGAGCGGCCGCTTTCATTTGTACGAGGGCCACGCGCCCGACGTCGCAGCGCTCCCCACCCGCGTGTTCGCGCGGCTCGGCGTCGAGACGCTGATCGTGACCAACGCGGCCGGGGGGATACGCCACACGTTCCGGCCGCCCACCCTGATGCTGATCGCGGACCACATCAACCTGATGTTCCGCAATCCGCTGGTCGGGCCGGTCGTGGAGGGCGATCAGCGCTTTCCCGACATGAGCGATCCCTACGATTCCGGGCTGCGCGCCAGCGCGCGCGCCGTGGCGCGCGCCGAGGGGATCCCGCTGGAAGAAGGTGTCTATGCCGCCCTGCTCGGACCCTCTTTCGAGACGCCGGCGGAGATCCGCATGCTGGAGCGGCTCGGGGCCGATGCCGTGGGGATGTCCACCGTGCCGGAGGTGATCGCGGCCCGGGCGCGGGGGATGCGCTGCCTCGGGTTCTCGAGCGTCACGAACGTCGCGGCAGGACTGTCGGCACAGAAACTGTCGCACGTCGAGGTGCTCGAGGCCGGCGCGCGGGTGGCGGGCCAGCTGGAGCGCCTGATCCGTGGAGTGTTGACGAGACTCTGACGCCCTCGGTTGCAACTCTCGTTTCGTCCCATCTGTCATAGTTCACGTCGCTTGAGAGCCTCGGACGCCGTCGCCGGGGGAACACCGACCACTTCCGAGAGCGAGGTGAGCCATGGTGGAATCCCTGAGAGCGGTGCTCGTATGCGGCTTCGTGTGCGGATGCTTCGTTCCGGGGCCGTCGCCCGTCGTGGGGGAGGTCGTGGTGGGGCGGCTGGCATGGCTCGACCCGAACCAGGTGCCATGGGAGTACCGTCACGTAGCCACGACTCCGCTCCTCGGCCCGTATTACGTCCTCGTCAGCCTGTCGGGGCATTACTGCGTCGTGCCGGACGTCGTGTACGTCGCCGTGCAGGACAACGAGCGCTGGGCCTGTGACTGGCGACCACTGCGGCCGGCCGGCGTCAGGAGCGGGCCGCAGGCTGCGGCGGATACACGGTCACCTCGGATCCCGGAATGAAGATCGCCGATACGGGCCTCGCATCGTTGAGGAACCGCCAGTCGGCGCCATACAGGAATCCGAAGTCCACCCGGTAGTCGACCGCGCTCACCTCCCGCACGGCCCACGGCGGGTGCTCCACGCGAAACACGCCGAGCCCGCCGTCCCGGCGCGCCCGGCACGCCAGCACGCGCTCCTTGAAGTAATGCTCCGCGCTATCGGCCGGCGGGACGTGGGTGGCGCGCGATCCCGCGATCGTCAGGTGCCACCCGAGCTCCGGCCGTCCCAGCTGGTAGGAGGCCCGCACGCCCGACTCGTGCTCGTCCAACCGGACGCGGATCGGCGCCGTCCCGAACGGCTCTCCGAACTTGAGCCACGCCACCGCGGCCAGCAGCCGACTGGGCACGAACTCGCGGATGAACCACACCCCCGGTTCGCCGCGATATCGGATATAGGTGCGGAAGTTCACCTGCAGGTGCGCGGAGAACCCGGGCACCGGCCAGCCGCGCAACCGCACCTGTCGCATGCCGAGAGCGACGAGGCTCACGTGGGTACGCCCGTGCCAGCGGTCCGGCTCGACTCCCGCGGGCACCAGGCGGCCGATCAGGTCTGCCGGCGCTTCGAAGGTGAGCAGCAGCACGTCCGCCCAGCGCGCCGTGAGAAACGGGCGGGGCACTTACAACCCCTCGGTGGGTGGACGCGGCGGGGCGGGCACGAAATGGTTGAGCGGCCCGTGCCCGCGCTCGCCGCCCAGTCCCGGAGCGGCGGCTATGGCGCGGTGTACGAAGTCGAGCCCCTCGGCGACCGCCTGCTCGAGCGGGCGGCCGAGCGCCAGGCCCGCCGTCACGGCCGCCGAGAGCGTGCAGCCGGTGCCGTGCGTCGATGTCGTGTCGAGCCGCGGCCGGGTGAACCGGCGGGCGGCTCCGGCGGTGACGAGCACGTCCACCACGTGGTCGCCCGAGAGGTGTCCACCCTTCACGAGCGCCGCCTTGGCTCCGCGCCGCACCAGCGCGCGGCCGGCGCGCTCCATCGCGTCCGGAGTCGCGACGGGCTCGCCCACGAGGATCGTCGCCTCGTCCAGGTTGGGCGTGACGAGCGTTGCGAGCGGGAGGAGTCGCCGCGCGACGAGCTGCTCGGCATCTTGGTCCAGCAGGCGATCGCCCGACGTCGCGACCATCACGGGATCGAGCACGTAGTTCGGGAGGCGGTGCCGGGCGATCCCGTCGGCGACCGTCTCTACCAGGACGGCGGACGCGAGCATCCCGGACTTCACGGCGACCGGAGGGAGATCCACCGCGAGCGCGTCGAGCTGGCGCATGACGAGCGCGGCGGAAACGGGCTCCCACGCGAGCACCCCCACCGTGTTCTGCGCCGTGACCGCCGTGATCACGCTGGTCCCGAACACGCCGAACTGGTGGAAGGTCTTCACGTCGGCCTGGATCCCGGCGCCGCCGCCCGAATCCGACCCTGCGATCGTGAGGGCAATCTTCACGTAGCGCCCGTCCGCCGCTTCTCGACATATTGAAAGCCCGTGAGGAGACCCATCGCCAGTAATCTGCCATCGACGATCCGCGATCTCCAACGCCGCAAGGCACGCGGCCGGCGCGGGCTCGCCCTGATCGAGGGCGTGCGACTGGTGGAGGAGGCGCTCGCGGCGGGCCTGCCGTTCCAGGGAGCCCTGGTCGCTCCCGACCTGGCGCGCACGGCGCGGGGCGTGGAGCTCGTGGCCGAGCTGGAGCGGCACGCGGTCCCCGTGGAGGAGATCGGTGCCCGCACGTTCGCGCAGCTCGCGGACACGGAGACGCCGCAGGGTATCATCGCCGTGATCGAGCCGCGACGCTGGGCGGCGGCCGAGTTCGCTCCGCGGCCGGGCGCCGTGGCGCTCGTGATCGACGGGGTGCAGGACCCCGGGAACGTCGGCACGCTGATTCGTACGGCGCACGCGCTGGGCGCCGCGGGCACAGTGGTGTTGCGCGGCACCGCCGACCCCACGAGCCCCAAGGCGCTGCGGGCCGCGATGGGGGCGACCTTCCGCCACCCGGTCGTGCCGCTCGACGACGCGGGCTTCATTGCCTGGGCGCGGAAGCTTACGGTCACGCTGTGGGCGGCGGCGGCGGACGGTGTCCCGCTCCACCGGGCGATGGGGAAAGAGGAAGGGGGACGAGGGGACGGTCCCATTGCGGTGATCGTCGGCAACGAAGGAGCCGGGATCCGGCCGCAGCTCAACGCCCTCGCCGCGCAGCGCGTGGCGATTCCCCTGGCGCAGGGCGCGGAGTCGCTCAACGTCGCGGTGGCGGCGGGCATTCTGCTCTACGAGGTGACGCGTGGCCGTTGACCCGATTCTGCTCGTCGCCGTGGCGATCCTGGGGCTCTGTCTCGGGAGCTTTCTGAACGTGTGCATCGTGCGACTCCCGGTCGACATGTCGCTCGTGAAGCCCCCCTCCACCTGCCCGCGTTGCAAGCAGCCTATCGCCTGGCGCGACAACATTCCGGTCGTTTCCTGGCTGCTCTTGAAGGGCCGCTGCCGTCGCTGCGGCGAGCCGATCTCGCGGCAGTACCCCATCATCGAGGCGGCCGTGGGCGCCATCTGGGTGGCGGCGGCGCTGCTGTACGGGGTCACCCTCCACGCACTCGCCGCGGCGCTGTTCGGTACGATCCTGCTCGGCATCGGCGTCACCGACGCACGGCATTACCTGATTCCCAACGAATACACCTGGGGTGGTTTAGTGCTGGGACTCGCCCTGTCGCTCGCGGGCGGCGCCGACGGCTTTCTCAACGCCGTGCTCGGCGCGGCGGTGGGCTTCGCGCTGCTGTTGGCGGTGGCGCAGGTGGGGCAGTGGGCGTTCAAAGAAGAGGCGATGGGCGGCGGCGACATCAAGATGATGGCGATGGTGGGCTCGTTCGTCGGGTGGAAGGGCGTGCTGCTGACCGTGTTCCTCGGCGCCCTGCTCGGCAGCCTGATTTTCGTCCCGCTGTCGCTCAAGAAGAAGCGTCTGGTGCCGTTCGGGGTATTCCTCGCCCTGGGGGCGGCGGTGACGTTCGTGATGGGAGACGCCATCATCGCCTGGTATCAGCACTTCCTGCACGGCGAGTGACCGATGGGTGAGGCGTTCGAGGGACTGTTCGACTCCGGCAACGTACTCGAGCGCGTCGGAGTGGAACTGACCGCGCTGGCCCGTCGCGGCGACCTCGAGCCGGTGCGCTGCCGCGACGCCGAGGTGGCGCGGGTGGTGGACATCCTGCTGCGCCAGAGCAAGAACAATCCGGCGCTCATCGGCAAGGCGGGCGTAGGCAAGACGGCCATCGTCGAAGGGCTGGCGCAGCGCATCGCGGCGGGCGACGTCCCGCCCGCGCTCAAGGACGCCCGCATCCTCGCGCTCGACCACGTGGCGCTGCTCGCGGGCACGGCGTTCCGCGGCCAGTACGAGGAGCGCATCCGTCGCCTGGTGCGCGACCTCTCGGCCGATCCCGACCTCATCCTGTTCGTGGACGAGCTGCACAACCTGATCGGGCAGGGGACGGCGCTCGGGGCGGCTATGGACGCGGCGAACATGCTCAAGCCGGCGCTGGTGCGCGGCGACATCCGCGTGGTGGGCGCGACCACCGGCAGCGAGTACGACAAGTGGATCCGCGGCGACCCCGCCCTCGAGCGCCGCTTCCAGCCCGTGCTGGTCGAGGAGCTCGACGCCATCCAGACGTGGGAAGTGCTGGTCGCGCGGCGACCGCGGCTCGAGCGCCACCACGCCGTCGCCATCACGGACGACGCCCTCAAGGCCGCGATCGTTCTCACCGATCGCTTCGTGCCCGAGCGCGCGCGCCCCGACAAGGCGATCGACGTGCTGGACGAAGCGTGCTCTCACGCGCAGGCCACGGCCGCCGTGTCACCGGAGCTCGACCGATTGATCCGCGAGCGCCGCAAGGTGGACGCGATGATCCGGCGCGGGCTGACGCATGAAACGCCGCAGCACGAGCCGGCAGAGGATCTGGTGGCCGAGATCTTCCCGATGCTGGAGCGGATCGGGGCGGAGATAGAAAAGATGCTGGGCGGCACAGGGCGGCAGAAGGCGGCAGCGGGCGGCAAAAGCCCCAGCGCCACGGACACTGTGCCGCCCGTTGCCGCCCATTCCCGCCCGTTGCCGCCCCTCGCGGAGCGCCGTGCCGAGTTGGACCAATTGCTGCGCGCGGAGCTCGAGCACCAGGGGATCGTCGTGCGCGGTCAGGACGTCGCCCGCGTGGTCGGGACCGCTGTGGGCAAGGGGATCGAGTGGCAGGCATGAAGCGCCGCTGGCTCGTCGCCGGGGCGCTGCTGGGGTCGGTGGGAGCGGGCAGCACGGGATGCGAAAAGCGGGCGCAGGAGGTCCGCGGCGAAGCCGAGCTGCGGCAGTCGGTGCAACAGATGATGCCCGCCGTGGAGCGCGCGACGCACCTGCGCTTCAAGCAGCGCCCCGTGGTGCTGCGCCGTACCCGCGCCCAGGTCCGGGACTATGTGATCCACAAGTTCGACGACGATCTGCCGCCGGCCGAGCTCGCCGGGGCGCAGGCCGCCTACCGCCTGTTCGGGCTCATCCCGGATTCGCTCGACCTGCGGCGCAGCATGGTCGATCTGCTCACGGAGCAGGTGGCGGGCTACTTCGACCCCGACTCGAACGCCCTGTACATTCCCACCGACATCGATCCCAGCCAGGCGCGAGTCGTGATCTCGCACGAGCTGGTGCATGCGCTGCAGCATCAGTACCTGAACCTCGACTCGCTGGTCGAGCTCAAGCGCCAGAACGACCGCCGCACTGCCGCCCAGTCCATCCTCGAGGGCCAGGCGTCGCTGGCCCAGATCCTGGTGCTGATGCCGGAGCAACGGATCGAGAGCCTGCCCAACTTCTGGGACCTGCGCACCGCACTCGGCGCGCAGCAGCAGGGCATGAAGGTGTTCGGCAGCGCGCCGCTCTGGCTGCGCGAGAGCATCATCTTTCCGTACCTCGGGGGTGCGGAGTTCGTGCGCTGGTTCGAGCGGGAGTACCCCGGCAAGCAGCCGTACGGGGCGCTGATGCCGATCTCGACCGAGCAGATTCTCCACCCGGCCCGCTACGCCGCGGGCGATCGGCCCGACCGGCTGGCGTTCGTGTCTCCCAGTCCCGACACCGTGCGGTACGAGGATGGCCTCGGCGAGTTCGAGATCCGTCTGCTGCTCGAGCAGTACCTGGGCGACGACAGCACCGCCGCGCTGGTCGCGACCGGGTGGAACGGGGACCGCTATCGCGTGCTCGGGAGAGGCGCCGACGTCCTCGTTTGGTACACCCTATGGGACGACGCCGCCTCGGGAGCGCGGTTTTTCCGTGGGCTCGAGCGCGCCTGGGCGAAGCGGCGCTCCGGTGGAGCGGCGGTCCGGCGGTCCGAGGTCAAGCAGCTGGTGCTGAGCGGCGTGCCCGTGGTGCGGCTGGTGGATGCGCCGGCGCGGTGGTCCGGTTGGCGCCACGTGCCGGCGATCCGCGTCGGCCGGGCAGCAGGCAAACCAGCGGGCAAATCCCCCCCACTTGGAATCCACCAACGCGCTAAGTAGTTTTGTGGGCTCATGTTTACGGCCCTCGCGTCGCAGCTCGCCGCCGTTCTGAAGCGCGTCACGGGACGCGGCGTGCTGTCGGAGCAGGACGTCAGCGAGGCGCTGCGCGAGATCCGGCGCCACCTGCTCGAGGCGGACGTGAGCTTCGAGGTCACGCAAGGGTTCGTCGAGCGCGTGCGGGAGCGCGCGGTCGCGGCGATCGCCCTGAAGACCGTGAGCCCGGGCCAGCAGGTGGTGAAGCTGGTGCGCGACGAGATCGCGCGGATGTTGGGGGCAACGGACGAGGACCTGGCGCGGAAAGTGGGGGCGCAGCATGCTGCGCCTCTACAGTTCGCCTCGGTCGGTCCGACAGTGATTCTGCTGGTGGGGCTGCAGGGCTCCGGCAAGACCACTACCGCCGCCAAGCTGGCGCGACGGCTCAAGCTCGAGCAGAAGGCGCCGGGGTTGGTCGCGGCCGATCCGTATCGCCCGGCGGCTGGGGAGCAACTGCGGCAGCTCGGTGAGCAGGTTGGCGTGCCCGTGTTCGGGATGGGGGATGAGGGACGTGGGACGGGTGTGGTCGAGTTCGTCCAACGGGCGGTGCGCGCGGCCGAGAAGGCGCGCTGCCGGACCGTCATCGTCGACACGGCGGGGCGACTGCAGATCGACGCGGCGTTGATGGGCGAGCTGAAGGACATGCGCGCGGCGGTGAGCCCGCGCGAAGTGCTGCTGGTGGCGGACGGGATGACGGGGCAGGATGCGGTGCGGATCGCGCGCGGGTTTCAGGAGGGGGTCGGGCTCACGGGCGTGATCCTGACGAAGCTCGACGGCGACGCGCGGGGCGGCGCCGCGCTCTCGATCCACGGCGTGACCGGCCTGCCGATCAAGTTCATCGGCACGGGGGAAAACGTAGGGGCGCAGCAGGCTGCGCCCCTACTCGAGCCCTTCGACCCGGTGCGCATGACGGGGCGCATCCTGGGCCAGGGAGACGTGGTGGCGCTGGTCGAGCAGGCGGCGGCCACCGTGGACGCGGAGGCAGCGCAGCGGCTCGAGCAGAAAGCGCGCTCGAAGCACGGGATGGACCTGGCGGATTTCCTGGTCGCGCTGAAGCAGATGCAGGCGATGGGGCCGCTCAAGCAGGTGCTGGGCCTCTTGCCCGGGGTGAACGCCAAGGCGCTGGCCGCCGTACCGGCCGACGACAAGCGCCTGAAGCACGTGGAGGCGATCGTGCTGTCGATGACGCCGGCGGAGCGGGCCGACCCGTCGATCCTCAACGGCTCGCGCCGGCTGCGGATCGCCAAGGGCGCGGGTCGCTCGGTGCAGGACGTGAACCGGCTGCTGGAGCAGTTCCAGCAGATGCGGAAGCTCTTGAAAAGGATCTAGGCAATGGCAACTCGCATTCGGCTGCGGCGTGAGGGGCGCAAGGGGCAGAGCTACTTCCGGATCGTGGTGGCGGACTCGCGCTCGCCGCGCGACGGGCGGTTCGTCGCGCTGCTCGGCCACTACAATCCGCGCACCAATCCGGCCGACATCAAGGTGGACGCGGAGCGGGCGCGGGCGTGGCTCGAGAAGGGCGCCCTTCCCACCGACACGGTGCGCTCGCTCCTGAAGAAAGCGGGAGTGCTGGGCCAACGCCCCGCGTAGTCGGGCGGCTGCGGAAGCCGCACGGGCAACGGGGGGAGGTGGCGGTGGTGCCCCTCGTCGAGAATCCGGGCGCCGTGTTCACGCCCAAAGCCCGGCTACTCGTCGTGAACGAGGAGCGTCGCGTCGTGGCGGGCCCGCTGGTGGTGGCGCGACGCCGCGCCTACCACCGGGAGTGGTTGCTCGGATTCGTGGGGGTCACGTCCCGCGCGGTGGTGGAGTCCTGGCGCGACCATCTCGTGGCCGTGGAAGAGACCGATGCTGCGGATTAACGTGGTGACGCTCTTCCCCGAGGTGTTCGAAGCAGCTCTGTCCGCGAGCATCCTGGGCCGGGCGGCGGAGCAACAGCTGGTGCGGTACCGGGTCGTGCAGCTGCGCGGCTACACGCACGATCGTCACAACACGGTGGACGACTATCCCTACGGGGGCGGCGCGGGGATGGTCCTCAAGCCCGAGCCGTTCTTCGAGGCGGTCGAGGACCTGCGGGCGGGGCCGCCGATCGTGCTGTTGTCGGCGCGCGGGCGGCCGTTGACGCACCGGGACGCCGTGCGGTTCGCGGTCGGGGCCGAGCTGACGCTCTTGTGCGGCCACTACAAGGACGTGGACCAGCGGGTGGCCGATGGTCTGGGTGCCGAAGAGCTGTCGGTCGGTGATTTCGTGTTGTCGGGTGGCGAGCCGGCGGCGTTGTGCGTACTCGATGCGGTGGTGCGCCTGCTGCCGGGCGCGCTCGGCGACCACGAGTCCGCCGCGACGGACTCGCACTACGACGGGCTCCTCTCGCCGCCCAGCTACACGCGGCCGCCGAGCTATCGCGGAATGGATGTACCGGCGGTATTGTTGAGCGGAGATCACCAAAAGATCGCGGCCTGGCGTGCGGCAGAAGCCGAGCGCCTGACGCGTGAGCGGCGCCCGGATCTGTGGGAACAGGCTAGACGCACAGACGCCTAGGCGCACTGACGCAGAGGGGGATTGCGGGGAAGCGTATGGATCGACTGCGAGCAATCGAGCGGGAAGGCCTGAAGACCGGGTATCCCGCCTTCGCGCCCGGCGACACGGTACGGGTGATGGTCCGCGTGAAGGAAGGCGACAAGGAGCGGCTGCAGGCGTTCGAGGGCGTGTGCATCGCCCGTCGGGGCGCCGGCATCAACCAGACCTTCACGGTGCGGAAGATTTCCGCCGGCGTGGGAGTGGAGCGGATTTTCCCGCTGCATTCGCCGTCGATCGCGGAGATCGGGCTGCTCCGCAAAGGACGCGTGCGGCGCGCCAAGCTGTACTTCCTGCGCCGCCTCGCCGGCAAAGCGGCGCGGATCCGCGAGAAGCGCGGCGTCGTCGTCCCCGAAACGGCGGAGAAGCAAGAGGCGTGAGAGGCCCCCGCCCCACGCTCCAGCGCGAGATCGCGCTCTGGCAAGCGGGG
The DNA here is from genome assembly GCA_035601235.1 of Gemmatimonadales bacterium. Taxonomy (GTDB): domain Bacteria; phylum Gemmatimonadota; class Gemmatimonadetes; order Gemmatimonadales; family GWC2-71-9; genus AG41. The sequence goes on from DATNOR010000217.1 coordinate 11,322, forward strand.
GGCGGACTCGTCGCCGGTGTCGATGAAGCCGGCCGCGGTCCCCTCGCCGGTCCGGTGGTGGCCGCGGCCGTGGTGTTTCCACCCCATTGCAAGATCATCCGCGGCCTGCGTGACTCGAAGCTGCTCCCGCCGGCGAAGCGGAGCCGGCTCGCACTGGTGGTACGGGCCCGGGCGCTCGCGATCGGGGTCGGGGCGGCGAGCGTGCGCGAGATCGACCGGCTCAACATCCGGCGCGCGAGCATCCTCGCGATGCGGCGTGCCATCGCCCGCCTCGCTCTCACACCCGACGTCGTACTGGTGGATGGGTTACCCTGTCCCGAGCTCGGCCGTCAGCACGAGGCCATCATCGACGGGGACGCGCACTGCCATTCGATCGCCGCGGCCTCGGTGATCGCCAAGACCGTGCGTGACCGACTGATGCAGTTGCTGAGCGGACACCACCCGAGGTACTGCTGGGCGAGTAACAAGGGTTACGCCACACCCGAGCACCTCGCCGCTCTCGCCACCTTCGGCTTCACCTCGCATCACCGCAAGAGTTTCGCCCCGGTGGTGCAACTCGAGCTCATCGCTTCGAGCGCTTCAATTCCTTCCTGAAGTCGGCGAGCGGCCGAGTGTTCAGAATGTCTCCGGCCTCGAGTCCCGCGCGCCGTGCCAGGTCCACGGCGTACTTCATGAACGGCAGATTGCCGGGCTGGTGGCTGTCGGTCGAGAGCACGAACCGCGCGCCATGCTGCTTGGCGGCGGCGGCCAGCGTGTCCGGCAGATCCATGCGCTCGGGATGCCCGTCCAGCTCGAGCGCGCATCCGTGGGCCACGCAGGCGCGTACCAGGGCATCGAAGTCGAACCGGTAAGGCTCGCGCTTGCCGAGCATGCGTCCCGTGGGGTGCCCGATCGCGTCCACCCAGGGGTGCTCGGCCGCATGCACCAGTCGCCTGGTCAACTCCTTCTCCGTCTGGGTGAGGCCGTAGTGGATGGTCGCCACGACGTAGTCCGCTTCGGCGAGCACGTCGTCGGGGAGATCGAGCTTGCCGTTCTCGAGGATGTCGAGCTCGATGCTCTTCAGGATGGTGAAGCCGCGACTCGTGGCGTTCCGCTCGTCGATGGTCTGCCACTGCTCGCGCAGCCGCTTGGCGTCGAACCCCAACGCCATCGTGACCCGCTTCGAGTGATCGGTGATCGCGATGTACTGGTAGCCGAGCGCACGCGCGGCGTGCGCCATCTCGTCGATGGTGCCTTTGCCGTCGGTGGCCGAGGTGTGCATCTGGAGATCGCCGCGGATGGCGGTGAGCTCCACGAGGCGCGGCAGGCGATGCTCGCGGGCCAGGGTGATTTCTCCGCGCGCTTCGCGCAGCTCCGGCGGTATCCAGTCGAGGCCGAGCTTGGCGTAGATCTCTTCCTCGGTCTGCCCGGCCACGCGCCGCGTCCCCTTGAACAAGCCGTACTCGTTGAGCTTGTAGCCGTGCTCCTGGGCGATCTTGCGGAGCTCGACGTTGTGCGCTTTGGAGCCGGTGAAGTACTGCAGCGCCGCGCCGTACGCGGCGGGCTCGACCGCGCGCAGGTCCACCTGCAGCCCGCCGCGCAGCTTGACCGTGGATCGGGTGTCGCCTTTCGAGACCACGTCCGCCACGTCGCCGTAGGCGACGAAGCGGTCCATGACCCGGGCGCTGTCGTCCGACGTGACGAGGATGTCCAAGTCGCCGATCGTCTCGCGTCGGCGACGGTAGCTCCCGGCGACCTCGATCTGCCGGACGTGGCCACCCGCCTTCAGGTGCGCGACCAAGGCGAGCGCCTGGGTCTCGGCTTCGTTCAGGAGCATGCGCCGCTCGGTCACCTCCGCCTGACCGAGGCCGGCGCGCATCTTCTCCTCTATCTTGGGCCCGAAGCCTTTGAGCTTCTGGATCTTGCCTTGATCGAGCGCCTTCGAGAGGTCGCTGGCGGATTTCACCTTCAACTTCTTGTAGAGCAGCTTTACGCGCTTGGGGCCGAGCCCAGGAATGCGCAACAGGTCGAGCAGGCCGGCCGGGAGCTTGGCGGCGAGCTGCTTGCGGAGCGCCAGTTCGCCTTTGGTGACGATCTCGGTGATCTTCTCCGCCAGGTCGTCGCCTATCCCTGCGATGTCGGTCAGGTCCTTCGTCCCGGCCCGCACGAGCTCCTGCAGCGGCTCCGGAAAGTCCCGGATCGTGCGAGCGGCGTTGCGGTAGGCGCGCACCCGGAACGGGTTGGCGTCCTGGATCTCGAGGAGGTCGGCCACCTCGTCGAACAGGCGGGCGATGTCGGGATTCTGCATCGGTACTAAGATGGGGGCTCCGTGATGGGGCGGCAGAGGGCGGCAGGGGCGGCAATGGCCGGGATCTGCCGCCTTCTGCCGCCCGATGCCGCCTTGTGCCGCTCGGCCGCCTCTTGCCGCCCGTCCGTCCCGGTGCTAATTCACCCCCGCCCTTGCTTACCACCTCCCGGAGACCCTAGGCCATGACGTGCGGCATCCGCTCCCTCGCGCGCCGGCTAGCCGTGCTGGTCGGCGCGGTGCTCGCCCTGCTCGGTACTCCCGCGGTGCTCGTCGCCCAGTCGCAGGCCACCACCGGCATCATCCGCGGCGTGGTCGCGGATCCGAGCGGCCGTTCTGTGAACGGCGCGACCGTGACGGTGCGGGACGTGCAGACCAACTTCACGCGCACGCTCACCACGGACGAAAAGGGGGTGTTCGTCGCCCCGCTGCTCCCGCTCGGCACCTACGACGTGGTGGCGAAGGCCGTGGGGTTCAGCCAGGCAACCGCCAAGGGCGTCCCTGTGCGCGTGGGAGAAACGGTCGATCTGAAGCTGGCGCTCGCGGCGGTCGAGCTCGCACCTGTGGTCGTCGAAGCGAGAGAAACCCCAGTCGAGGCGTCGAGGGTCGCGACGTCCGACCGGCTCTCCGCGGCGGCGGTGACCAACCTTCCCAACAACGGTCGCAATTTTCTCAACCTTACTCTGCTCACGCCGGACGTGGGGATCGTGCAGGGGCCCGATGGCGACGAGCTCAGCGTCGCCGGGCAGCGGGGCATTCACAACAACATCTCGGTCGACGGTGCCGACTTCAACAATCCGTTCTTCGGTGAGCAGCGCGGTGGCCAGCGGCCTCCCTTCACGTTCAACCTCGACGCCGTGCAGGAGATCGTGGTCACCGCGAGCGGTGCGACCGCGGAGTTCGGGCGCTCGTCGAGCGGCTTCGTCAACGTGATCACCAAGTCCGGCACCAACGAGCTCAAGGGCTCGCTGCACTACTTCGGCAAGTACGACTGGCTCTCGGCGGACTTGGCGCACAATACGGAGACGCTCACACCGGATTTCCGACAGCACCAGTTCGGGTTCACGCTGGGAGGCCCGCTCAAGAGGGACAAGGCGTTCTTCTTCGTCGCCTACGATCAGCAGGTCTACGACGACGTCAAGCAGAAGATCCGCCCAACGGGTGCGGCGTTCGACTCCCTGATCAGCTTTACCGACACCGCATTCGGCGGTGCCCTTCGAAACGACTTTGGGTCGATCGCCCGCACCAATGACGCCCGCGCGGCGCTCGCCAAGATCGACTGGCGGCTGTCGGACCGGACCAACCTCTCACTCAAGTACAATTATACGTGGTCGCAGCAGCAGAACGGCACGTTCGACGTGGACACGTGGGGACGGAGCGCCAACGGCCTGGAGAAGGACTGGTCGAACGCGGTGAACGGGAGTCTGGTGTCATATCTGTCCTCGCGCCTCTCGAACGAGCTTCGCTTTCAGTGGTCGCGCGAAGACCGGCCGCGTCCGTATGACGGTCCCATCAACCCCGTGACGGGCCGGCCGTTCCCCGATACCGGTATGGATTTCGGCAGCGCGTTCCGGTTCGGAATGCCCTTCTTTCTGCCGATCCAAGACCATGACACCCGGTTGCAGGCGCTCGACAACCTCTCGTTCGCCAAGGGCGACCACTTCTTCAAGGCGGGCGCCGAGTGGAACCGCACCGAGACGGATCAGACGTTTATCGGTTTTGCGAACGGGCGGTTCATCTTCGGCAGTGTGACGTCGTTCATCAATTACGTCGAGAATGGCACGGGCGGCCCGCTGCTCTACTTGCAACAGGCCGGTGTGGGGGGGCTCTCGGTCGAGCAGGCGGGCACCCAGGCGATCGTGCAGAACGAGCTGGCGTTGTTCCTGCAGGATACCTGGAAACCGTCGGCGAAACTGACCGTCGATTATGGGCTCAGGTGGGAGGCGCAGATCGAGCCGGACCCGATCACTCCGCCGAGTCAGGTGTTCTTCGCACCCTTCATCGGCAAGACCAAGACGACGGCTGCGGGACCACAGGTCTTCCCATCGGACGGCACCATTCCGTCTGACTGGAAGATGTTCCAACCGCGCTTCGGTTTCGCGTATGACCCCGATGCCTCGGGCAAGCAGGTGATCCGGGGGAGCGCGGGCGTCCATTACGCGCGCATTCCAGGCTTGAACCTCGCCAGCGTCCGGAGCACCAACGGCTCGATCGGGCAGACGCTCACCGGCCCTGTCCCGCCGTATGGTCAGTTGATCTCCTCCGCGGGCCCGCCGAATCACCCCGATGTCTATGTGTACGACAAGGACTTCGAGAACCCGCGCACGATCAGTGCGACCATCGGGTACGAGCGCCAGCTGACGAGCGATCTCTCGGCGTCGATCAGCTACACCCACGCGAGCACCGACCACTTGACCCGCTTTTTCAACAGCAATGACGGCGCGTTCGCCAGTCCCTGGAGCACCGGGCTGCCCGACACGGCCGGCGGGTCGACGAACGGCATTGGCACACTGTGGACGGAAAAGAGCAACGCGAAGTCGCGTTACAACGGCGTGACCGTAGGGATCAAACGGTTGCTCGATCCCAACTTCCAGTTCGAGCTCAACTACACGTTGGGGTTCGACAAATCGGACGACGACAACGAGCGCGACCCCTTCACGCTGCGCTACGCCCTCGCCAACAATCTCGCACCCGAGTACAACTGGAGCGATCGGGACCAGCGACACCGCTTCAACGGTTGGGCGCTCGTGCGCCTGCCCGGCGACATCCATCTGGACAACCGCGTGAGCTACTATTCGGCTCAGCCGACGTCGGCCAGCTGTGGGCCGAGTCCCGGCAATCCGTTTGCACCGCCGGCGGGGCAGCGAGCCACGGTGCCGGCCGACCGTATTTGCGCCGATGGCTCCGTCTTGGTGCGCAATACGCTGCGCAAGGACAACGCATTCTTCTCCTGGGATCTGAGCGTGTCGCGGCCGTTCAGTTTCGGGCGCCAGGGCCAGGCACAGGTGATCGTGGAAGTGTTCAACCTGTTCAACACCGACAATTTCCGTGACCCGTCCTACGGCAACCTGTTGTTCAACTTCGACGGGACCATCCGCTCGGGCCTGGGCGACCCGCGGCAGCTCCAAGCGGGAGTGCGGTGGGTGTTCTGAACTGAAGAGCAGGTTGGGGAGGCGAGAGGAAGCTCGGGAGGTTGGGGGAGGTTGCACCTCCCCGATCCACCTCCCCGAACCTCCACAACCTAGCCTACTCTGATCTCCTTCCCCATCCCATGCATGATGTGCGGCTTGCCGTCCTTGGCATCCGGCCAGAAGCACAACAGGAGATAGCTCCCCGGCGCGAGCGTCGTCGCGAACTGGGAATGCCCGCCGGCGTCGAGCGTGGTCACGCCGCCGAGCCATTGTCCCGTCGGCAGCGGCCCCTTCTCCCCCCCCTGCTCCCAGGCGATGAAGTCGTGGAGCGTCTTTCCCGGGGCCAGGGCGGCGATCACGACCTCGTGCCCCTGCGCGCCGGCGTTTTCGACGCGCACCACGTGATGTCCCGCGGTGAGCGGCTGGGAGAGCTGGAAGTCGTAATCGGTGAGCGTGATCGTGACATCGGCCGCCGGCGCGGGCGCGACGGGCGGCGGGGACGCGCTGACCACCAGCGAGTGCAGCATCCCCTTCAGCACGTGCGGCGTACCGTCGAGGCTCGGAATCCAGCACACGAACACGTACGACCCGGGCTCGACCACCTGCGTGGCGGTCGCCGTGTCACCGACCGTGACGGCGTTGGGTCCCCCGACGAACGCCATCCACGCGGGCGGAGGCGCGTGGCTCTGCATCGCGGCCGCCAGCCCGGCCCGGAAGTCCCCCTCGCTCTTGCCGGCCCCCAGTCGCACGAGCGACGCGTGGTGCAGCTCCTTCCCCTGGTTCACCAGACGGAAGGTGGTGAGCCCTGCGGGAATCGTGTCGGGCATGGCGAACGCGTAGTCGATCGCCGTGATCGTGACGACGTTGGGTCCGGCGGGGCGCGGCGGCTGTCGCGTGCACGCGGCTGCCGCGGCCAGGCCGGCGAGCGCCAGTCGGCGCAGGGTCATGCGCATTCCTTTCGGTTCAGGTTCGCTCGAGCAGGACGATCCCCGACATGCGGCGGAACTCTTCCCGTTTGGACTTGGGATACAGCTTACCGACCAGATTCCACAGCCAGGCGAGCGGCATGGTCCGCCGCAACCGCAACGACTCTTCCCACATCGACCGGAACTCCGCCTCGCGCCAGCCGTGCGGCTCGAACACCCGGGTCCCCTCGGCCGGCGCGAATCGGAAGGGTGCGTTGCCCTGGGCCACGGCCCGCCCCCACGTCCGCTCCATCATCTTGAGCAGGCGGGGCGACGCCAGGTCGATCAGCCACCAGCGGAACGAGGGAGGGACGGCGAGGTCCGCGGCGAGCGCCGCGACGGCTTCGGGCGGGAGATAGATGAGCAGCCCCTCGCTCACGACCAGCACTCGTCGCGCCGGCCGGCCGATCCTGTCGAACAGCGCCCGGCGGCGCGCCACGTCCGTCAGGTCGATCCCCACCTGCTCCAATGCGCACGCCGGGCGCTCGCCGGCGAGCTGTGCCTGCTTGTAGGCGATCACATCGGGAAAGTCGACTTCCACCCAACGCAATGACGGCGACAGGGGCAGCCGGTACGGACGGGTGTCGAGCCCGGCGGCGAGATTGAGCACCGCCTCGACTGCGTCGCGCTCGATCGCCCGCAGGATCAGCTCGTCCATCACCGCGGTGCGGACGATCATCGGCCACGCCCACGCCCGACCCTTCCGCATGGAGGCGAGGATGCGCTCGCCACGCTCGCCCGCCAGCGTGCGCGCGTAGGGATCGCGAAACAGCGCGTCCGGCCGCTCGGACTCCATCGCGCGATACAACGCGACCCAGCGGGCCGTGTCGGAGACGTGCTCGATCGCGGTGCTCACGGGCCGGAAACGTAACGTTCGTTCCCCCTCTCCGCATGAGTCCTCACCCCTTTGATCCCCTCTCCCTTCGGGAGAGGGGAGACTATGTACGAGCGTCGTGTCTGCCGGAGTCAACGTGCCGCGTCCAGCGCCGCCCGCAGGCCCGCCAGCACGTCGGGGAGCGGGCCGTCGGCCCAGAAGTGCATGTAGTAGAGGTGCGGCGACTCGTCGATCAGATGCGTGTGCACCGCGGTCGCGGCGATGCCGTGCGTCGCCAGCGCCGCGAGCATGGCGCTGACTTTGCCGGCCTCGACCGCGAAGTCGCCGGTCGCGACCGCGCGCGTGCCGTCCACCATCTGGATGTTCACCGGGCTGCCGTACGCCATCGCGGGCACCAGCGTGCGGCCGTGCAGGGTCACCGCTCCCTGGACGAGCACGAACCCGACCTGCGCCACGTTCCCCCGCGCCGTCCCGGACTTGCCGAGTGTGCGGAATACCAGCGCGGTGTCGATCGTGGGCGGCGCCGCGGGCTGGGCCGCTACCGGGCGCGGCGTCGCGGTGCGCGCGAGCACACGGTCGAGGCGCGTGGCGAGGTCGGTCGCGGCACCCTCGCCATGAAAGTGCATGTAGGTGAGCTGGGGCTCCTCTCCGGCGAGATGGTTGTGCACTGCGGTGACGTCGAGCCGCTGGCGCGCGAGCTCGGCGAGCACGGGCTTCACCTCGCTTGCGAGCAGGACCAGGTCTCCCATGACCGTTGCGTCGCTCGGCTCTCCGCTGAACCCCGCCCAGCCGCCGAGGGCGAGCGCGGGGGAGACCGTCACGTCGCCGATCTTGAGCGTGATGTCGCGGCGCGGCAGACCATACCGGTAGTAGCCGCCCGTGGCGCTCGCCGGCGCCTTGAGGATCTGCGCCACGGAGTCCCAGGCCGCGCCCGGGGAGGGCGTCTGCGCATGGGCGATCGCGAACACGAGGACCAGCAGGAGGACGGGGGACAGGAGCGGGGTTCGGGCGCGCATAACAGACTCCGATTCGGGGGTGGCGTGGACGGCCGTAAGACGATAAAGGATACCCAGCCGGCCGTGGCGACCCGTACATTGTCGGCGTGGCCGAGTCTCCCATCCAGCTGTCGGTGGTCGTGCCGGTGCGGAACGGCGCCGACCGCCTGCCGGTGCACCTCGAAACGCTGCGCCGGTACGTGTGCGCCCAGGCCCGGCCCACCGAGCTGGTGCTGGTGGACGACCACAGCGAGCCGGGCGCCGCCCGGCTGCTCGCCGACTTCGCCGGCACGCTCTCCGGCGCGACGCTGCTCCGTAACGATGCCAACCGGGGCAAGGGCTTTTCGGTGGCTCGTGGGATGGCGGCGGCACGGGGTGCCCGGCGCGTGTTCACCGACGCCGACCTCGCCTATCCGGTCGACGAGATCGACGCCATGGTGCGCGAGCTGGACGGCGGTGCCGACGTGGCGATCGCCTGCCGCGTGCTCCCCGAGTCGCGCTACCTCATGAGCCCGTCGTTCTTCCACTATCTGTACACGCGACACCTGATGAGCCGGGTCTTCAACCTGGCGGTGCGCCTCGCGCTCCTTCCCCGGATCCTCGACACGCAGGCGGGATTGAAAGGGTTCACGGCGCGGGCCAGCGAGCTGATCTTTCCGCGCCTCACTGTCGCGGGCTTTGGCTTCGACGTCGAGCTGCTGTACGTCGCCAGAAAGCACGGGCTGAAGGTTGCACAGGCGGCGGTCCACTATCGCTACGACGACGAGCCGAGCACCGTTCGCTTCGTCGCGGATGCCGTCGGGATGCTCGAGGACCTGGTGAGGATCCGTTGGAACGATTGGCGCGGCCGCTATGACTGACCCGCCGCGGCTCGTGGTGAACGCCGATGACTTCGGTCTGTCGACCGGCGTGAACCGAGGAATTCTCGAAGCCCACGCCGCTGGGGTGGTGTCATCGGTCTCCGTGTTGGTGAATGCGCCGGGCTGGACCGACGCGCTGCGGCGGCTGCGCGACGTGGGCCCCGGGCTCGGCGTGGGACTGCACCTCAATTTGACCATGGGCCGCCCGGTCTCCTGGGGCGGGAGCTTGTCCGACGCCCGCACCGGCCGGTTCCACACGTTCCCGGTGCTGGTTGCGCGAGCGTGCGCCGGGCGCCTCGATCCGGGGGACGTCGCGATCGAGTGCGCCGCCCAGCTCGCGCGGCTCCGCAACGCCGGACTCGTCGTGACCCATCTCGACAGTCACCGCCACGTGCACGTCCTTCCCGGAGTGTGGAGCGCAGTGGTGGAGACGGCGCGCGCGGCGGGCGTGCCCGTCCTGCGCGTGCCCCTCGAGCCGTGGAGCGTCAATCCGGTGAACTGGCGCGCGTCGCTGAAAAAGGCGGCGCTGCGAGTCGCGTGGGGGGTGGCAGCGCGCGGCGCCGCGGCGCTCGATCGGCCGGACCGGTTCGTCGGCATCTCGCTGCAGGGGAGCCGGAGCTTCCTGGCGCGGCTGCTC
>DATNOR010000218.1:0-6558 GCA_035601235.1 Gemmatimonadales bacterium
GCGGTGCGCATCGACGGTTCCTTGGGGGGGCGGCTCGACGCCTGGCTCTCCCGCCTGCCGGCTCCGGCACTCGTGATCGTCGGGCTCGTGATGGTCGCCGGGCTCGGGTGGGCGGACTTCGTCACGGGTCCTGAGCTCACACCGCTGGTGTTCTATCTGGCCCCGGTCGTCCTGGTGGCGTGGTACGCCGGGCGCTGGCCGGGCGCGACCATCGCGTGCGCGGGCGACCTCGCCTGGATGCTCGCCGACGCGCTGGCGCAGCATGATTACTCCGATTGGTCGATTCCCTACTGGAACGCCGTGCTGCGCCTCGCCGCGCTGGTGCTCGTATCGGAGGCGGTCGCGCGGCTGCGGTTGGCGCACGCGCGGGAGCGGGAGCTGGCCCGTCAAGACGCGCTCACCGGCGGGCCCAATGCCCGCGCGTTCTACGAGGTCGCAGGGGCGGAGATCGCGCGGGCCCGACGCTACATCCATCCCTTCTCCGTCGCCTACCTCGATCTCGACGATTTCAAGCTGGTGAACGACCGCCTGGGTCACCTCGCGGGCGATGCCGTGCTGCGCTCAGTGGCGCGCGCGTTGAGCGGTGTGCTGCGCTCGAGCGACGTTGTCGCCCGCCTGGGCGGGGACGAGTTTGTCGTGCTGCTGCCAGAGGCGGGCGCGGCGCCTGCCCGGCTCGCGACCGAGAAGCTGCGCGGCGCGTTGGCCGACGTGGTGCCGGCGCACGGCTGGCGCATGACGGCGAGCATCGGCGTCGCGACGTTCCTCGTCCCGCCGGAATCGGTGGACGAGCTGCTCGCGGCCGTCGACCGCCTCATGTACCGGGCCAAGCAGGGCGGGAAGAACGGCGTCGTGCACGAGACCCGGAACGAGGCGGCGGAGAGGAGGGCGAATGTCCCGTAACAACATCGCGAGCGGCACGCCGTGGGAGCCGATCGTGGGGTACTCCCGCGCCGTACGGGTAGGGTCCACCGTGCACGTCGCCGGGACGACGGCCACGGGGCCGGACGGCCGCATCGTGGGGATCGGCGACGCCTACGTGCAGGCCACCCAGGCGTTGCGGAACATCGAGCGGGCCCTGGTCGAGGCCGGCGCCTCGCTCGCGCACGTGGTGCGCACCCGCATGTACGTGACCGACATCGCGGACTGGGAGCGCGTGGGGCGGGCGCACGGCGAAGTGTTCCACGACATCCGGCCGGCGACCACGCTCGTGGCGGTGAGTCGGCTGGTCGCGCCCGAGATGCTCGTGGAGATCGAGGCGGAGGCCATCGTCGAGATATAGATTAACCACCGAGGGAGGTGTGCCGTGTCGGTCACCGAAGTCGGCAAGCATGCGACGGTCGCTTGTCCCTTTTGCGCGACCCTCAATCGTGTGGATCTCACCCGCATCACCGACCGCCCCAAGTGCGGCCACTGCGGGCGGCCGATCCTGCTCGACCGGCCCATCGCGGTGACCGACGCGACGCTGGACGGCGTGCTCAAGGGCACCGATGTTCCGGTGATCATGGACGGCTATGCCGACTGGTGCGGCCCTTGCAAGATCATGGCGCCGATCCTGGACGATTTCGCACGCCAGCGCCAGGGGGACGTGCTGGTCGTGAAGCTCGACACCGACCGCAATCCGGCGACGACCCGCCGCTTCGACATCCGCGCCATCCCGACGCTCATCGTGTTCCGTCACGGCGGCGAGGTGGCCCGCCGCGCCGGCGCGATCCCGCGCCAGGAGCTCGACGCCCTCGTCGGCCCGATTGCACCGACCGGGCCGATCGGCCGCTCCTGACCGTGCCGTCGGACGCTGTGTCGCGCTACGCGTCGGCGGAGCCCGACGAGCGGGGGCGTGCCGTGTCGGAGCGCTCCCGCGCCGTGGCGCTGGGGCTCGCGGTCGTGGGCGGAGCGTTCGGGCTGCACCGCTTCTACACCGGTCGCGTGCAAAGCGGCATCTGGATGTGCCTCACGCTCGGCGGCTTGGGCATCTGGTATCTGTACGACGTGGTGGTGATCGCGGCCGGTGACTTCCGGGACTGCGACGGGCGACGGCTCGTGCGCTGGGACGTGGCGGGCGACGAGGCGGATCCTCCTCCCGGGGACCGCCGCGTGTCGGACCTGGAAGACCGCATGCTGGGGCTCGAGTCGCAGGTGAGCGAGCTGGCCGAGCGGCTCGACTTCTCGGAGCGGCTGCTGGCGCAGGTGCGCGAGAAGGGGAACTTACCGAAAGGGTAAGAGGCCACGGGCTTTTCACCGGCCTTTACCGAAATCCTTCGAGGAGCCGTCATGAAGATCGGGGTCCCGAAAGAGACCGCGGCCAACGAGCGTCGTGTCGCGCTCGTGCCCGACACGGCGGGACGGCTGGTGAAGACCGGGCTCGAGGTCGTGGTGGAGCAGGGGGCCGGGACGGCGGCGGCGTTCCCCGACGACGCGTACCGCGCCGCCGGCGCCGGGCTGGTGGCGACCCCCGCGGACGTCTTCGGCGGGAGCGACGTCGTCCTCAAGGTGCAGCCGCCCGCGCCGGCGGAGGTCGCGCTGTGCCGCGAGGGGGCGGCGCTGGTCGCGGTATTCCAGCCGGCGGCGGAGCGCGACGTCGTCGCCGCCCTGGCCGCGCGCAAAGTCACCGCGTTCAGCCTCGCCCTGCTGCCCCGGATAACCCGGGCGCAGCCCATGGATGTGCTGTCGTCGCAGGCGACGGTGGCGGGCTACAAGGCCGTGCTGCTCGCGGCCACCACCGCCGGCCGGCTCTTCCCGATGCTCGTGACGGCCGCCGGGACGCTGCCCCCGGCGCGCGTGCTGGTGCTGGGCGCCGGTGTGGCGGGGCTGCAGGCGATCGCCACGGCGCGCCGCCTCGGCGCGGTGGTGTCGGCCTTCGACGTGCGCCCCGCCGTGAAAGAGCAGGTGGAGAGCCTGGGCGCGAAATTCCTGCAGCTCGAGATCGCCGAGCAGGCCGAGGCAGCGGGCGGCTACGCCAAACAGCTCTCCGAGGAGACCCACCGGCGCGAGCTGGCATTCATCGCACAGCACGTGAAGGACGCCGACGTCGTGATCTCGACCGCGGCGATTCCCGGCAAGCGCGCGCCGATCCTGATCACCGCCGACGCCGTGCGCGGCATGAAACCCGGCGCGGTGATCGTCGATCTGGCCGCGGAGACGGGTGGGAATTGCGAGGTGACGGAGCCCGGATCCGAGGTGCGCCGCAACGGCGTCATCGTCCTCGGACCGCTCAACCTGCCGAGCACGCTACCGCTGCACGCGAGCCAAATGTATGCGAGGAACGTCTCGAGCTTCTTGTTGCACGTTGTCCGCGACGGTCGGCTCAACCTCGATTTCTCCGACGAGATCATCGGCGAGACGTGCGTCACCCATGCCGGGGAGGTGCGGAAGTCATGATCGACTACTGGTCCATGCTGTTCGTGTTCGTGCTGGCGACGTTCATCGGGCTGGGCGTGATCCGCCGCGTGTCGCGGCTCTTGTACACGCCGCTCATGTCGCTCACCAACGCGATCTCGGCCATCGCCGTGGTAGGATCGCTGGTGGTCGCCGGTGCCGACTACCCGCCGACGATTCGCGTGATCGGGGCGGTGGCGCTGTTCGCCTCTATGACGAACATCGTGAGCGGGTTTCTGATCACGGACCGGATGCTGAAGATGTTCAAGAAGCAATGACGTACGCGATCGCCCAGGCCGCCGCCGTCCTGGCGACGGCGCTGTTCATCTTCTCGCTGCACTGGATGAACGATCCCGCCACGGCCCGCCGCGCTGTGGTGGCGGGCGTGACCGGCATGGTGATCGCGGTCGCGGCGACGTGGATCCAGCCGGAGATCGTCCACCACGGCTGGATCACCCTGGCGATCGTGGCGGGCTTCATCGTCGGAGTCCCGCTCTCGCTCGTGCCCCTCACGGCTGTGCCCCAGCGGACCGCCCTGTCGCATGCGTTCGGCGGGCTCGCCGCCGGACTGGTCGGGACAGCGGAATACTTCCTCGGCCTCACCGAACATCCGGCGCAGCTCACCGCCTTTCGCACGAGCGCTATCGTCGCGGAGGTGATCCTCGGATTCCTGACGTTCACGGGGAGCCTCATGGCCGCGGGCAAGCTGCAGGAAGTCAAGTGGATTCCCCAGCGCCCGGTGACCTATCCGGGGCAGAACGTCGTCAATGTGGGCGTGCTGGCGCTCGCGGCGGCCCTGGGGGTGCTGGTCGTCATCCACCCGGTGGCGCCGTGGTCGGGACGGGCCTTCTACGCCATCGTCGGGCTCGCGACGCTGTTCGGCGTGCTGCTCATCATTCCGATCGGCGGCGCCGACATGCCCACCGTCATTTCCATCCTCAACTCCTACGCCGGCCTGTCGGCCGTGGCGATGGGCTTCGTGCTCGACAACAAACTGCTCGTGACCGCGGGCGCGCTGGACGGCTCGAGCGGCCTGATCCTGTCCATTATCATGTGCCGGGCGATGAACCGCTCGTTCACCAACGTGCTGTTCGGGGCGTTCGGCACAGTACAGAAAGCCGTAGCCACCGGCGAGCAGAAGACGTGGAAGCAGGAAACGGTCGAGGGGGCGGCGCAGCTGCTGGAGCAGGCGAACCAGGTGGTCGTCATCCCGGGATACGGCATGGCCGTGGCCCAGGCGCAGCACAAGGTGCGCGAGCTATACGATCAGCTGATCAAGCGGGGCATCACGGTCAAGTTCGCGATTCATCCCGTGGCGGGGCGGATGCCGGGCCACATGAACGTGCTGCTCGCCGAAGCGAACATTCCGTACACTGCGCTCGCCGAGATGGAGGAGATCAATCCCGACATGCCGCAGTGCGACGTGGCGCTCGTGATCGGCGCCAACGACGTCGTCAACCCGGCCGCGCGCTACGCCAAGGGCAGTCCCATCTACGGCATGCCGATCATCGACGCCGACAAGGCCAAGACGGTCCTCGCGATCAAGCGCAGCAAGAACCCGGGGTTCGCCGGCATAGACAACGAGCTATACGTGCAGGACAACACGTGGATGCTGTTCGGCGACGCGAAGGCGGTTATCGGCGATCTGGTCAAGCAGCTCGCGGGCGGGAGCGGCCTGCACTAGGCTGCATCACACGAGGTCTTCCAACATCTCCTCGTAGTCCCGGATCATCCTGGCGACGGAGTAGCGCTCGACGGCGCGCTGCCTCGCGGCGACCGCCAGGGACGCCCGGCGCGGTGCGTCGCCCAGCAGCTCGCGCAGGAGCCCCGCGAATACCACGGGGTTCTCGGGCGGTGCCAGGACACCGGCGTTTCCGAGCAGCTCCGGCGTGCCGCCGCCGCTCGCGGCCAGCACCGGCCGGCCGCACGCGAGCGCTTCGAGCAACGCGAGCGAGAACACCTCGTCGGGTCGCGTGTGCACGATGCAGGTCGCCGCGTTGTATGCCGCCGCGAGCTCCGGCGGATCGAGTTGACCCACGAAACGCACGTCGAGCGCAAGCCTCTGGGCCTGTCCCCGCAGGGCGGAGTCGAGCGCCCCCGTGCCGCACAGGAGGAGCGGCGGGACGGGCGGCGCAAGCAGGGCCAGACTTTCGAGCAGTAGGTCCCATCGCTTCTCGATCTCCAGGGCGCCCACGCCGAGCAGCACCGGCCCGTCGCCGAGCTGGCGACGCCGGCGAAAGGCTTGGCCGGCGTCCTCATTGGGGTGGAACAGATCGCAATCGACGCCATTTGGGATGACGCGGTGGCCGGCGCGCCGCATGAACGGGGCCTCGGCGAGGCCGCTCTGCGCCAGCTGCTCCGTCAGGAAGACGGTGAACGCCACGCGGCGGAACGCGAGGCGCGTCCGCAGGTCCCGAGGCGGGCGGGGCGTGCTGATGCAGTACACGACCGCGAGCGACCGTCCCAACGACGCGAAGGCCGCGAGTCGAATGTCCCGTGCTCCACCCACGAGCACGACATCCGCCGCCAGGTCCCGGAGCTCCCGTCGCAAGGCACGCCCGCCCTTCAGGCTCGTGTGGCCCACGGGCGGCGTGCGGACGGCCACGTCGTGTGCCCGAAACCCGCCGGCCACGCTCTCGTACGCGACCAGCGCGGTCGTGGTGTGCCCGCGGTCGGCGAGGCCGCGCGCCAGCACGGCGAACACGGTGTTCGCGCCTCGCCAGAACCGGTTGGAGGCCAGAAGCGCGATTCGCAACCCATCGCTTTTCATCCGAGCGATTCCAGCAGCTCGGCGTAGTCCCGGACCATCCGTCCCACCGAATACCGCTCCACCGCTCGCCGCCGGGCGGCCGCACCGAGGCCCGCGCGGCGGCCCGGATCGGCGAGCAGGCGCTCCAGCTGGGCCGCAAAGCCGCGCGGGTCCTCCGGAGCCGCGAGCACTCCCGCATCCCCCACGACCTCGACCGGACCTCCGCTCGCCGGGGCCAGTACGGGTCTCCCGCACGCCATCGCCTCCGCGAGGGCGAGTCCAAACGTCTCGTCGGGGCACGTGTCGACGACGCACGTCGCCGCATTGTACGCCCCGACGAGCGTCGGCGCTTCCACCTGGCCGAGGAATGTGGCGTTCACGCCGAGCTGCCGCGCCTGCGCCCGGAGCGCGCCCTCGAGCGCGCCCGAGCCGCACAA
>DATNOR010000219.1:0-2547 GCA_035601235.1 Gemmatimonadales bacterium
CGCGCCCTCGAGCTCGACCCGTTGGCGCCGTTGCTGGTGATGCAGCTCGGCATGACGCTCACGGGGGCGGGTCGCTATGACGAAGCCGTCTCGTCGTTCCGGCGGGCCGGGGATCTCGCCCCGATGATGTTCCAGGCCACCATTCATTTGGGGCTGGTCCTCAATCATCTGGGCAGGAGCGATGAGGCCATCGGGCCCTTGGAAGTGGCGGTGACCACGTCCGGACGTCACCCATGGACGCTCGCCGCGCTCGCCGTGTGCTATAGCTCGCTTGGCAGGCAGGCCGATGTGGAGGCGATTCATGACGAGCTCGTCGCGCGTGCCCGGCGCGAGTACCTCCAGTCGACCGTCCTCGCCATCGTGGCGGCGAGCCTGGGATGCACGGACGACGCGTTCGCTTTGCTCGAGCGGGCGTGCGACGAGCACGACGGTATTCTGGTGTACTCGAAGCGCTATCCCTTCTTCAGGCAGCTCCAGGCCGATCCGCGGATGGCGCGCGTGTACCAGCGCATCGGGTTCTCCGACACCGCGCCCTACGGAGCGAACAGCACCAGCCCGTAATCCCCCACGATGGCAAAGCCGATCGACAGGTATGCCGCCCGCGCCGCGGCATTGAGCGGATCGGCGAACAGCACGGCGCGGGCGACGCCCTGCTTGCCCGCCGCCACGAGCGAGCCCGCCACCACGCTGCGCGCGTAGCCGCGACCGCGGAACTCCGGCGGCGTCCACACCCCGCCGATCTGCACGATGTCCGGGAGTGTCGCGTTGAATACCGAATAGGCCACGGGGTTGCCGTGGTCGAAGAGCACCCAGTCGGCGCCCCGCTCGTGCTGCAGCTGGACGTCGGCGCGGCTGGCGCGCCGCAAGTCGGGCCCGTCGGCCGCGCCCAGCGCCTCCAGCGAAAAACGCGCGCGCCACTCGACCAGCAGCTCGAGGTCCTCGGGCCGGGGGTGACGGCAGCGCACCGCTCCGCTTGCGAGCTGTGGCGGAACCACCAGCCGGTCCAGCTCGAGTGCGTACAGCTCGTCGCGACTGTCCTTGACGGCAGGGGCAGTGGCGAGCCCGAGCGCGGCGCGCGCCGCGACCACCTGGCTCCACGGTCCCGAAAAGCCTGTAATAGCTCGGCCCGAATGCCGCACCGCGGCGCGGGCGACGTCCGGCGCGTGCGCCGGTGCCTGCACCAGCACCATCCCGTTCCAGCAGTGAGCGGCCACGCCGGTGATGCACCCGCCCCCTTTGTCAATGAAAGACGCCGCGTACGTCGCCTGCAGCGGCTCGCCCTTGTCCACGAGCCCGGCGCTGCGCGCATTGGCGCGCAGGAACATTGACGTGTCGGCGTGACCCGCGAGGAACGCATCGAGCGCGGCCTCGTCTCCGGGGCCGAGCAGCCGGACCTCGGGCACCGTTCAGCCCGGCGGTGAGCGGTGCAGCTTGATGATCTTGAGCGACAGGCTGCGCGCCAGAATCCCGATCCCCCCCGGGTCGCCCTGGCGACGAGGCACCGCCCGATAGATCAGGATGACCAGCAGCCACGTGAGCCAGCTCGACCGCTCGCTCCACGACAGCCCACGCAGCATGAGCCACGGCTGGGTGTAGGCCGCCGTCCACGGCTGCCAGTCGGCCTGGGCGAGGGCGATCGGCCTGGCGAGAATTCGGTTCGAGCGGAAGCCGTGCGCGCTCGGGCTCGACAGGTTCCAGACGCACGTCGCCTTGCCCCACCCGTGATTGTCGCTCGCGCCCACCACGAGCAGGTCGTGTTCCCGCGCAAGCTCGAGCACCCGGGTGCGCGCCGGCGCGGGAAACGCGAGCGCTTTGGGGGCACAGTTCACGATCTCGAAGCCGTCCACGCCGCTGGCGACGAAGCGATCGAGATCGTCCCAGTGATCGCGCCAGTACTCGGGCAGCGACGCGATGCCGATCGCGCCCTGGCTGTGCAGCGCCGCGAACACGCCGAGCATTCCGGGGGTGTCGCGGTTGAACTTGGCGCGGTCGATCATGGTCACCGGGCCCAGCGCAACCACGTGCTGGCCGTACACGCTCCATTCGACGCCCGGCAACAGCGGGATCGGGTAGCCCGTGGTGTCGTCGTCGAAGATCACGTTGTGATCGGTGACGTAGGACGCCCCGAACCCCTGCGCCGCATGCCAGCGCGCCAGATCACGCGCGCTCCAGCCCGGTCGCCCGTCGTGTGAAGCGGCCGTGTGGGCGTGGTAGTCGATCACCGTGAGGGTGGAGTCCGCGGGCGCGAGCTGCATCACCGGACGGGGGAGGAGCACCGCGGCCACTCCCAGCGCCACGACGGCGAGCGGGCCGAGCGACGCCCGGAGCAGCCGCCGCCGCGGGGAGCCCGAGCGCGCGACACCCCACACGGCCAGCCCGGCCACCCACACGAGCAGAAACCACCAGGCCCGCCCCATGCTCAGGAACGTGAGCGCGTCGAGCACGTCCGACAGCGGTGCCAGCAGGGTGTAGAAGGTGGGGCGCACCACGTCCACGTCGTAGGGCGGTGCGCCCGTGACCGCATCGACGAGCGGAGGGAGCGGTGCG
>DATNOR010000220.1:0-55343 GCA_035601235.1 Gemmatimonadales bacterium
CACGGTGGCCGACGACGAGCGGTACTCGGCCTGATGCACCATGAGGTCGTCGTACTCGAGGTTGATCGGCACGCCCAAGCCCTCGCGCTGCAGCGCGTTCGTGAGCGTGGCGTTCACGTCGAGGTTGAGCGTGTCGCCGTACTCGTACTGCTTACTCACCGCTTCGGCCTCCACACCGGTCGCGAGGTGCTCCGTTTCATGGGCTCCGAAGCTCGACTTGCCGATGCTCCCGAGCAGGTGCTTCAGGGTCCGGTAGCCGAGGAAGTCGATGCCCTTTTCGGTGAGGTTGAACTGCACCTGCTGGGCGGCTTCTTTGGCCATTCCCCCCGGGCCGAACAGGGGTTGCTGCCCCGACGGCACCTTGGGCGCCTCGCTGACGTTCAAGTACCCCTCGTCGATCAGCTTCTGGACGATCTTGTCGAGCAGCTCGGAGAGCTGGCGCTCGAGATCGGCGTCGCGGGCCGCGTCGCCGGTGGACTCGCCGCGCAGCAGCTTGAGCATCTCGGGCGTCAGCTGCCCCGAGTCCATGAGCGCCTGGAGAATCGCCTGCCGCAGCGCGTCGAGCGAGCGGTCGGACTCGTCCTCGCCGAACTCCCCCCAGAACGGATGCGAGTATGCGCCTCCGGCGAAGCCCGACTGCAGCAGAAAATCGGCGAGCTGATCGAGCAGGGCCTGGAGATTCAGCGTGTCGGCCAACTCGGGCAGGTAGCGCGTGTACGTCGTGTATTTCATCGGCGGTAATACCAATCTAGCTCTGGAAGGGGCGGCGGTGAGCCGCGATTGACTTTCGGTGTTTGTTCGGGTATGGTGCGGCCGATCACCTTTGCCGGAGCGCCCGATGCGCGTGCCCACCGACCTCGACAGCCGCCTGAAGCTCCTCATGGACCTCGCCGTCGACGACCATGACGGCCCTCCCCAGCGCCGTCCCCCCCGGCTGCGCCATATGGGGGAGGGAGGAGCCCTCCAGCCCTTCAACTTGAGGGACGTACGGCTTGGCGCGAGCAACGCCCGTACGTCACTGCTACGCGTCCTGATGACGAACGCCTGCAGCTTCAATTGCCATTACTGCCCAATGCGGCGGGATCGCGAGATGCCGCGGACTCTCCTCAAGCCGGGGGAGCTCGTGCGAGTGTTTCTCGCCGCGCATCGCCGCGGCTGGTGCGAGGGGCTTTTCATTACCACGGGGATCCCGGGGCGTCCGGCGAACGTGATGGACGATCTGATCCAGGTGCTCGAGCTGCTGCGGTTGAAGCATGGGTTCCGTGGCTACATCCACGTCAAGGCCGTCCCCGGGGCTGAGCAAGCGCAACTCGAGCAGCTGACACAGCTCGCGAGCCGCGTCTCGCTCAACCTCGAGACGCCCTGCGGTCAGACGCTCGCCCAGATCGCTCCGGAAAAGAGCTTCGACACCTCACTCGCGAGCCTCGAGCACATACGGTCCCGGGTGCGCCGCGAATGGGACGAGGAGGCCGACGGGAAACCGCGCGACGCCCTACGGCCCAACGGCGCGGCCGGGATGACCATGCAGTTCATCGTCGGTGCCACGCCCGACAGCGACCGGGCCATCCTCGGCCGTGTCACCGAGCTGTACGCGCGGCGGGGGGTCCACCACACGCACTTCAGCGCGTTCCGGCCGATCCGGGATACGCCGCTCGAAGCAGCGCCCGAGACGCCGGTCGTGCGTGAGCGGCGGCTGTACCAGACGGATTACTTGCTCCGTCGTTACGGCTTCTCGTCGGGTGACGTGGTGTTCGACGCCGAGGGGAACTTGCCGCTGGGCCTCGATCCCAAGGTGGCATCGGCTCTGACGCATCCGGAACGGTTTCCGGTCGACGTGCGGACGGCGTCGCGCGAGGAGCTCGTGCGCGTCCCGGGCATCGGGCCGGCGACCGCGCGCCGGATCGTCGCCGAGCGCATCGGGACGGTGCTCCGCGACCTCGGTGACTTGCGCCGGCTGGGCGTCGTGACGACGCGGGCGGCCGGGTTCTTGACGATCGGTGGACGACGCTGCGCCGACGTGCGTTGGGCCGAGCAAATGATGTTCTGGGGCCCCGACGAGGATGTGGGGCGGTATCACGCCGTATACGAGGTGAGTCCGGGGACGTTCCGGTGACCTGCGGCTAGCGAGCGATCCGCGCGCCCCGCTCGATCAACAACTCCCGCAGCACCGACCGGTGACACCGGGCTTCGTCTTCGCAGTAGCAGCCCACGGAGAAGTCCGACTGGGCGGAGAGCGCCGCAAGCAGGGTGAGGAGCCGTCCAGCCGCCGGCTGGCGCATTTCCTGGCGATAGCGCTTGCTGAACGCGGCCCACCGCTGCGGTGTGAGGGGCGCGGCCATCACCCACCGCACGAGCGCCGGGCTCGGTGCCAGGTCCGGCAGCCACACGTCGAAGAAGTCCCGTGCGGCGTACTGTTGTTTGCGCACGCCGCGCGGCGGGCGCCGTACGGTGCCGATGCGGAGGCCCTCGCCGCGCGCCCGCGGCGTCCCGAGTCGCACGATCCGGACCGCCATTTCACTCGCTCCCTACCCGAATTATCCGACCGCGGCGAGCTTTCCCGCAATGGACGACCCCGCGCGCGGGTCCTTCGGGGCGCTCGCCCACCGCAACTTCCGGCTGTTCTTCCTCGGGCAGGGCGTTTCGCTCATCGGCACCTGGATGCAGAACATCGCGCAGGGATGGCTGGTGCTCGAGCTGACCAACTCGCCCTTCTACGTCGGCCTCGTCTCCGCGCTCGGCTCGCTCGGCGTGCTGCTGCTCACGCTCTATGCCGGCGTGATCGTCGATCGCACCAACAAGCACCGCCTCGTCATCCTCACGCAGTCGCTATCCATGCTCCCGGCGGTCGCGCTCGCGTTACTGGTGTGGAGCCGAACGGTCCTGGTGTGGCACGTGGCCGCCCTCGCCGCTTTCCTGGGAGTCGTCAACGCGTTCGACATCCCCGCCCGACAGGCGTTCATCGTGGATCTGGTCGGCAAGGACGACCTCATCAACGCCATCGCGCTCAACTCGTCGGCCTTCAACGCCGCGCGCGTGATCGGTCCCGCGATGGCAGGCGTGCTGATCGGGGTACTGGGGCTGGGCGCGTGCTTCTTCTTGAACGGCGTCAGCT
Source organism: Gemmatimonadales bacterium (assembly GCA_035601235.1). Classification (GTDB taxonomy): domain Bacteria; phylum Gemmatimonadota; class Gemmatimonadetes; order Gemmatimonadales; family GWC2-71-9; genus AG41. The sequence continues at coordinate 3,113 of DATNOR010000220.1, forward strand.
ATCTCGCGGTGATCGGTGGTCTTCTGGCGATGCGACTGCCGCCCTACGCCCCGAGCCCCAGGAGTGGGTCCGCCTGGGCCGGACTCTCCGAAGCGCTCGCGTTCATTCGCGGCGACCGATCGGTGTTCGCCCTCGTGGTGCTCGTGGCCCTGTTCAGCATCTTCGGGTTTCCCTATTTCGTGATCATGCCGGTGTTCGCGCGCGACGTGTTGCACCGCGGCGCCGCCGGGTACGGCCTGATGATGACGGCGGTCGGGATCGGTGCCCTGATCGGGGCACTCGCGGTCGCGTCGTTCGACCGCCGCATCCGGAAAGGTCCCACCCTGATGGCCGCGGGCGGCTCGTTCGGACTGCTGCTCGTCGCGTTCGCTTGCTCGAAGGTGTATGCGCTGTCGGTCGCGCTGCTCGCCCTCACGGGCGCGACCATGATCGTCAACAACGCGCTCACGAACGCCACGATCCAGACGATCGTGCCCGACGCGCTGCGCGGGCGCGTGATGGGCTTCTACGCCTTCGTGTTCGTGGGGCTCGCCCCCCTCGGGTCGCTGCAGATGGGCGCGCTCGCCGAGCGGATCGGCCCGTCCGCCGCAGTGGTGTTGGGCGGGGCGGCGACGACGCTGGCGGTGGCCGTGGCGGCGTGGCGGGTGCCGGCGCTGCGAAAAGCAGGTTAGTGGAGGTTGGTGGAGGTTCGGGAGGATGGTGGAGGTGGAACACGCATCAACCTCCCCCAACCTCCACAACCCCCACCGTCCTCCACCAACCTGCAGTCACAGCAGCCGCCGCAGCCGCAGCGCGACCCGGATCGTGTCCGCGTCGCGCCGCAGCATCAGTTGGTGCCTCGCTCCCTCCACGCGCAGCATCTTCCGCACGTCGCTCAGGTCCGCCTCGGCCACGCCCCGCCCGTCGATCAGCAGCAGCTCGTCCCCGGCCCTGATGCCCACATCCGCGCTGGGGCTCTTCGGCACGACATAGTCCACCATCACGCGGCGCAGGCCCGGCCCGCGCGCGACGAGCCGCAGCCCGCTCATGTCGTAGTCGCACAACGAACTGGCGGCGACACGCGGCTCGATGATGACGCGGCGCCGGGCATAATCGACGATCAGGAGAGACCCCTCGAACACGGCGTTGCCGATCACGCCGTCGATGTCCGTGCGTCCGAGAAACCCCTTGTTCTCGCCTCCCAGCCCGGTGGTCGGCGACGCGACGCGCAGGCGGCCGAGCTCGAGCTCCTGCAGGCGCACGATCGTCCCGTGGAGCTCGCCCACCAGGCCGGTGCCGATCGGCGCTTGGATCGCGGGGACCACGCTGGTGAGACCGTGCTGCTCCACAAAGGGAGCGGTGAGGATCAGGCACAGGCCCGACGCGCCGGTGTCGAGCAGCAGCCGGGCCGGAATGGCACGCCGCCCGCGGACCTTGATCGTGGCGCGCAGCAGGGGCAGGTCCGCATCCGGCGTGAACGGAACGGCGGCCCCCGGGCCCCGGTAGCGGTACGAGGTCGCGTCGAACAGCCGCACGTGGCGGGTCGGGTAGTCGATCTCCACGACGAAGTGGTGGAGCACGTCGTGTCCCAGGAGGCCCAGCTGCTGGCGCCCGCTCGCCTCGCTCAGGCCGCCCAGGGAATAGAGCGCCGCCCGGTAGCTGTCGAGGTTGAGGTCACCCAGCCGCAGCGCCCGCACGACGGCGGTGACGCTCGTGTCGGTGGCGGGTGTCGCGCCGACGCTCGTGGCCCAGTCGCGATCGAGTCCGCTGTGCGACAGGCCGGTGTCGAACATCAACCACGCGGAGTCGCCGTTGACGATCGCCGGGACGTAGATCGCCCCGCCGTAGGGATCGAACGGCACCACCGCCACGGCGGGCGGAGGCGCCACGGGCCCGCCGAAGCAGCCGGCCAGGCAGGCCAGCAGTGCGCCCGGACGCGCCACCGCGGTCATCGCCACTGCCGGCGGCGCGCCTCCGCCACGACCAGCGCTGCCGCTCCTTCGATTCCCAGCTTCTCCGTGTTGACCACGAGATCGTAGTTCACGACGTCGTGGCGGTGCCGCCCGTAATAGGTCCGCACGTACTGATCGCGCCGGCGGTCCGTGTCGTCCACGACCTTCTCGGCATTGGCGGGGTCGACGCCGAGACGCTCCACGGCGAGCCGGATGCGCCACGGTTTCGATGCGACGACGTAGACGTGCAACGCGTCGGGGCGCTGCGCCAGGAGCGCCTGCGCCCCCCGCCCGACCAGCACCACGCGCCCATGGGCCGCTGCCTCGGCGATGATCCGCTCGGTCAGCTTCACGATCGTGGCTTCGTCCTGCTCGGCGCGGGGCACCGCATCGGAGGCGATCAACATCTCGGGCGACGCCACCGCGAGCGTGCGCGCCAGCCGCTCCAGCAGCCCCGGGGCCCGCTCCTCGTGCTCCGCCACCAGGGCCGGCGCGAGCCCCGCCCGGCGCGCCACCTCGTCCACGAACTCGTTGTCGATCACCGTCCACCGGAGCCCCGCGGCGACCTGCTGCGCCACCGCTGCCCCGCCCGATGCGTACTGCCGCGTGATGGTGATGACCGGGGGCGCCATCTCAGGGTTTCAGGTTCTTGCGCAGCTCACTGATGTTGAGCAACGGCATGCCGCCCTCGGTGGGCACGAAGATGATCAGGTTGTTGGAGCTCTTCATATCGTGCAGGACTTCGATCCATTGTTTGGTGAGTGCCTCGGGAGACAGCGTCTGGTTCAGCAGCCGCTGCTGCTCGGTCTGCAGCCGGGCGACTTCCACGCGGTGCCGCTCGGTTTCGATCTGCTGCTCCTGCGCGATCTTGTTGTTGATCGCCTGAACGACCTGGGCGGGCGGCTGGAGGTCGCGCAGGAAGAACGCGGTGACCGTGGCGATCCGGAACTTGCCGCCCCCGGCGCGCGGCGTGGTCACCAGGGCCGAGTCGACCAGTCCCTCCATCGTATTGGCGATCTGCGTCCGCTTGGCGATGTCGTTGATCGAGTACTGCACCATGCCGTCGCGCACGCCCTTGCGGATGGCGTTCAACACGGCTCCCCGGATCTGGTTCTCGTCGCCGATCTCGGTGAAGATCTTGGGCGCCTGCATCGGGTCGATCTGCCAGCGGATCGAGACCTCCACGTGCATGCCCATCTGCTCGCTCGAGAGCGCCTCGATCGCCTCGATCTGCTCGCCGCGCGTGGGCCACTGCTCCTCGCGCGTGGAGTAGCGCTCGATCTCCGACCAGGGCGAGACCAACCGGATCCCCGCGAGCAGCGGCGACGGCTCGACGTAGCCGAAGGCGTGACGCACCCCCACCTCTCCGGGGTCGATCACCACCATCGCCGAGCCCAGGGCCAGGAGGATCGCCAGCGCGCCGAGGACGTACCCCCCGACGCGCAGCAGGTTGGAGGCCGGTCCGGGACGTTGCGCGCGCACCGTGGCCGCGGTGAGAAGCAGGGAGAAGGCGATGAACAGCAGGACGGCGCCGGCGATGAGTTTGCCCATGGGAGCTCCGGTGGGGGATGGGAGAACATGCCCCCTACGCGGGATTACGAAAAGAGGTTCGGCCCTCCGCTCCCCGGCTTGCCGTAGCCCGGCCCTTTCGTCTCCGCCCGGGCGCGCGTGTAGCCGAGCTCTTCGCTGCGCGAGATGCGCTTCTCGGCCACGAGCCCCTCGAGCACGAGCTCGCAGGCCGCGACCATCGTCCCGGGGTCCTTTTTCGCCGCCAGGCCGACCTGATCCACCAGGTCGAGCAGCCCCGGCACCACGCTGAATCCCTTGAGGCAGGTCTCCGAGCGCTCGTCGGTGGAGATCTTGAGCGCCCCGCCCTCGTCGAACCAGTGGACAATGTCGTCGACGTTGGCCCCGCCCACATGGGCTTCGAACGTCTTGCCCGCGGCCCGCCGGATCAGGTCTTTCGCGATCACTTCGGGTCCCTGGAGCTCACCCTCGTATTCGAGCTCGAGCTTACCGGTGATGGCGGGGAGCGCGGCATAGATGTCGGACACGCGCGGGACCACCGTCTTCTCCTTGGTGGCGATCGTGCGTCGCTCCGCGCTCGACACGACGTTCTCGAGCACGCTGATCGGCAGCCGCTGCGACACGCCGGAGCGGCGGTCCACCCGCTTGTCCTCGCGCGCCTCGAACGCCACGCGCTCGATCAGCTCGGCGACGAAGGGCGGCAGCTTGACCGGCCGTCCGTCGCGCTCGAGCCAGGCCTCCTGACTCGTGATCGCGGTCCCCAGCTCGACCGTGTGGGGGTAGTGGGTGACGACCTCCGAGCCGATGCGGTCCTTCAGCGGTGTGATGATCTTGCCGCGCGCGGTGTAGTCTTCGGGATTGGCCGTGAACACCAGGGCCACGTCGAGGTTCAACCGCACCGGATAGCCTTTGATCTGGACGTCGCCTTCCTGCATGATGTTGAACAGCCCCACCTGGATCTTGCCCGAGAGGTCGGGGAGCTCGTTGATGGCGAAGATGCCTCGGTTGGCCCGCGGCAGCAGCCCGAAGTGCATCGTGAGCTCGTCCGACAACAGGTGGCCCCCGCGCGCCGCCTTGATCGGGTCCACGTCTCCGATGATGTCGGCGATCGTGACGTCGGGTGTGGCGAGCTTCTCCACGTAGCGCATCTCGCGGGGCAGCCAGGTAATCGGCGCGCGCTCGGCGTGCTCCGCCACCAGCTCGCGACCGAACTTGGAGATCGGGGTGAAGGGGTTGTCGTTCACCTCGCTCCCCGCGAGGATCGGGATCTCCTCGTCCAGCAGCGTGACCAGCTGGCGCAGGATGCGGCTCTTCGCCTGGCCCCGCAGGCCGAGCAGAATGAAGTTGTGGCGCGACAAGAGCGCGTTGACGAGCTGTGGGATGACGGTGTCCGCGTAGCCCACGATGCCTGGGAACAGGGCGGAGCCGTTTTCCAGCAGGCAAATGAGGTTTTGCCGCAGCTCGTCCTTGACCGTACGGTGGATGCGAGCGCGACTCGCCCATTCGGTCTGTCGCAGCTCGCCCAGGGTGGCTGGCTTGGTCATATGGCGATAGTTAACCGACCCGCGGCTGCGGTGTAAAGAGTCGCAGCGCGCCGGCGCCCCACGCGGGGAGATCCACCGCGGCGTGGCCGTCGGCCGCGAGGGGCAGCGCATCGCCCGTCATCTCGACGAAGTTCGCGCGCCGCGCGGCGCGGAACGTGTAGGCCGCCGGCCACACGCCCACCGTTCTCGCCGAGCCTGCCACGTCGAGGAGCTTCACGACCGCGCCGGTCCCATCATCGGCCGGCTTCGCGCCCACCACGACCACGCCCGGATCCGCGATGGCGAGCGCCGAATCCTTGCGGGGCAGCGGTCCCGCGCCCGCGCTCGTGTAGCCGGTGCCGACGTACAGCGGGTCGCACGCGGCCCAGCCGCGCCGCACCGGCTCGGCCCGATCGCTCCCGGGCGCGAGCGCCGAGATGCGAAAGCGGAACACGAAGTCGCCGCCCTGCCGTGCCGCGAAGTTGCTGGGCCAGTAATTGTGCAGCACGTAGGCGAACAGCGTTCCGTCGGGCTCGAGCCTGCGGCGCCACTGGCCGCGGAAAATGTCGTTCAGCGTCACGAGCGGCGTGTCCGGCCCGCTCCACAGCATTCCGTCCGCGGCGTCGCGCAGCCAGACCCAGTGGGCGTGAGCGTACCAGTCCCGGCCGCTGCCCGCTTGCTGGTCGCGCTCCACCGTCATCCGGCCCAGGGGCACCTCGACGTCGACGGTGGGCTTCGTGAGGGCGAAGGGAAAGGCGACGTACAGCGCCTCCTTCTCGAGTGTGGCCGGCTTGCTGATCCGGTTCTCGATGTCGACCCACGGGAGCTCGTCGTACAGCGTGACGACGGTCGCGACGCTGGTGCAGCCCTGCAGCCGCCGCTCGACCAGGAGGCGCTCGCCGACGCCCGGCAATCCCTCACGGCGGGCCGACGCGAGCTCGGCCTGGCTCAGGGTGAGGTCGGCGGCGGTGCGGAGCTCGTCGGGCGTCGGATCGGTCCAGAGGGCGCTGTGGGCACCGCCGCGAACGTACACCAGCTGGTTTAGCCCCGACCACGCCCCGGGCCGGACGCGCTCCTTGCCGTCCCCGGTCGTGAGCGAGCGGATGGCGCCGCTCGCGGGATCGAGCACCACATGGAAGCTTCCGGCCTGCGCCTCGAGCGTGGCCCCCTCGTCCCGGGGCGGGTTCGCCGCCCGCTCACTCTCCGCCAGCACCACGTAGCCGAGGGGCGGAACCTCGCGCGCCACGATCAGCGCCGAGCCGTCGGGCAGGTCCACGGCGGGCCAGTCGCGGGCGTCGAAGCGCAGCCGCCGCCCCGCGCCGTCCGGCACGTGGAGCACGTCGCTCCGCGTCCAGCTCGAGGCGTTGAACACGACGCGCCCGGCGCCCGCCGCCGCGCTCAGGCCGATGCGCAGCAGCGCGCCGGCGACCTGGGCGTCCGCCGTGTCGGCGGCGCGCTCCAGGACGCGCCGCTTGGACGCCCATTGTGAAGTCGTCTGCTCCCCGTCGGGATCCGACACGCTCGTCGCCGCGCCCCACGTGTGCTCCCCGAACACCAAGAGGTCGCGCCACATCTGGCGGCGCTGCTCCGCCCGGCGCTCGATCCGTTCGGACGCGCCGCTCGACGGGGGCTCGGTCTTCTCATCCCACAGCGCCAGCAGCTCGGCCGCGCGGGCGGAGAGCTGGGCCGCGCGGTAGCGGGCGAGGTCTCGCGCGGTAGAGGCCGCGCCGTCTTCGCGGTAGCAGCCGGTGTCGCCACGCCGCACCGGCAGTTTCGGACCGTAGCGGCGCTCCACGTCGCGAAAGAAATCCTCGGGACGCGCCGGCAGCAGCCGGGGATACGTGTAGAGGCGGTTGAACTCTTCGACGTTCGCGATCACCCGCTCGTCCACCAGCGCGTTGCTGGGGGCCGCGCCCCACAGCAGCGCCACGTCGTACGGATAGCCCGGCGCCCCCAGCACGGGGTCCGAGAGCAGCCACTCGGTGAGGTGGTGCGCCATCTCGGCTGCCCCGACGTCGAAGCCGAGCCGCGGCCCGTCGGCATACCGATCGGTGCGCCAGTGCAGCACGCGACTGCCGTCCGGCCCCTCCCACCAGTACAGCTGGGGGTACGGCGTCCACTCGCCGGTGAGCTGCGCGGCCGCCGCGGCAGCGGAGGAGAGCAGCGGCACGGCGCGCTCCGGGTTCACGCCGCTCGCGAGGTACCGCACGCCGCTGGCGGCGAGCAGCGTCGGGAACGTAAGCGTTTGTCCCGGCACGTCCGCCATGAGCGCGGCCGCGTATCCCAGCCCGTGCTCGCGCGCGAACAAGCCGGCGGGCCAGGCGGCACGCGCCAGAGTCTCGTGGTCGAGCAGTCCCGTGAGGAGGTTCGCGAACAGCGCCGTGAACCCGATCTTGCCGTCGCGGATGGCGCGCACCAGCGCGTCGCCCGCCGCCGGCTCGCGATTCTCCACGTACGAGACCGCCGGGAGCGCGCACTCCGCCGTCCATCGGAAATCGGGATGGGTCGGCAGGCGGGCCAGGGCCGCGTCCAGGTTGCGGCGGTGCGCCTCGACGCAGCGCTCGCGCAGGTCGGTGAGCCCGAGGTCGGTGTGGCTCGAGGCGATCCAGTACAGCGTCCACCGGCGCGGCGGTACGAGTCGCACGCGCTGGCGGACCACGCGCTGCTTGCCGACTTCCAGGTCGATCTGGTACAGCACCGGCTCAGCCAGGGGCACCCACACCTCGCCGGCGAGCCCGGTGCCGCCTTCGTCGGGCAAGAGCCCCGCTGTCCCGACCAGCGCGCCTCGCCGGTCGGTCAGGCGCGCCCGGGCGGCGGGCGCGTCGAGCCCGGTGACCGTGACACGCACCAGGTTGCTACGCCCGTCGGGCTGCCGATACAGGGCAGTCGGAACGGCCCGGAGGACGGGCGTCGGGGAAGCCGCTCGGGGCCACCGCAGCGCCGTGGTGAGGCTTCCGAGCCAGGCGACAAAGCTCCGCCGGTCAGTCATGTGTGGGCATTGTTGGGCTAGTATACCCCGCGCGGTTCCGCGCCCTTGACTCCGGGGGGCTGGCCGCTAGGTTTTCCCCCGCCGAGTTCCCCCTCTCAGCTACTTTTTATCAGGAGTACGCATGAAGCGTCTTGCAGTGGTCCTCGCCGTCGTGGCCATGGGTGCGTGTCAAAAGGCCGAGCAGAAGCCCGCCGCGGCCGCCGCCGACACGTCCCACAACACGATGCAGATGAGCAGCGACACCTCGAAGATGCAGATGCCGATGGCGGACACCTCCAAGCACATGATGATGGCCGACACGGCGAAGAAGATGGCCGCTCCCGCAGCCAAGCCCGCAGCCAAGCCGGCGGCGAAAAAGAAGAAGCCGTAGGCAGTCCGCTCGGATCGGTGACGATGCCCGGGACTAGTGCCCGGGCTTTTCGTTACCAGTGCCGGTCATGCCGGCGCGGCGACGGGGAAAGCGAAGGGGAGGTCGACGACGCGGGCGTCGCGTCCTGCCGCGCGCACCATGGCGCCCGACGCGACCTCCCGCCGGATGACCGCCAACCCGATCCAGCGTCCCGCGCCCGCCACGCCCGACTCCGGCACGAAGGCGAGGCTCGTCACCCGGCCTACTTCGCGGTCCAGATGCATCACGGCGGTCCACCCCTGGGCCGGGGACGCGGGGGGGTCCGAATCGAACAACAGCCCCCGCAGCGCACGGTTCGCGTGGCCGCGAAAGTGCAGCCGCGCCACCGTCTCCTGCCCGGTGTAGCAGCCTTTCGTGTACGACACGCCTCCGATTTCGTCGAAGCGGACTTCCTGCGGGATCGTTTTCTCGTCCACTTCGGCGCCGAGGCGCGGCCACCCCGCCAGGACGCGCGCCAGCTCGAGCATGGCGGGCTCGGCCTCGATCGCTCCCGCGGCCGCAAGCCGACCCGCGAGTCGTTCGCGCTGTGCCACGGGCATCGTGACCTGCAGGGCGAATGGCGCCGACTCCGTGGCCCGGGCCGTCAAGACGTCGCCAGCGTTCTGGAGAACGCGCCCGGGCGCGGGCGGCACCTCCAGACCCGCGGCCACCGCCGCCGCCAGCGCCCGCGGGCCCGCCAGCCGGTAGATCGCCACTTCCGCCACATGATCGTGCAGGCGGGCCAGGCGGGGAGGTACGGAGCGGGTAAAGATCGCCACCGCGCGATCGCGGCCGTCGGCCGGCACCGTGAATCCCACCGTGGTGCCGAGGCGCGCCGCCCAGGCATCCACGACGATCATTCCCTTGGGGGTCAGCAGCGCGCCGTACACGAACGCGCCCTCCCCCGCCTGCTCCAGGTCGTTGGTGAGGAGCCCCTGGGCGCACGTCACGGCTCCGGGGCCCGTGAGCGTGATCAGGGCGGCATCGGCAGGCGACATCACGGCACCGGTGTAGAGCGCCGTGACGAGCGCGGGTGAGACGCTGCCGGGCTCGAGGCGGGCGACGGGGGGCGGGGGGGGGGCGGGTGTTCCGGTCACGCGTCCCCCAACGCGGTCAGCTCCGCCGGGTCGTGCCCGGCGAACGAGGTCCACACCAGATCGGCGGCCGCGAGCGCTGCGGCGGGATGGCTGGTCGTGAGCATCACGCAGTGCATCCCGGCCGCGCGCGCGGCGCGCAGGCCGGCAAGCGAATCTTCGATCACCACGCAGCGGCGGGGGTCGAGCGGCCCGCCGCGGGCCAGGGCGGCGCGCGCGGCCAGGTAGCCGCTGGGGTCGGGCTTGCAGCGGGGGACGTCCTCGGCGGCGACGATGACCTCGAAGCAGTCCGCCAACCCCGTGCCCGTCAGGCCCGGCTCGATCTCGCGCCGCTGCGCTCCCGAGACGAGACCCAAGCGGAACCGGCCGCTCGCCGCGCGCACGAATTCCGCCACCCCCGGCACCAGCACGGGCGTCGCGCCGATCAGTCGTGTGTAGATCTGCGACTTGCGCACGACGAGGGCTTGGAGCGTGCGTGCAGCGAGCGGCTTGCCGGCGCGCCGGAACACGTCTACAAACGCGGTCCGGTCATCGCATCCCAGGTAGTCGGCATAGTACTGATCGCGGCTGAGGGAGATCCCCACCTCGGCGAGCAGTTCGGCGAACGAGGCCCGGTGCTGCTCTTCATCGTCCGTGATCACGCCGTTGTAGTCGAACAGCAGTGCTTCCGTCATCGTCCTTCAAGCATAATATCCCGCGGCGGCGTACGACTCATCGAGCAGCTCTACGGGGTGGCGCACGCCCGCGCCAATGCCCGCTGCCGCGAGTCCGGCGCCGAGCTGCATCAGGCATCCGGGATTGCCGGTCGCGACCACCTGCGGTCTGGCCTCGGCGAGGGTTGCGAGCTTGGGCGCCAGCACCGCGCGCGACATCGCCGGCTCGACCAGCGTGAACAACCCCGCGCTGCCGCAGCACTGCGCGGCGTCCGGCGTCTTGATCATCCGCAGGACGGGGATCGCCCGCAGCACACGCTCGGGCGGTTCGGCGATGCGCTGCGCGTGCAGCAGATGGCAGGGGGGGTCGTAGGCGACCGTGGCGTCGATCGGCGCGCCGGGCCGCGGACCCCGCGCGGCGAGCAGCTCGGTGACGTCTTTCACGCGCGCGGCGAACCGGGCCGCGCTCGCGTCGAGCAGGTAGCCGTACTCCTTGAGCATCGCGCCGCATCCGGCACTGTTGACGACGATCGGCTCGTCCCCATCTCCGAAGGCGGCGACGTTCAACCGGGCGAGGCGGCGCGCCTCGTGCTCGAGCCCCGCGTGCTCGTGCAGCGCGCCGCAGCACCCCTGCTCCGGGACCTCGCGCACCGCATACCCGTTCACCTCGAGTGTGCGGATGGTGGCGTCGTGGACGTGGGAGAAGAGGCCCTCCATCACACATCCTCGGAACAGGCTGACGGGAGTCAATGCGGAGTGCGGAGTGCGGAATGCGGAATTGACAGGCGAACTTCGATTCCGCATCCCGAATTCCGCATTCCGCACTGGCTTCGTCGCCGCCAGCATCCCCATTGCGAAGCGCAGGCGTCCCCAACCGGCGAGCCAGCGGGGGACTCCCGTCGCCCGGAGCGCCCGCGCCAGAGCGTACACCACCCGCGACACGCCCGCACCCGTCATCGCCGCGAGGGCGAGGCGCGCGAGCGCCGGCACACCGCGGCGGTGTGCGATCAAGGCCCGGGCCGCCGCGAGCCCGCGGCCGTACCCCACGCCGGAGGGACACACGGGCTCGCACCCCCGGCAGCCGAGGCAACGATCGAGGTGCAGCGCGAGGGCGGGGTCGTCCGGGGCGAGCTCGCCCGCCTCGAGCGCGCGCATCAGCTCGATCCGCCCCCGCGGGCTGTCGGCTTCGTCCCCGGTCGCGAGAAAGGTGGGGCACGCCTGGAGGCAAAAGCCGCAATGCACGCAGGGGTCGAGCGCGGCGAACCCCCCGCGATCCGTCATTCAGCTCCTTCGGCCGCCACGACGAACGCCTCGCCGGGATCGAACGTGCGCCGCAGGCCGGCGACGAGCGGTCCCACCCCCTCTCGGTACGCGCCGAAGTGACCGACGGCGGAACGCACGGGCCAGGGGGCGCGCTCCAGGGTGAGCGGCACCTCGAGGCCGGCGAGCGTGCGGCGCAAGCGCTTGAGGCGATCGATGGTGGCGTCGCCGCCCCACCTGATCGCCCCGATCGCGGGGCTCGCCGAGATCCATTCGTCTCCCACCTGGTGTTGCAACAGGTCGAGCAGCTCGTCGCTCGAGTCGGGGAGGCCGCCGATGCGGAACGCCACGGGCCGGGTGGCGAAGCTCTCGGCGGCGCGCATCCACAGGCTGTGACTCTCGTCGGCGCGGAGCGGTGCAAAGCGACCGCCCGTGGCGGCGCGCAGCCCCGCTTCCTCCGCCGCCACGAGGGCGGCCGAGCCCGCGAACCGCACCGCGAGCAGCCAGCGCTCGCGTCGCGCCAGCGCGGGCGACATGAGCTCGTGCGCCGCGGGCTGGATGCCGGCGGCGGCGATGTCTTCCGCCACCTGCGTCAGATCCTCGCGCGACCCCTCGAGCGTGAGCGTCTGGTCGGCGCGGGGCAGGGCGCGCAGCCGCAGGTGGATCAGCACGATCACGCCGAACGCGCCGAACGCGCCCGCCTCGAGCCGGGTGAGATCGTACCCCGCGACGTTCTTCACCACGCGGCCGCCGCTGTGCACCAGCCGGCCGTCGCCGGTGACGAACGTGACGCCGAGCAGATGGTCGCGCACCGGCCCGAATCCCTGTCGCAACGGCCCCGCTGTGGCCGTGGCGACGATCGAGCCCAGGGTGCGGCCCGCGAGCCCCGGGGGATCGAGCGCGAGCCAGGTGCCTCGGTCGGCGAGCTGCTGGCGCAGGAGGTCGCACCCGATTCCGGCTTCGGCCGTGGCGGAGAGGTCCTGGGGCTCGATGGCGGGGATCTTGTCGAGGCGGCGGGTGGTGAGGGCCAGGTCCGCGGGCGCGTCGGCGGGGAGCCACGTTCCAGCGCCCTCGATGCGCACGCGCCATCCCTCCTCGCGGGCGGTGCCGAGCAGCAGCGCCACGGCGTCGGGGGAGGCGGGCGCGACGCGCGGCACGCCGTCCGGGGTCGCGGCGAGCTCGACGGCTTCTTCGCCCAGCAGGGCGCGGACGCGGTCCAGGAGACTCATCAGCGCAATGCGGAATGCGGAGTGTGGAATGCGGAATCGACGGGCGTGCTTCGATTCCGCATTCCGGATTCCACATTCCGAACTCCCGCCCATTCCCGACACGCGTGCACCGGCACCACCTTCCCCGGATTCACCCGCTCTTCCGGATCCCACACGCGCCGCACCGCCCGCATGGCGGCGAGCGAATCGCCGTCGAACAGGAGCGGCATATAGCGGAGCTTGTCGAGCCCGATGCCGTGCTCTCCCGTAATGGTGCCGCCGGCGGCGATGCAGGTGGCCATGATTTCCGCGCTCGCCGCCTCCACCCGCTCGCGCAGGCCGGGCGTGCGGCCGTCGAAGGAGATGTTGGGGTGCAGATTACCGTCCCCCGCGTGGAACACGTTGCTGACCGTGAGCTCGTACTCGGCGGCGATCCGCGCGATCGTCTCCAGCACGTCGGGAAGGGTGGACCGGGGGACCACCGCGTCCTGCACCACCAGGTCGCGTGACAGCCGGCCCATCGCGCCGAATGCCTTCTTGCGGCCGAGCCAGAGGCGTTCGCGCTGCTGCGCGTCCGCCGCCACCCGCACGGAGCGTGCCCCGTGCGCGCGCAGCACGCTTTCGATCGTCTCCGCGTCCGCCGTCACCGCTGCTTCGTGCCCGCCGTCGAGCTCGGCGAGCAGCACCGCCGCGGCATCCCGCGGGTAGCCGGCGGCGTACACCGAGTCCTCCACCGCCCGGATGCACGACTGGTCCATCATTTCGAGGGCGGCGGGCACGATCCCGCTCGCGATCACGGCGGACACGGCCTCCCCGGCGGTGCGCAGCGAGGTGAAGTCGGCGAGCAGCGTGCGCACCGCCCGCGCGACGGGCAGCAGCCGCACGGTGATGCGGGTCGCGACGCCGAAGTTGCCTTCGGAGCCGACGAACAACCCGACCAAGTCGGGGCCCCACGGCTCGCCGCCCGGGCTGCCCAGCTCCACCACGCGCCCGTCCGCCAACGCCACCTCCAGGGCGAGCACGTGCGTGGCCGTCACGCCGTACTTGAGGCAGTGCGGGCCGCCCGCGTTTTCCGCCACGTTGCCGCCGATCGTGCAGGCGGTCTGACTCGACGGGTCGGGCGTATACTGCAACCCGTGCGGCGCGGCGGCGTCGGAGAGACGGATGTTGACGACCCCGGGCTCCACTACGGCCAGCCGGTTGCGGGCGTCGATCTTGAGGATGCGATTCAGTCTGGTCAGCACGATCAACACGGCGTCGTTGTCCGCGAGCGCCCCGCCCGAGAGACCGGTGCCCGCACCCCGCGGCACGAACGGCATGCCGAGGGCGCCGAGCAGGCGCACGACGGCGATGACCTCGTCGCGATTGCCGGGCAGCACCACCACGCCGGGCACCCGCCGGTGGGTGGGCAACCCGTCTTTCGCGTACGTCACACGCTCCGCGAGCGCCGTGCGCACGTGCCGCGGGCCGACGATCTCGGCGAGCGTGTCGACCAACGACGCGAAGTCTCGGGACATGGGTAATAGTATACAGGCAGACGGCGAGACGGTCAGACGGCCAGCGGCGCGCAGCGAAGAGGGGTCAGGAATGCGCTTTCCTGACCCCTCCCGCTGAAACCCGCTACCCGTCTCGACGTCTAGGCTGCTCTCCAGAACCCCTTGAGTGCTCTTCCATCAGGTGATTCACGGAGCTTCTCGAACGCCCGCTCCCGTATCTGCCTGATGCGCTCCCGCGTCACGCCCATCAGCGCCCCGATTTTCTCGAGCGTCATGGCCTCGCTGCCCTCTTCGAGGCCGTAGTAGAGATAGAGGATCTTGCGCTCGCGGGGGGTCAAGTACTTCTGGAAGATGCGGTCGATGAATTCACGCATCAGCTTGCCGTCGGTCTTCTCCTCGATCTCGCCGCCTTCCTGGCCGGCGAAGCGCTCGCCCAGGGTGGCCGCGTCCTTGTCGCTCCGGTCCACCGGCGCGTCGAGCGACAGCTCCGCCGCCGTCATGCGACGCGCGGTGCGCACGTTTTCCACGGTGTCCTGCAGGGCGAGCGCGATTTCGTCGTCGGTCGGTTCGCGGCCGAGCTCCTGCGACAGGTACGTCTCGGTGCGGCTCATGCGGATCAGCTGAGAGTTCTGATTCAGCGGAATGCGCACGCTGCGGGTCTGCTCGGCGAGCGCCTTCAGCACGGCCTGACGCACCCACCATACGGCGTACGAGATGAACTTCACGCCCTGATCCGGATCGAACTTCTTCACTGCTTTGAGCAGCCCCTCGTTGCCGATCGCGACCAGCTCGGACAGGTCGAGTCCGTGTCCCTGGTACTTCTTGACGTACGAGATGACGAAGCGGAGGTTGGCGGTGACGAGCCGCTCGGCGGCCTTTTCATCGCCGCGTTGCACACGGCGCGCGAGTCTGCGTTCTTCAGCGGGATCTTTGATGAGGGGGAGCTTCTGGATGTCTTGCAGGTACTGGTCGAACGCGCCGGAAGGATTGGCACGAAAGAAGGCCTTAGCCTTGCCTCCGTTGGATCGCACCATAGCTAGGGCTCCGACGGTGGAGACGTATGTTGAACCAGTGGAAAACTATACGAATGGCGCTCAATATAGGAATCGCCCGCGAATGGTGCAAATCTACCCGCTTTTCCACATCACAAATTCTTAGCACGCAGCATGACTCGCCCGTTTGTCCACTATCCACATCACGTGTGGAGAAATAGATGTTGATGCCGCGTTGACGCCGAGTTGCGCGGCATGTGGAGACGTGGAGAGTCATGTGGGAAGTTGTTGACGTACTTGGGATTAGTCGCAAGCTGCGACTACCGTCCTGAGAGCACCTCTCGGACCACCCGCTCGGGCGCCGCCACGGTCCAACCGCTGCCGTCGGCGTGCATGCGTCCCACGACCTCGGGCAGCGCGAACCGCACGGTGCCGGCGCGCGCCTTCTTGTCGAGCTGCATCGTCGCGAGCAGCTCGTCCGGCGTCGCGCTCTCAGGGAGCTCGAGCGGCAGGTCGTAGCGTTCGAGCAGGCGTCGAATCCGATCGGCGGTTCCCGCTGCGGCGATCCCGAGCCGCTCGGCGAGCCGGGCTTCGTACGCCATGCCGATCGCGACGGCCTCGCCGTGCAGCACGGCGAACTTCGCCGTCGCCTCGACCGCATGCGCCACGGTGTGGCCGAAGTTGAGGATCGCGCGGCGACCGGTCTCGCGCTCGTCCGCGGCGACCACGCCTGCCTTGATCTCCACGGAGCGGCGCACCAGCCGCTCGAGGGCGTCGGGCTGCTTGGTCGTGACGGCGTCGTGCTCGCGCTCGAGGAACGCGAAGTAGTCGGCGTCGGCGATCGCCCCGTGCTTGACCGCTTCGGCGATCCCCGCGGCGAGCTGCGGCGCCGGCAGCGTGCCGAGCAGGTCCAGGTCCGCGACGACGAGACGGGGTTGGTGAAAGGCGCCGAGCAAGTTCTTGCCCGCCGGAACATCGACCCCGGTCTTGCCGCCGATGGATGAGTCGATCATGGCGAGCAGCGTGGTGGGTGCCTGAATGTAGGGGACGCCCCGCAGGTAGGTCGCCGCGACGAACCCCGCCACGTCGCCTACGACGCCTCCGCCCAGCGCGACCACCGCGGAATCACGTCCCAGCTGGGCCGCGAGCATGCGGTCGGAGAGCCGCGCCCACGTTTCCCGCGTCTTGTTCCATTCTCCTGCGGGAAACTCGAGCAACTCCACCTGCAACGTGGCATCGCGGCATCGTGCGACGAGCTTCTCGCCGTACAGCGTCGCGACGTGCGAGTCGGTGATCACCGCGTAGCGGGCCGCGGGGCACGCGGCCTGCGCCAGGTCGGGCAGATCCGCGAGCACGCCGCGGCCGATGATAATGTCGTACGAGGTGGTGCGCTGCTCCGCGGTGGCGACGCGGACGGTCACCACTTGACGTCGGAGCGCCCGGCCTGCGCGTTGGCGGCGCGCGCCAGGATGAACAGGAGATCCGACAGGCGGTTCAGGTAGCGGAGGATCGCGGGACTGATCCGCTCGTGCCGCCCCGCGGCCACGACGGCGCGCTCGGCCCGGCGACACACGGTGCGCCCCACGTGCAGCGCCGCGGCCTTGGGCGTTCCGCCCGGCAAGATGAAGTTCTTGAGCGGCTCGAGCCCCGATTCCTGCGCGTCGATGGCGGCTTCGAGCACGGCGATCTCCGCGTCGCCGATGGCTGCGCGGCCGTGCGCGAAGGCTTTAGGGAGCTTGGCGGGGTCGGGCGTCGCGAGCTCCGCCCCGATGGTGAAGAGATCGCGCTGGATATTCTGCAGCAGGGTGTCGGCGAACTGCTCGGGCTCGAGCGCGCGTGCCAGTCCGAGCGCCGCGTTTAACTCGTCGACCTCGCCGTACGCCGCGACGCGGGGACTGTCCTTGGGTGTCCGGCCCCCGCCGAACAGGCCCGTTTCTCCTGCGTCCCCCGTCTTGGTGTAGATCTTCAACGCGCCCCTCTCCCTTCTCTCCGGGGCTTCCGTTACGATTGAAGCCCATGCAGGACGTCAAAGATATCACCATAATCGGCGCCGGCCCGACCGGCTTGTTCGGCGCGTTTTACGCCGGGATGCGCGGGGCGTCCTGCCGCCTGATCGACAACCTCGACCAGGTCGGGGGGCAGCTGACGGCGCTGTATCCGGAGAAGTACATCTTCGACGTGGCCGGCTTTCCCAAGGTCCTCTCCAAGGACCTCGTGAAGGGCATGGCCGAGCAGGCGTTCCAGTTCAAGCAGCCGGTGCACCTCGGCGAGAACGTGACGGGCCTGAAGCGCGACTCGGAGAACGGCAAGCCGGCCTTCACGGTCGTGACGGACAAGGACGAGTACCCGTCGCGCACGGTGCTGATCGCGGGCGGCATCGGCGCGTTCACGCCGCGCAAACTGCCCCTCAAGGACGTGGACCGCTGGTACGGGAAAGGGCTGCACGACCGGGTGCTCGATCCCAAAGCATTCAGCGGCAAGCGCGTCCTGCTCGTCGGCGGCGGCGATTCGGCGTTCGACTGGGCCGTGAACCTGCAGGGGATCGCCCGGTCCATCGTGATGATTCACCGCCGCGACGGCTTCCGCGCGCACGCCGCGACGGTCCGTCAGGTGCAGGAGCTGTGCGCGGCGGGCAAGATGGAGCTGCGCACCTTCTGGGAGCTGAAGATGATCCACGGCGACGAGCGCATCGAGGCGGTGACCATCTACAACAGCAAGACCAAGGTCGAGGAGCGGCTCGCGGTCGACAATGTGATCCCGCAGCTCGGCTTCATCTCCTCGCTCGGCGCCATCGCGCAGTGGGGGCTCGACATCGAGAAGGGCGAGATCAAGGTCTCGCAGACCATGGCGACCAATCTGCCGGGTGTGTTCGCCGCCGGCGACATCACCACCTATCCGGGCAAGCTCAAGCTGATCGCGACCGGCGCCGCCGAGGCGGCCATCGCCGTCAACCACGCGGTGCACTTCATCAATCCCGCAGCCAAGGTCGCGCCGGGGCACTCCTCGAACATGGCGCTGTTTGGGCAGACGGAAGACTAGCGCGGGTCGGCTGCGTCAATAGACGCGTTGCCACCGGGTCGCGAAGAATCCCCACACGAGCCCGAGCGGAATGGTGTAGGGGGCTGCC
This sequence comes from Gemmatimonadales bacterium, assembly GCA_035601235.1. Lineage (GTDB taxonomy): Bacteria > Gemmatimonadota > Gemmatimonadetes > Gemmatimonadales > GWC2-71-9 > AG41. The sequence goes on from DATNOR010000220.1 coordinate 21,301, forward strand.
TTGACGGACCAGCGTGCGACGCCGCATTGATCCCCGCCGAACGCGGTACACAAGAGGGAAATGGAGAGCCCAACGCCCACCGCGGCGCCGGCGCCGCGCAGCGTGCCACCGAGCAGGTCTCGGCCGTGCGGCACGTCGATGCGACGGACGTCGATCCAGTACAAGGAGTAGACGCGCGGAGGCAGCGGATCCAGGAAGAACTGCGAGCGCTCGACGGTGAGCGAGTCGGGTGCGTCGTACCGGGTGAGGACGCCGGTGACGCGTGGGCCCCGTTTGATCCAGACCCGCACCTTGTCTCCCGGAGCGAGAAAGGGCGGATCGGCGGTGAAGGCAGTCCCCCGCCGCTGCGCCATCCCAGAAGCGGGCGCCGCACCGGCCAGCACGAGGACGCACAGCGCCAGGGCGAACGGATCGAGCGTCCTGGCGGGCACCAGTCACCTATGACGCGGGCGGCGAGCCAGCCGGTGACGGGAGCTCAATGGATGGGATTCTCATTCCCTACGGCACCCGCAGCGCGTAGAAGCCAGGGCCCGGCGCCTGCGGATCGACTGAGCCGATGTACACCACGCCGTCTCGATAGGTGGCAGCCGTCGAGTATACCGGACCGCCGAACCCCGCGCCGCCATCCTGCCAGCGTAGCTTGCCGGTCGGGTCATACGCGAACAGGATGCCGGTTGGTATGAACGCGACGCCCGGCCCCGCCGTGATCCGCTTGAACACCGACGTGCCGCGGTCCGTGTTCCAGAGTAGGCGACCGGTGGCTAGGTCCAGCCCCTGGACCGACCCGGCGTCTCCCGCAACGACGACGGTCTTGTCTACGATCGTAAGGCCCGCCTCGAAACGATCGGTGCTGACGTAAGTCCATCGCGCTTCGCCCGTCGTCCGATCGAGGGCGTAGACCGTACCGTTCACACCCGCAAGAAGGACAAGGCTGTCCACGACGAAAGCAGGTCCAACCGACCCTCCATTCACCGGCGTTTGAGGATCTCGAATCGGGAAGCGCCACAACACGGCGCCGGTGGACGCGTCGAGCGCCACGGCGTGGCCGTCACCCACGATGCCTGGGAACACTTCGCCGCGTGTAGCCACATAGATCACGCCATCCGCGATCACGGGTCGGTACGGTCGCTCGCCGAGATCAACGCGCCATGCGAGCGCGCCCGTAGCCGCATCGAGAGCGTACAGATATTGACCCACGGAGTAAACGCGGCCTTCCGCGACAAAGGCGCTGCCATAGCCGGCGAAGTCGTCCGGCGCCTGGAACTTCCATCTCACCGCTCCAGTCGCTCGGTCGAGCCCGTACAGGTCCCACGCTGGCACGATGATCAGATCTTGGAACGCAGTCACGTTCCCGAACGTGGGCATGCTGCTGTAGGGAGCTCCCGGGGGCGATGGCAGCCGCTGCTGCCACCTCAGTGCGCCAGTGCGCGCATCGAGCGCCATCACCCGCATATCGTTGAAGCTCGTGAACACCGCGAGCGTAGAGTCGGCGTACGGCTCGGCGGCGGCGCCGGTCGGGTCTGCGTGGAACCACAGGATGCGGCGATCGCGACTCGACGCGACGTCGTCGCAACCGCTCAGCCCGGCGGCGAGCTGGACGAGCAGGCACCCTGCGCCGAGGAAGGTCCATCGGCGCCGGAGCATCGCAGGACCCTCCCCGTCGAAGAGTGGCACAGTGCGCGGGCGTGCGTTGCGGCGGGTAGGTTGCAAGCGGCGTACCAGCAGCGTTGCGGCCACGCCCCAGCGCGCCGTGTCGCGACCATGCGACGCTGGGGCTAGCGCCCCTTCCCGATCTCCACGACGACCGAATCGATCTGCGCCAGCATCTGCTGATACGGCACCGCATGCCCATTCGCCTGGACGCTGAAGGTGACGGTCCGCCCATTCGGCTGCTCGATGTAGCCCGACAGGCTGTTGACGCGGTCGATGCTCCCGGTCTTCGCGATCACGCGGCCCTCGAGCGGCGTGCCGACGAAGCGCTTGAGGAGCGAGCCCGGTTGTCCCGCGTGCGGCAGCGCGGCCACGAACGCCGCTCCCTTGGGGTGGCGGTGCATGTACGCCAGCAACTGCGCGAACGTGTGCGGGGTGACCAGGTTGCCGGCCGCGAGCCCCGACCCGTCCTCGAGCGCGAAGGCGGTCGAGTCGATCTTCACCGAATCGATCAGGAAGCGGCGCTCCACGTCGAGCCCCGCCTCCCAGGCGCCCTCTCCCTTGATTTCGCGCCCCAGCACCTTGAGCAGCATTTCGGCGAACCAGTTCTGGCTGGTGTTGAGGATCGGGAAGATGACGTCGGACAGCGGGCGGCCGCGATACTCGACCAGCGGGGAGCCGCAGCACCGCGCCGCCCGGTAGGCGAGCGAATCGGTGGTGCCCATCGCTCCCCCCGCCACCGCGACCCCTTTGCGCCCGAGCGACGTCGCCAGGGCCCGCGCGGCGTAGAGATTCGGGTCCGGGACCGCGACGCTTTCCACCCAGGGCTTTCTGCCGAGCGCGACGGTCCCCTCCGCGCGAATGGTCCATCCCCCCCCGCTCCGGAAGAAGTTGTCGCCGATGGTGCTTGTCGAATCCGCGGGCACGGTGCGCGCGCGGTTCTCGAACGTGATAAGCCCCAGGTCGGGCGACCACGTGATGACGGGGGGCGCGTCCACGGCCGGCCCGGGCGCGATGTGGAAGTCCAGGCTGTTGTCGTGGAAGCCGAGGCCGGACACCGGCGCCGCGTACCACCAGGTCAAGTCCCACGCATTCCAGCCGTAGTGAATCAGGGTCGGCTCGAAATACGACCCGTCGCCCACCAGCTTTCCCGTGATGCGCCGTAGCCCTCGGGCGCGCAGCGAGTCGGCGATGGCGTCCATGGCCGTGAACGCCGAGTCGCACACGCCGGGCGCCAGCGTGTCGACGGAGTAGCACCGCTCCGACCAGGTGGGATCGCCCCGCCCGTAGAGGATCAGGTCGCCGTACAGCACGCCGGCCTCCACCCGCCCGTTCACGTACAGGCTGGTCGTGACGCGGTAATCCGCCGGCAGCAGCACCGCCGCCGCGGCGGTGACGACGAGCTTGGTGTTGCTCGCCGGCACGGCGAAATGATCGGCGTTGCGCTGGTAGACCACGCGGCCGCGATCGTCCACCACATAGAGCCCCCAGGTGGCACGGTCGAACGGGGGCGCGTCGATCAACTGCGCCAGCCGGTGCTCCAGCGAGCCGCGCAGCGCCGCGGTGCGCGGTCGCGCGACCGAGGATTGCGCCGCGAGGCTCGAGCTAATCGTAAGCGATGCGAGGATCAGCTTTCGCATAGAGCACGTCCGTCACGAGGTTCACCAGCACGAACACGAGGGACATGAACAGCACGCTCCCCTGGATCGCCGGCAGATCGCGCTTCTCGATCGCGGTGAGTACGTAGCGGCCCAGGCCCGGCCAGCCGAAGATCGTCTCCGTGAGAATGCTCCCGGTCAGATAGCTCCCCGTGTCGAGCCCGAGCACCGTGATCACCGGGACGAGCGCGTTGCGGAGCCCGTGGCGCAGCACCACCGCCGCCTCGCTCAAGCCTTTCGCCCGCGCCGTGCGCACGAAATCGCTCGACAGCACGTCGAGCATGGCCGCGCGTGTGATGCGCGACAAGAACGCGATCGAGCGCATCCCCAGCGTCAGCGCCGGCAAAACGAGATACGCGAGGCCGCCCGAGCCCGACGGCGGCAGCCAGTGGAGCCCCAGTGCGAACACGAGGATCAGGAGCAGCCCCACCCAGTACACGGGGAACGACACTCCAAGATACGACACCAGCATGACGAGCCGGTCGAAGGCGCCCCCCGGCCGGACCGCCGACACCGCCCCTGCCGTGATGCCACATACCGCCGCGAGCAGCATCGCGGCCAGGGCGAGCTGCACCGTCTTGGGAAAGCGCTCCGCCAGGTCCTGGACGATCGGTCGCTGGGTGATGTAGGAGCGCCCCAGGTCGCCGCGCAGGACGCCCCACACATAGTGCCCGAACTGCGCCGGGAGCGGATCGTCGAGATGCAGCTGGGCCCGCAGCCGCGCGATCGTGGCCGAGTCCGCGCGCTCGCCCACCATCGCGGCGACGGGATCGCCCGGCGCTACGTTCAGCAGCAGAAAGGCCACCACCAGCACCCCGAACAGCGTCGGCAGCGTCATGAGCAGGCGGCGCCCGACCAGCCGCATTCACCGCTCCCCGATGCGGGCGTGGGTCCAGCGCTGACCGTTGAAGATCACCGGCAGGTCCCACCCGCGAAGCTCGGGTCGGTGGGCCCACAGGTCCTTGGGGAACCAGAGGTAGAGCCACGGCGCCGCGGCATACACCCGGTCGTCGATGCGCCGATACAGCGCGGTGCGGGAGGCCTCGTCGACGGTGCGCCGCGCGGCGAGGATCAGCGAGTCCGTCCCGGCGTCCGCGTAGAACGCATAGTTGCCGCCCGCTCCGAAACTGCCCGAGTAAAAGAGCGGGTAGAGGAAGTTGTCGGCGTCGGGATAGTCTGCCCACCAGTCGAGAATCACCATGTCGGCCTGACCGGTGCGGGCCGCCGCGCGCTGGCTCGAGGCGTCGCGCTCGACCAGCTCCACCCGTACCCCCACCGCGGCGAGCTGCGATTGGATCGCCTGGGCCGCGCGCGACAGCTCGACGTTCGACGCGGTGCGCCACAGCTGCAGGTCGATGCCCCCGGGGTACCCCGCGTCCGTGAGCAGCCGCCGGGCCGCGCTGGGATCGTAGCCATACGCCCGCCGCGTGGTGTCGCTCCCGGCGAGCGCCGGCGGGATCGCGCCCCGCGCCAGGACGCCGCGCCCGCCGTACACAGTCGCCAGGATCTCCGGGACATTCACCGCCTGGTTGATGGCCCGGCGCACGCGGGTGTCGGACAGGGGCCCGCGCCGGTTGTTGAGCGCGACGTACACCACGCGCAGCGCCGGCTTCTCGACCAGCCAGCCGGGGTGCTGCGCACGCCACCGCGCGGTCTCGCCGAACGGCACTTCGATCACGCTCAGGCGGCCCGCTTCGAACTCCGCGGCCCGCGTGAGCGGCTCGGGGATGATGCGTACGATCAGGGTGTCGGCGACCGGGGCACCACCCCAGTAGCCGGGATTGCGGGCGAACGTGAGCGCATCGTCGTGCTGCCACGCCACGAACCGCCAGGGACCCGTACCGACCGGTCGCTCCCCCGGTGCCTCGGGCGGCGGCAGCGGCACCACGCTCGCGACTGGCATGGCGAGGAACTTGGGAAAGATGGCGAGCGGCTCGGTGAGCGCGAAGGCTAGCCCCGAGTCGCCCACGAGCGTCAGGCCCGTCACATCGCCGGCGCGCCCCGCCGCGTACGCTTCGGCTCCGGCGATCGGGTACAGCGGCCAGGGGCGACCGCCCTTGGTCCCCGGCGCGAGCACGCGCAGCAAGCTCGCACGCACTGCCGCGGCGGTGAGCGGCGTCCCGTTGTGGAACTTGACGCCCGCTCGCAGGTGAAACACGTAGCGTCGACCGTCGCGCGACGCGGTCCAGCGATCGGCCAACGCCGGCTCGAGGCGGCCGTCGGGGTCGAACTGGGTCAACCCGTCGAACGCGAGCGTGACCATCTCGCCGGTGGGCACGTCGGTCGACAGCGCCGGATCGAGCGAGCGCGGGTCGTACGACTCATAGTAGACCAGCCCGGCGCGCCCGGCCGCTGGGCGACCGCATGCGGCGGCCGCGACGAGGGCGGTGTGGAAGAGGATGGAGCGCGCGCGCATGGGGTCGAGTGTCGAAAAGGTTGACAGTGCGGCGGGAGCGAGCCAACATAGGGAGGCAGCCCGACCGCGTCAATTGCGTGCGTCTCTCCCGGTCCTCGTCGTCGCCGTATTCGCGGCGGCTCGCCTCGCCGCGCAGCAGGAGCCGCAGCGGGTGGTTCGTGGGCTTGCCTTCGAGGGCAATCACGCGATCGATCGCTACACGCTGAGCGCCGCGATAGCCACCACCAATTCGAGCGCGTTCGCGACCAGTCCCTGGCTCCGCTGGCTCGGACTCGGGGAGAAGCGTCCCTTCAACGAGCTCGAGTTCCGCCGTGACGTGGTGCGCCTGCTGCTGCTGTATCGCCAGAGCGGGTACATGAACGCGGTGGTCGATACCGTGGTGGGCCGCGAGGCGCGGGACGTGTACGTGACGTTCCGGATCTATGAGGGCGACCCGGTGCGCGTCACCACGCTGGACGTGCTCGGTGTCGACTCGATCCTCGACGTGCCGGCCCTGAAGCGCGCGTTGCCCCTCCAGGTGGGGGACCCGTTCAACCGGGCGCTGTTCCAGGCGTCCGCCGACACGTTCGTGGGCCGGCTCAAGAACCGGGGATACCCGTATGCCGACGTGCTGAAGAACTACGACGTGGACGCGGCCGCGCTCCGGGCGGTGGCGGCGCTCGAGGGCGTCCCCGGTCGGCGGATGCGGGTGGGCGAGGTGATCATCACGGGTGCGGGCCACGTCGACACGACCAGCGTGCGGCGCATGCTCTCGGTGCGGCCGGGGGAGTGGTTCCGGCAGGATCAGCTGTATGTGACGCAGCGCGACCTGTACGGCCTGGGGATGTTCCGCTCGGTCAACGTGGTACTGGCCGACTCGGTGTCCCGGCCTGGCGGCGACTCGACCGTACGGGTGATCGTGCGGGTGTCCGAGGCGCCGCTGCACCGCATCGGGATCGGGGCGGGGTACGGCTCGCTCGACTGCTTCCGGGTGCGGAGCGGCTGGACGGCGTACGATTTCTTGGGGGGCGCGCGCTCGCTCGACGTCACCGGCCAGCTCTCCAAGCTCGGCGTAGGCATTCCCGCCGACGCGGGGTTCAAGGAAAACGTGTGTCACCCCCTCCGCAACGACCCGACGTCCGACACCGCCAATTACAACGCGACGGTGACGCTGCGACAGCCGGCGTTTCTTTCTCCCCGCCACACCGCGAGCTTCGCGCTGTTCGCCGAGCGGCGCTCGGAGTTCGACGCCTACACCCGCCAGGCGGTGGGCGCGAATCTCGCGGTGACTTTCAACGCGCGCCGCAACATTCCCGTCACGCTCGGCTACAGCTATTCGGTGGGGCGGACCACGGCCGAGCCGGCGATCTACTGCCAGCTGTTCCGGCTGTGCGACGCGTCCGAGCAGGCGTTCCTCGCCAACCGCCGGCGGTTCGGGGCGGTGACGATTTCGGGCGTGCGGAACCAGACGAACTCGGTGCTCGATCCGACGGCGGGGGGCGTCTTGACCGCGTCGCTGACGCACTCGTCGCGGCTGGTCGGATCGGACACACTGTACGAGTTCAACCGCGGCCAGGTCGAGGTGTCGCATTACTATCCCATCGGCCGGCGCGGGGCCTTCGCGTGGCGCCTGCTGAGCGGGACTATCCTCCCGGCCCGCCAGATCAGCTTCGCCCGTCAAAGCATCAGGTTCGTGCCGCCGGATCAACGGTTTTACGGCGGGGGTCCGAACTCGGTGCGCGGCTACGCCCGTAACGACCTCGGTCCGCGCGTGTACGTCCAACCGATCGACGTGAACGGCGACACCCTACCAATTCAGGCCTCGGCCACCGGCGGCAACGCGATCTTCGTGGCGAATGCCGAGTTCCGATTCCCGACGCCGCTCTTTCCCGACCGCATGCGGGTGGCCTTGTTTGCGGACATGGGGCAGGTGTGGGAGCGGGACGTCGCGACCGTGGGAGGCGTGCGATTCACGCCGGGGGTAGGCGTGCGGTTCGTGACGCCGCTCGGGCCGATACGGCTCGACGCCGCCTACAACGGCTATCCCGCCGAGCCCGGAGGGCTCTACCTACTGAACACGAAGACCAAGAGCCTGACGGCGGTGACCGACTCGACCGGGAACCAGGTGCTGGTCCGTCCCGGCTTGCCACCGGGGTTCCGGCGCCGCGTGGTGGTGCAGTTCGCGGTGGGTCAGGCGTTCTGATGGTCCGCCGCTCTCTCGGTGTCGCGCTGTGGATGCTCGCCGGGCTGCCCGCGTGCTTCCTGGGCGCCCTCGCCTCGCTCCTCGGCACGGACGCGGGACGCTCCCTGCTCACGCGCGTGACGGCGGGGGCCCTGCACCAGGTGTTCACGGGCACGATCGAGGTGGGCGACGTCGGTGGCTCGCTGCTCACGGGCCTCACCCTCTCTCAGGTGCGGCTGTACGACGCCGACACGACGCTGGTCGCCTGGCTGCCGCGGGCCGACGTCACTTACAACCCGTTCGATTTCGCGACCGGGCGCGTGGTCCTGTTCGAGTTCGACCTGCGCCGGCCCGTGATCAACATCGTGCAGCACCCGAACGGGCGGCTCAACATCGAGGAGCTGCTGCGGCTGGGCGGGCCCGATACGGGCAAGCACGGGCCGCCCGCCCTCATCCTGTTGCGGAATGTGCGCATCACGGACGGCAGCGTGACCCTGCGACTGCAGGCGCCCCATGCCCAGCCCGGCGATTCGACCCTCGAAATCGCCGCCGGCGGCCCGAACGGCCGGGTGCGGGTGCGGCGCTTCGAGCATCTGGGCGCGCAGCTCGGCGCATTGCAGGTCTCCTCGCCCCGCGAGCGCGGTATTCGTATCGACGTGTCGCGGCTCGAGTTCGAAGCCACCGACCCGGCGGTGCGGCTCGTCGACCTCGCAGGCCGGCTGCGCGTGATCGGCGACTCGATGGAGGTGCAGGTTGCCCGCGCGCAGCTGCCCGCGTCCACGCTGCGCAACGCCCGCGGTACCGTCCGCTGGCCGCACGGGACCATGCTGTTCGATCTGCGGCTGCGCGCCGACTCGGCGACGCTCGGCGATTTCCCGTTCATCGATCGGCGCTTCGCGGGCCCGCCCGCGACGGGAGTGTTGGCGGGAGACGTGCGGGTGCGCTCGCACGGGAGTCGGGTGCTGGAGGTGGGGATCGATTCCCTGCGCCTCGCGTACGCGGGCGGCGGCGTCGCCGGCCGGCTCACCGCCTTGAGCGTGGCGGACTCGGGGGTCGTGGCGCTGCGCGACGCCGAGCTCGATGCCCGCGATTTCGACCTCGAGTTCGCCCGGCCGTTTCTCGATGCGCTCCCCTTCGCGGGGCGGCTCAGCGGGCGCACCGTCGCCACGGGGCCGCTCACGGCGCTGACGCTCGAAACCGACTGGTCGTTCCGCGACTCGCTGGTGCCCGGGTGGCCCGAGACGCGGCTGCGGGGCAAAGGGGAGGTGAACCTCAAGGCGGCCGACGGCATCCGGTTCCAGCCGTTCGCGGTCGAGGCGGCGAGCGTCGACCTGGGCACGGTGGCCCGGCTCGCCCCCGCGGTACGACTGCACGGTATCCTCCTCGCCGCGGGCAGCCTCGCGGGCCCGCTCAAGAACGCGCAGTTCACGGGCACGCTCGAGCAGCGGGACGGCGACCGGCCGCCGAGCCGCCTGACGGGTGCGGTTCGCCTCGATACGCGCGGCGCCGTGCTCGGCATCTATACCGACGCGACGGCGGACTCGCTTTCGTTCGACGGGCTCAAGGGCAGCTTCCCTACGTTGCCGTTGCGGGGAGCCGTGTCCGGACCGATAAAGCTGGCGGGTCCGCTCAACGCCCTGGAGACGCATGCCGAGCTGCACGCCAGGGAGGGGGGCGACGTGCGCGCCGACGGCCTGCTGGCGCTCGACCTGCCGCATTACGGTGTCCGCGAGTTCGAGCTCGCCACGCGGGACTTGGACCTGGCGCAGTGGCTCAGCGGCGCCCCGCCCTCGCGTCTGGGCCTCACCCTCCGCGGCGCTCTCACGGGCGACAGCGGCATCGCACCCAGCGGCGCCGTGACCGCGCGGCTCGGGCCGTCGCTGTTCGCGGGGGCAGGGCTCGACTCGGGCGCCCTGCGGCTGCGGTTCGCGGATCGCCGGGTGTACGTCGACTCGCTGCGTCTGGCGCAACCCGGGCTCGTCACCACCGGCTCCGGCTCGCTCGGCTGGACGCGCGGCGCGAGCGGGCAGTTGGCGCTCGATTTCGACGCCGACAGCCTGAGCGCGATCGATTCGCTCGTCACCTGGCTCGTGCAGCGGGACAGCGCGGCGCGGGCCGACCCCGATCCCGGGCCGAATCGCCCGCTCGTGGGGTCGGCCCGGGTGGTCGCGACGTTGGGGGGCTCGCTCGACTCGCTCGGCATCGACGTGCGCGCCAGCGTCGACCGCGTGGCGTGGCACGGCTGGCAGGTTCCGGCGGGCCGGGTCCGCCTCCAATGGCAACCGGGTCCCACGCCCACGGTCGCGCTGGAGGCGACGCTCGACTCCCTCGCCTACGGCACGCTCGGGTTCTCGGGGGCGGCGGCGGCCGGGCGCGGGACCCTCGACTCGCTCACCTGGTTCGCCCGCTCGCGCATGGGCGGGGGCGGTGCCTTTCTCGCCGGAGGGCGCTTCGCCCGCCGGCCGGGTCCTGCCGGCACGGTGCTCGCCGTGGGGCTGGATTCGCTCGCCGTCCAGCTCCCCGGCGACGTGTGGGTGCTGCAGCGCCCGACCGAGCTCACCGTCACCGATTCGACGGCGCGCGTGAGCAGCCTGGCACTGGGGAGCGTGTACGGGTCGGGCAAGCTCACGCTCGAGGGTGACCTCCCCACACGCGGCCGGGCCGATGCGCACCTGCAGCTCGAAGCCTTCCCGCTGGCGGGCATGTACGCGCTGCTGGAGCAGGACACCGCCGGCGTGGGTGGGACGGTGAGCGCGACGGTCGGGCTCTCGGGAAGCCGGGCCAGTCCGGTGTCGACCGGCGCCTTCTCCCTTTCGAACGGGCGGCTCGGCGAGTTCCGCGCTCCCTTTGTCGACGGCACCTTCGAGTACCGCGACCGCCGCCTGACCACGGCGGTGCACCTGTGGCGCTCCGGACAGCAGATCCTCGCCGTACAGGCGTTTCTGCCACTGGACCTCGCCATCATGCCGGTCGCGCGCCGCCAGCTTCCGGACACGCTGTCGGTGCGGGCCACGGCCGACAGCGTCGACCTCGCCGTGCTGGAAGCGCTCACGCCCGCGGTGCGCCAGGTGACCGGCGTGTTCTCGACCGACCTGGGAATCGCCGGGACGTGGGACGCCCCCCGGCTGCGGGGCGCCCTGCAGATCGCCGACGCCGCCGCCACGATTCCGGCCCTGAACGTCCGCTACGAAAACGTGAACGGCCGGCTGGCGCTCTCGGGCGACACGATCGCCGTCCGGTCGCTGGCGGCGTCGAGTGAGCGGGGCCGGGCCGACGTATCCGGCGTCGTACGGCTCGAGCGGCTCACGCACCCGGTGCTCGACCTGCGGATCGCGGCCGACCAGTTCAAGGCGCTGGAGCTGAAAGGCAACGTGGCCATCACCGCCAGCGGCCGGCTCCTCCTCCAGGGGCCGGTGTTCGGGGCGACGCTCACCGGTCAGGTCAATGTGACGTCGGGTGCGCTCTATTTCGCGGACCTGGTACAGAAGCGCATCGTGAACCTGGACGAGCTCGCCGATACGTCGCTCGCCTCGCTGATCGAGCAGCAACGCCTCGGCCCGGAGTTCCAGAACGTATTCCTCGACAGCCTGCGGATCGACGACCTGGGGCTCGAGATGGGGAACGACGTCTGGCTGCGCTCGAACGAGGCCAACATTCAGCTCGCCGGATCGGTCCGACTCAGCAAGCAGCGCAATCTGTATCTCGTGAGCGGCACGCTGCAGGCCGTCCGGGGCACCTACCGCCTCAAAGTCGGGCCGGTGTCGCGTGAGTTCATGGTGTCGCAGGGAACGGTGCACTATTTCGGTACGCCGGATCAGGACGCGGCGCTCGACATCGAGGCGAAGCACGTCGTCCATCCCGTGCCCACGCCCGGCTTCCCCAACGAAGACATCACCGTCGTAGCGCACATCACCGGCACGCTGCTCGTGCCCAAGGTCGCCCTCGCGGCGGAGAAGCAGGACCTGTCGCAGACGGAGCTGATCTCGTTGCTGCTGTTCGGCAAGCGCACCGTGGACCTGGCGGGCGATCAGGGCGGGATCGCGGATCAGCGAGCCATCATGCAGAGCGCGCTCTCGGTCCTGTCGGGCGAGATCGAGCAGACGATCGTCTCCGGCGGCGTGCCCGTGGACTACGTCGAGATTCAGCCGGGCGGCGGCGGGCAGGGAACCCCGCTGTCGAGCTGGCAGCTCGCCGTGGGCCGGCAGCTCGGTCCGAAGACGTTTCTCGTCGTGAACGCCGGCTATTGCCAGGGGGGCCAGGGGGGCGTGCAGAACCTGCTCGGCCTGTCGCTGCAGTTCCGTATCAGCCCCGAGTGGCGCACCGAAGCGAGCTTCGCGCCGGTGCAGACGTGCCTGCCCGACGTTCCGAACGGCGGGCAGGCGACCACCGTGCCCCGCCAGGTGGGTCTCGACCTGTTTTGGGAGCGGCGCTACTGAGCATGACGCGGGCCCTGTTGATCGCCAACCCGGCGGCGGCCCGCACCGATGCGCGGGCCGTGACGGCGATTCGCGACACCCTGCGCGGCGGTGGCTGGACCGTCGAGGTCCGCGCCACGGCGCAGGCGGGCGACGCGCGTCGCTTCGCGCGCGAGGCGACCGAGCAGGGCTTCGACGCCCTGGTGTGCTACGGCGGCGACGGCACGGCGATGGAGATCGCCGCCGGGGCGGCGGGCGGCGGCATCCCCCTCGGTCTCGTCCCCGGCGGGACAGGAAACCTGCTGGCGGGCAACCTGCGACTGCCGCGGGATGCCGCGGCGGCGGCACGCGTGATCCTCGCGGGCCGGACGGCGGCGATCGACCTGGGCACGGTGGAGCGCCCCGACGGCACGCATTACTTCGCCGTGTGCAGCGGCACCGGGTTCGACGCCCGTCTCATGGCGCGGACGGGGGCGGCCGAGAAGCGCCGCTGGAAGATGGCGGCCTATGTGATGCACGCCTTCGCCACGCTCCCCGACGTGACGAGCCCGCTGCATCGGGTGACGGTGGACGGTGTGGTGCACGACCTGCCGGCGGCGATGGTGCTGGTGGCGAACTGCGGCGAGCTGGTGCCTCCGTTCCTGCGGCTGCGCGACAACGTGGCCCCCGACGACGGCTGGCTCGACGTGCTGGTGCTCCGAGCCGACGGGGCGCTCCAGAGCCTCAGCGCATTCTTCGAGCTGTTGCGGCGGCCGCGCAATGGCGCGCGGCGGCTGTGGTTCGGGCGCGGCCGTACGGTGCGGGTGGAGGTGCTCGAGGGGCCGCCCCGGCCGATGCAGCTCGACGGAGAGCCGGCGGGCGACGCGCCGTTCGAGGCCCGGCTGCTGCCCGGCGCCCTGCGCGTGATCGTGGATCCCCGCACGGCGCCGCTCGGGAAGGCGCATGCCTGACAGCGTATTGCTGATCGACGACGACGCCGACGTGCTGCGCGCGGTGGGGGATTACTTCGACCGGATCGGCTACGAGGTAGGGCGGGCGGAGACGGCGCAGGCGGGGCTCGAGGCATTCGACCGGCTCCGCCCCGACGTGGTGATTCTCGACCTGCATCTGCCCGATGTGGGCGGGCTCGAAGTGCTCGAGCGACTGCGCTCGCAGGGCGGCTCGGTGATACTGCTCACCGGCCAGGGGGACATCGACACGGCGGTGCGCGCGATGCAGCTCGGTGCCGAGCATTTTCTCACCAAGCCGGTGGACCTGAACCATCTCGCGGCCGCCACGGCGCGCGTGTCCGAGAAGATCCGCCTGGTGCGCCAGAACGCGATGCTGCGCGCGCGCGAGCACGAGGATGCGGGGCTCGAGTCGCTGGGCGCGTCGCCGGCGATCCGCGAGCTGGGGCGCCAGATCGAGCTGCTCGCGGCGAGCGAGCGCTCGACGGTGCTGCTCACCGGGGAGAGCGGCACGGGTAAAGGCTGGGTGGCACGCATCATCCATCACCTTTCGCCCCGGGCGAGCGGTCCGTTCGTCGAGGTGAACTGCGGCGGCCTCTCGGCCACGTTCCTCGAGTCCGAGCTGTTCGGACACGAGAAGGGCGCCTTCACCGACGCGAAAGAGCGCCGCCAGGGGTTGTTCGAGCTGGCCGACCGCGGGACGATTTTTCTCGACGAGATCGGCGATCTCGCGCCCGAGCTGCAGCCCAAGCTTCTCAAGGTGCTCGAGACCAAGACGTTCCGACGCCTCGGAGGAAGCCGCGAGATCACGGTGGACGTGCGGCTGGTGGCGGCGACCAATCGCGAGCTCGTCGCGGAGGTGGGCGCCGGCCGTTTCCGCGAAGACCTGTACTATCGTCTGAGCGTCATGCCGCTGCGCCTGCCGGCCGTGCGCGAGCGGTCGCGCGACGACCGGCTCGCCCTCCTGACCCGCATTCTGGCCGACTTCGCGCCGCAGATGCCGGGGTGCCCCAGCGCCTGCAGCGCGGAGGCGCTGGACCGCCTGCTCTCCGCCCCGTGGCCCGGGAACGTGCGCGAGATGCGCAACGTGGTCGAGCGGGCGATGATCCTGGCGCGCGGCGCGGCGCAGCTCGGCGTGGAGCATCTGCCGGCGGATTTGCGCAAGGGGGGCGGGGACAGACGCCACCAGCCGCAGGCGCTCGCGGAGGTGGAGCGCGGGCACATCGAGAAGACCCTCAAATTCCACGGCGGCAACCGTACCCGGGCCGCCCTGGAGCTCGGCATTTCGCGCGCCACGCTGATCAATAAGATTAAGGTGTACGGCCTCGACCTCTGAGAGGTGGTATGGAAAAACCGAAACTGATGGAGCACGATGCGATGGTATGCCGCTACTGCGGCAACGAGGAACGCGCCTCGGAGGGCTATCCCTGCGCGGACTGCGGCACCTTCCTCTGTCTGATCTGCTCGTTCCGTGGGGTCACGCGCTGCAAGGCGTGTGAGGAGAAGGCGAAGGCATCGAAGCAGGCTTAGCTCCCGCCACGCCGCTTGCGGATCTCCCGCTGCACGTCGTCGGCTGAGGTCCCGAGCTCCTTCGCGAGCTTCTGCACCGCATCGCCCACCCCGGCCCAGTCCCCCGCGGCCGCCAGGGCGGCCAGGGCGATATCCTCCACGACGGTGGTGCGCTCCTCCAGGTCGCGCGTCCGCACGGCCACTTCGCGCGCCAGCCACTGCTCCAGCTCGCGCCGGTCGACCTCGAGCTGTCGCTGCCGCAGGGCGCCCTGCAGCGACAGCTCCAGCTCGTCCAGATCGACGGGCTTGATGAGGTAATCGTACGCCCCCAGCTTGAGGCACTCGATCGCGGTGCGCGGCTCGTCGATCGCCGTCAGCATGATGATGGCGAGGTCGGAGTCGGCGGCGAGCGCTTTGGGGACGAGCTCCACGCCGCTCATGTTCGGCATGCGGATGTCGGAGAGCATCACCTGCGGCTGCTCGGCCGCCTGCCGGTCGAGCGCCTCCGCACCGCTCGACGCCTGCAGCACGCGGTAGCCGAGCCGGCTCAGAAACCGGTCCAGCGCCTGGCGGATGCCGTCTTCGTCGTCGACCACCAGCACCGTGGTCGGCTGGTCCTGCGGTTGGGGGTTGGGCATGCGCTAACGTATGTACCCTCTACAAGGCCAGCAAGCCGAGCTAACTTCCGCGTTCCGATGACGTCGTCCGATCCCACCAGCATCACCGCCGTCCCGGGGCTCTCCGTGGGTCACTGGACCGACCTGCCGCGGGCGACCGGGTGCACCGTCGTCCTCGCGCCCGAGGGCGGGATGCGCGCGGCCGGTGCCGTGCGCGGGCGCGCCACCGGCACGCGCGAGCTCGACGCCCTCAACCCGCGCCACCTGGTGAGCCGCATCGACGCCATCCTGCTCACCGGCGGCTCGGCATACGGGCTGGGAGCGGCCGACGGCGTGATGCGCTGGCTGCGCGAGCGCCGCCGCGGACTGCCGCTCGGGCCCGCGGGCGTCGTCCCGATCGTGCCGACCGCCGTGATCTTCGACTTCGATCTGGGGCCCGGTGGCACGGCCGACCGGTGGCCGACCGCGGACGACGCGTATCGCGCGTGCGGCGCGGCGTCGGCCGAGGTCCCCGAGGGAACGGTCGGGGCGGGCACGGGGGCGACCGTGGGCAAGGCGTTGGGGCCCCGTCGCGCTATGAAGGGCGGTGTGGGGACGTGGGCCGCCCGCCGGGGAGACGTCGTGGTGGGCGCGCTCGTGGTGGTGAACGCCGTGGGCGACATCCTGGACGGAACGGGGTCGATCGTCGCGGGCGCGCGCGGCCCGGACGGCCGGTTCGCGGGTGCCCTCGAGCATTTCGCCGCGGGGGGCGCCCCATTCGGCCGCGCCAACACGACGCTCGCCGTGGTGGCGACGAACGGCGCGCTCGATCGCACGGCGCTCGAGAGCCTGGCGCACGCGGCGGGGGACGCGCTCGCCCGCCGCATCGTGCCCTACGGCACGCTGTTCGACGGCGACGTCGTCTTCGCCGTGAGCACCGTCGCGACCGCGCCCGCGACGCCGCTCCAGGCGGAGGCGTTGGCGGCGCTGGTGGTGCCGGTGGCGGTGGAGCGCGCGGTGCGGCTGGCGCGCGGGCTCGGGGACGTGCCCGGACTGGCCGACGGTGCCGAGCCGTGACCGAGCGTCTCGAGCGCGACGTCGGAGACCTGGCGCGCAAATGGGTGCCCGACCCGCGGCTCGGTGTGCTCGACGTGGCCGTCCTGCCGGCCGCGCTCACTGGGTGTACCACGAGTCGCGACGCCCTGGAAGAGCTGCGTCGCATCGCCGCCGCGGCGCGCCGCGCCGCCGACATCCGCCTCCTGCCCGACGGCTCGGTGCGGGACGAGCCCGCGGGCGTGACGACGGCCGCCGTTGCGCCGCTGTTGCGCGAGCCGCGGATCGCGGCCGACCGGGTGAGCGAACTGCTGCACGGGGAGCCGTTGACGCTGCTCGAGCGGCGCGACGGGACCTGGCTGCGGGTGCGCGCGCCCGACGGCTACCACGGCTGGGTCCACGCGGGTTATGTGGCGACCGGGTCTGACGATTGGGCCGAAGACTGGACCACGCGCGCCACGGCGCGATCGCTCGGCGCCGAGCTCAAGTTCGAAGACCGGCGGTTCCGGCTGCCCCTGGGCTCGCGCGTCGTCTTGCGTCGCGACGGGCTCGTGGACACGGCGGACGGGCGCGCGTGGAGCCTCGCGTGGGGCGTGGTGCGGCCCGAAGCGCAGTACCGGGCGGAAGCGCGCTTGCTCGCCGCCCCCGAGTGGGCGCAGCGCTGGTTCTCGGGCGCTCCGTACCTGTGGGGAGGACGCACCGAATGGGGCGTCGATTGCTCGGGGATGGTGCAGGCGACGTACGCGGCGCGGGGCATCAACCTGCCGCGCGACAGCGATCAGCAGGCGCTCACCGGCCGCCCCGTCGCGGTTGACGCAGCCGGGGCGGGATACGCCGCCGGGGATGTCCTCTGCTTCGCCGACGACCGGCGCATTGCGCACGTGGCCTTGTGGGCGGGAGCCGGTCACATCGTGCACTCGGCGCTGGCGCGCGGGGGCGTAGGCTCGGACGACCTGTTCGCCGATACGCCTGCCGCGGAGCGACTGCGAGGCATGCTCGTCGCCGTGCGCCGCCCCGAGACTTCGCGGAGCTGACCGCCTATTTTTCCCGCATGAAGCTCGTCCTTTTCGACATCGACGGTACCCTGCTCGGGACCGACGGCGCCGGTCGGCGCGCGATCCACCGCGCGCTGCTGGACGAGGCAGGGACGGCGGGGCCGATCGAGCGCTACCGGTTCGACGGCAAGACCGACCCGCAGATCGTGCATGAGCTGCTGTCGCTGGCGGGTCACCCGGCGGCCGGGGATGCGAGGCGCATCGACGCCGTGTGCCGCCGCTACGTGGAGCACCTGCGCAGCGAGCTCACCGCCGCCGCCCAGACGACCACGCTCATGCCGGGGACGCGGGAGCTGCTCGCCGCCCTCGAGCCGCACGAAGCCGGGCAGCGCGCGCTCGTGGGCCTCTTGACCGGAAACGTGGCGCCCGGTGCGGCGCTGAAGCTGCGCTCGGGGGGACTCGACCCGGCGCGTTTCCGTGTCGGAGCCTACGGCTCGGACTCCGCGCGGCGGGCCGACCTGCCGGCGGTCGCCGCACAGCGCGCGGCGAAGCTCACCGGTCGCCGTTTCGCGGGCGCCGACGTCGTCGTGATCGGCGACACGCCGGACGACGTCGCGTGCGGTCGCCCGATCGGCGCGCGCAGCGTAGCCGTCGCCACCGGCTCCTACGACGTGGCGGCCCTGCGCGCGGCCGGCGCCGCCTATGTGTTCGCGACGCTCAGCGACACTGCCGCTGTGCTGGACGCCATCTTCGCGTGAGCCGGACCGCGTCCGCAGCCGTCGACGAGCTCGAGGTCAAAGCGCGGGTCGAGGATCCCGACGCGCTGCGCGCCGCGCTGGTGCGCGTCGGCGCGGTGCTCGAATTCCGGGGCGACATGCTCGACCGGCGCTTCGACCGCCACGACCGGTTGGCGGACCGCGACGAGGTATTGCGGCTGCGGGTGTTCCGGGAGGCCGACGGCGCGCCGGCGTACGGAGTGCTCGCGTGGAAGGGCCCGCATTCGAAACAGGGGCGATACCGTCACCGCGCCGAAGCCGAAGCGCGTGTGGAGGATCCGGAAAGCGTGGTGGCCATCCTCGAGCGGGTCGGCTTCGCCGTGTCGCTGCGCATCGATCGGCGGGTCGAGGTCTACCGGTTGGGGCAGGCGGTGCTGCGGCTCGAATGGTATCCCGACATGGACGTGCTCATCGAGGTGGAGGGCGAGCCCGCGGCCATCGAGCGGGCGATCGCGGCGACCGGTGTCGCGCGCGAGCGCTTCCTCGCGGAGTCGCTCCCGTACTTCGTCGCCTCCTTCGAGCGGCGCACCGGCCGCGCCGCGTTGCTGGCACGATGAGCCCCGGCGTGAAGATCCCGATGCCGCTGCGCGTGCCGGAGCTGGCGTCTTCGCTCGGGCGCCTGTTGGTGCCGCGCCGCCTGGAAGAGCCGTGGGTGCCGCTCGACGACGTGCGCGAGGACCTGGCGACGCGCGTGATGGAGCTGGGGGGCCGCGCCCGGGCCGCCGCGGCGCGCGAGCAGCGTGAGGAAGTGATCGAGGCCGCGGGACGCGGCGCATGGCTGGCGGCGTGGGAAGCCGCCGTAAAGCGGGCGGCCGAGCGCGTGACGGCGGCGCTGGACGGCGAAATCGAGCGCGCCGCGCGGCGCGTCCGGATGCCGGCGCGGCAGCGCCGTCGGCGGCTTCTCACGGGGTCGGAAAAGCGCGCCATCGCCGCCCGCCTCGGCGCCGGCGGCGAAGCGTTCGTCGCCGCGCTCGACGTGCTCGACGGCGCAGGGCTCCGGGCCCGCGACGCGGGCGTCCTCGACAAGACGATCCACGCCGAGTGGCAGGATGCGCTGCGGGGGTCCGCCCGGCGGCTCGAGGCGGCGTGGCTCGCCCTCGAGGCTGCGCTGGCCGAGGAGCGGCGTCGCTGGGCGCTCGAGACCGAGGCCATCGCACGGTGGCGACCCTCCCTCTGGCCCGTGATCGTGCTGTGGACGCCGCTCGCGGTCGGGCTGATCTGGCTGGGTCTGGTGCTCGGCGGCTACGCGCCGGCCCCGGCATGGCTCGCGACACGGCTCGGCTTCTGAGCGCGATCGGCGTCGGCGTCGACCTGGTGGAGGTGTCCCGCGTCGCGGCGATCATCGCCGACAAGGGCGCACGTGTGTTCGAGCGTTTGCTCACACCGGATGAGCGCGCGTACTGCGAGAGCCGGCCTGATCCCGCGACCCACGTCGCCGTACGCCTCGCCGCCAAAGAGGCGGTGTACAAGGCGCTCCAGGGCACGGCGTTGGCGCGCGGCATCGGGTGGCGTGAGATCGAGATCACACGCGCGCCTGACGGGAGACCGGACGTGCGGCTCAGCGGCACGGCGGCCGGGCGGGCGCGTGAGCTGGGGGTCGACCGCGTGCTGCTGTCGCTCTCGCACACGCATCAGGCGGCCATAGCCGTGGTGGTGCTGGAGCGCGTGTGATGGATTGCCTTGCATTCCCGACAGAATTACTCTAGTATTGAAAATCCTCCTCCCGAGAACCGTTCCATCTACCGTAAGTCAATGGTCGGCTTGTTGTTGGGCACCTGCATCGCGGCGTCCGCCGGAGCGCAGGCGATGGACTCACTCACCGTAGCCCGGCGCATCGTGGCCGCCGCCTCGCTCGCCGCCAAGGAGTACGCCATCGGCGTTGCGCCCAGCGGCGGCCGGGTGACCAATCCCGAGGAGGTCTCCGAGGCGAAGCAGTTTCTCGACCAGGCACGACTCGACGTCGGCTCGCTCCCGCGGGCGGTGCGCGCGACCGTCGACTCCGACCTCGTGGCGCTGCGCGCGCTGCTCGACCGCGCCGCGCCGCCCGACGCCGTCGCGGCGCGGGCCGCACTGCTGGTGCAGCACATCGCGACCGTCGTGGGAGGTGCACTCGAAACGTTCCCGTCGCGCCCCCCGTCCCTGGTGCGCGGCGCGGCCGTCTATCAGGAGCAGTGCGCGCAGTGTCACGGTCCGACCGGCCGGGGGGACGGGCCGAAAGCGAAGCGCCTGCAGGGTCCCCCGCCCGCGAGCCTCGCCGACCGGGAGGCGATGAGCACGGTCTCGCCGCTGGACGTGTATCGCAAGCTCACGCTCGGCGTGGCCGGCACGGCCATGCCGCAGTTCGAGGAAACGCTCTCCCCGGAGGACCGCTGGGCCGTGGCCACGTACGTGGCGACGCTGCGCGCCAACGAGGGCCCGGTGCGCGAGGGGGAGGGGCGGTATGCGACCACGTGCGCGTCGTGTCACGGCGCCACGGGCGGCGGCGACGGTCCGCTCGCCGCCACGCTCTCGGTGCGGCCGCCCGCGCTGCGGGACCTCGCCGTCCAGGGCCGATTCACCGACCGCGAGCTCGAGCAGCTGATTCTGCAGGGTCGGCCGGGGACCGCGATGCCCGGCTTCGCGCGCACGCTCGATCCCGGGGACGCGGCCAGGATCGGGGCGTTTCTGCGCGTGCTGCCCACGGCCGAGCGCCAGAAGTATCAGGCGTCCCCGGCGGCGGCCACGTTCTCCGTGGTGCGGCGCCAACTCGACTCGGGCGTCGCGCTCAGGTCAGACAAGATCGCGTTCGATGCCTACCTGACCTTCGAGCAGGTGGAGACGGACGTGCGGGTGAAGAACCCGGCCCTCGCGAGCGACCTCGAGCAGGCGTTCACGCTGTTGCGCGCACGGGCGGCGGCGGGCGCCGGCCCGGACGAGCTCGCGGCGATCCACGCCCGGCTGCTCGCCGACCTGGAGCGCGCCGAGCGGCTGGTGGCCGACCGGAGCTCGAGCGCCAGCCTGTTCGTGCAGTCGTTCGTGCTGCTGCTGCGGGAGGGCTTCGAGGCGATTCTGATCGTGGCCGCGCTGATGGCGTTTCTCTCGAAGGCCGGCGCGCTCGAGCGCCGGCGACACGTGGCGCGGGGCGCCTGGGCGGCGGTCGCCGCGAGCGCCGCCACCGCGGTGATGATCGAGTTGCTGTTCGAGATCACGCCGGGGCAGCGGGAAGCCCTCGAGGGCGGGACGATGCTCCTCGCCACCGCCGTGCTCTTCTACGTCAGCTATTGGCTGCTCTCGAAGATCGAGGTCGCCAAGTGGAACGCCTTCGTGAAAGGCCGGGTGGAGGACGCGCTGTCGACCGGCTCGGGGTTCGCGCTCTCGTCGGTCGCCTTCCTCGCCGTCTATCGGGAGGGCTTCGAGACCATCCTCTTCTACAAGGCCCTGCTCTCCTCGGCGGGATCGAGCAGCGCCGCCGGAGTCGTGGGAGTGATCGCGGGGATCGTGGCCGGCGCACTGGCGCTGGTGATCGTTTACGTGGCGGTCGACCGCTTCGGCATGAAGGTGCCGCTCAAGCCGTTTTTCGCCGTGACGAGCGCGATGCTCTACTACATGGCGTTCGTGTTCGCCGGCAAGGGCATCGCGGACCTGCAGGAGTCGGGACTGGTGCGGGTGAGCGTGGTCCGGTGGGCGCCCCGCATCCCCGTGCTCGGCATCTATCCCACGGTGCAATCGCTGGCGCTCCAGCTACTGCTCATCGTCCTGCTGCTGGTGGCCGTCGTGTGGTTACAACGTGACCGCTCCGCGGGGACGGGCGCGGACCGCCGGCGACCGTCGTTCCCGTAGCCCCCCCGCGCTACGGCGTCGCTTGAGCCTGCGGCTGCGGCTTGAGCGCGGGAGGCACCGCCACCGTCGCCGGCTCGGGCGCGCGCAGCCGCTGCATCAGCCACACCCCCGCCAGGACGAGCAGCACGCTCGTGACCTGCGCCAGCGTGAAGGGTCCGAGCAGACGATCGTCCTTGGCGCGGACCGTCTCGACCAGGAAGCGCTCCGCCCCTGCCAGGACGAGATAGACCCCGAACCGCCAGCCCGTGCCGTGTCGGTGGTCCCGCAACCGCCACAACCAGGCGAACGCGAGCAGCATCAGGGCCGTCTCGTAGATCTGCGTGGGGTGCACGGCCACCACCTGCATGGGGTCGGCGCCGGGAGGGAAGCGCACGTGCATGTTGCTCAACTCGGCGACCGTGGTGGGGGGAAGGCCGCGCGGGAACTTCATCGCCCAGGGCAGGGTGGACGGGATCCCGTAGTCGTCGTTGACCAGAAAGCACCCGACCCGTCCCAGCGCGTAACCGAGGGCGAGGGGCGCGGCGGTGAGCTCCATCGTCCAGCGGGCGGGCACGCGCTTCCACCACCCGGTCGCCAGTACCGCCGCCACGCCGCCGAAAAAGCCCCCGTACCAGACGAACCCGCCGCGCCGCAGCAGGGCTTCCCATTCACCCGTCAGCAGCACGTACCAGATCTTCGCTCCCACGATACCGCCGACCACGGCGGCGAACACGATGTCGGCCGCGTACTCCTCGGCCATGCCGCGGCGCCGCAGGTCGACCTGGATCGCCCACCCCGCCATGAGGAACGCGACCATCATCATCAGCCCGTAGCCGGTGACCTGGAGCGGGCCCAGATGGATGAACAGGATGTCGATCCGGGGCAGCGGGATCGTGAAACCGAAGGGATAGATCGTCATGAGCGGGCTGCGCCGTGGGTGGTGGGTGCCGGCTCCAGGCCGGGCAGTGGCAGGTCCGCCCGGGCGTCCAGGGTCCAGTCGCTGCGCTCGCCCAGGCCAAGGCGGTACCAGCCGGCACGGGCGATCATGGCGGCGTTATCGGCGTTCAAGCGCGGGCTCGCGACCGCCACGCGGGCGAGGCCGCCGTCCGAGAGCCGCCGGGCGGCGAGGCCGGCGAGCGCCCGGCTGCACGCCACGCCGCCGCCCAGCATGGCGGTGCGATGGCCCGTGGCGCGGACCGCGCGCTCGAGCTTCGTGACCAGCACGTCGAGCACCGCGTCCTGGAAGGCACGGGCGAGATGGGGACGGTCGCGTTCGAGATCGTCGCTGGCGCGCACGGCCCGCAGCACCGCGGTCTTGAGACCGGAGAAGGAGAACTCGAATCCCTCGTCCCGCATCGGACGCGGAAACGAGAAGCGCGTAGGATCACCCTGGGCCGCGAGCCGCTCGATCGCCGGGCCGCCCGGATAGGGGAGGCCCAGGAGCGTCGCGACCTTGTCGAACGCCTCGCCGGCCGCATCGTCGCGGGTTGCGCCCAGCAGGCGGTAGCGCCCCCAGGCGGGAACGTCGAGCAGCAGGGTGTGACCTCCCGACACGAGCAGCGCGACGAACGGCGGTGCCAAGTCCGGGTCCTCCACGAGCGGGGCGAAGAGGTGTCCTTCCATGTGATGCACGCCGATCAGCTCGCGGTCGCCGGCGTAGGCCAGCGCCTTGGCGAATACCACGCCGACCAGGAGCGCCCCCACGAGCCCCGGTCCCTGGGTCACGGCGACGGCGTCCACGGCGCTCCAGCCGATGCCGGCCTCGGCGAGGGCGCGGTCCACCACGGCCGGCAGCGCCGACAGATGGGCCCGGCTCGCGAGCTCCGGGACCACGCCCCCGAACACCCGGTGCACGTCCTGCGACAGGATGACGAGCCCGGCCAGCTCGGGACGGCGGTGCTCGCCCACCAGCACGGCGGCCGAGGTCTCGTCGCACGACGTCTCGATCCCGAGGACGACGTCAGCCACGGCCGGTCTTGCGTCTGAGGGAAACGGAATCGGGCACGGCGTGCGCGACGATGCCGGGCGGCGCGCTCACCGTGAGGCGGGCGTAGCCGCCCGGGCCCGCCTTGCCCACGAGGTGCGCCACCACCCGCACGCTGTCGCGGGTCAGCGTGTTCACCCTCGATTCGGGGCCCCGCACCGTGACGCCCACGCGCTCGACCGAGAGCAGGAACCCCGCGAAGCCCGAGGCCGCGGTCGTGATCGGGACGCCGGAGAGCGAGCGCTCGATGATGGCCGCGACCTCGCCGGCCATGCGCACCTCCTTGGGGGCGATGCGCACGATGCCGAGCGGGGACGTATCGAGCGGGACCGTGCGGAAGAAGGGGCCGTTCACACTGGAGATGACCGTCGGCAGCGTGGTCACCGAGTCGATCGGGGCGACGTTCTTCGCCGGGCCGATGATGCGGGCCATGCTCGGCGTGATCGACAGCCCGCGCATCACGTACCCCGATTCGGCCTCGACCCGTACCCGCGGCACGATGCGGACGTCCTTGTGCACGACCGAATCCAGCACGACCTCGATGTCGCGCGGCCGGATGTCGGCGACCTGCACGTCGCTGCCCTTGGGCAGCTCGATATCCGTCGGCTGCAGCTGCACGTGCCACGCCGACGCGGAGAAGGTGTCGGGAATGACCTTCCGGATCACGCGCGGGAAGGAGCGGAGCTTCAGGATCTCGCTGCCTTTGCCCGTGATGACGACCGCCACGCCGGCGGGTTGCTGTCGCACGCTGCGCCCGGGTGGGACCACGATGGCGAGCCGCATGGCGAAGCTCTGCGCCAGGGGCTGCTGCGCCGCGACCGCCACGTACAGCATGACGGCGAAGAAGCCGGCCGCCAGCTTGATCGGCCAGTTGCGCACGAGCAGCTGCGCGAGGCTAGCGCGGACGCTCATCTCTCATCTCTCATCTCTCATCCAGGAGCCGTCGGACCAGCGTTTCGTTGACCGGGCCGTCCCACTCGGAGGCCCCGATCACTTTCTTGATGATCACGCCGTCGGGGCTGATCAGCCAGCTCTCGGGCACGCCCGTGGCCTGGTACGTCCGCTTCATCGCCCCGGATTGGTCGTGCAGGATGTCGAAGGTGAGTCCCAGGTCGCGGGCGAACGCGGCGACCACCGAGTCGCCGTCCTCGTCGATGCTCACCGCCACCACGGTGAAACCGCTGCCCCCGAGCTTGCGGGACAGCCGCTCGAGCGACGGCATCTCGACACGGCACGGCTCACACCACGTCGCCCAGAGATTCAGGAGCACCACGCGGCCGCGATAGTCCGCGAGCGTCGTGGCGCGTCCGGTGGCCAGGTTTCTGGCGTGGAAGTCCGGGGCGCGCGATCCCACCCCCAGCAGGTCGATCTGGGGACGGATCTTCACCGCCAGGGCGGTCCCGAACACGACCGCCATGACGACGCCGACCGCGAACGACCAGCGCCGGGCGTCGCTCATACCGTCACCAGGCAGCGGCGCTTCAGGTCCAGTACCTCGCGCGCCGGGTCGGGGCTCGCGAAGATCGCGTTCCCCACGACGAACGTGTCGGCGCCCGCCGCGTGCGCGGCCGCGATGGTCTGCGTGGTGATGCCGCCGTCCACCTCGAGGAACGCCCGCGAGCCGCGCGACGTGAGCAGCTCGCGCGCGCGGCGGATCTTGTCGTCGGACGAGGCGAGATAGGACTGGCCCCCGAACCCCGGGTTCACGGTCATCACGAGCAGCAGATCCACGTCGGCGATCACCTCTGCGGCGAGCGAGAGCGGCGAGCCGGGGTTGAGCGCCAGCCCGGCGAGCATGCCGCGGCTCCGCGCCGCCGCCAGCTGACGCTGCACATGCAGCGTCGCCTCAGGGTGAAAGGTGAACACCGACGCACCCGCCGCCGCGAAGGCCTCGAGGTAGCGCTCCGGCTCGAGCACCATGAGATGTACGTCGATGGGCTTGTCCGTGAGCCGGCGCAGCGCTTCGATCATGTTGGCACCGAACGTCAGATTCGGCACGAACCGTCCGTCCATCACGTCGACGTGCAGCCAATCGGCGCCCGCCGCGAGCACCTGGCCCACCTGCTCCGCGAGGCGCGTGAGGTCGGCCGACAAGAGGCTGGGCGCGATACGGATGCCGTTCATCCTGGTGATCATCATCAGGGACTCCGGGCCACGACCACGTCCACTACCGTCCCGGGGGCGGCCAGCGTCCCCGCCGCCGGCCGTTGCGCGATCACCGTGCCCGGCGTGCCTTCGCCCGAGCGACGCCGCGTCACCGTCCCCAGCGCGAGGCCCTCCTGCTCCAGGCGGGTACGCGCGTCCGCCTGCGACAGGCCGAGCAGGGGCGGCACCGAGATGGTGGGGGCGCCCCGGCTCACGACCACCGTCACGGGCGACCCGGGAGCGAGCAGCGTCGTGGGGGCGGGACGGGTGAGCATCGTCACCCCGGGAGCGGCCGCCGCCTGCACCGACTCCACCTGCGCTACCGTGAGCCCGGCCGCGACGATCAGCTGCTGTGCCAGCGGTCCGTCCAGGCCGGTCACCTGCGGTACCGGAATCTTGGAGGGCCCATCGCTCGACACCAGGGTCACCCGCAACCCCGCCGGCGCGCTCACGCCGGGAGGCGGGTCCTGCCAGATGATGCTGCCCTGAGGAGCGCTGGGGTGCGACTCCGAGCCGCCGTCTTGCACCTGCAGGCCCGCCTTGCGGAGCGCAGCCGACGCCTCTTGCAACGACAGCCCCACCACCCGTGGGACCACTTCGTGGCCGTGCAGAATCGGGGCGGGGAAGAGAACGAGGTACGCCGTGAGATACCCTGCCACGATCGCTCCGGCGAGGGCGAGCCCCCAGCGACGCGCCCCGGACAGCTCGACGAGCGCGGGCAGCTTCCATTCCTGCAGCGGCGGGACGTGGCGGCGGAGCTGCATCAGCGCGTCCGCGCGAGGCGCGCCGCGTACGCACCGTCGATTCCGTCGCGCTGCGGCAGGGACTGCAGGTCGCCGTCCGGCGTGAGCAAGGAAGCCGGCACGGCCGCCGGCGCGGGGACGCGCGCGAAGTCGGTGTGGGACGCCAGGAACTGGCTCACGATGTCGCGGTTCTCCTCCGGCTCGAGCGAGCAGGTACTGTAGACGAGCAATCCCCC
Organism: Gemmatimonadales bacterium; assembly: GCA_035601235.1. Taxonomy (GTDB): domain Bacteria; phylum Gemmatimonadota; class Gemmatimonadetes; order Gemmatimonadales; family GWC2-71-9; genus AG41. The sequence continues at coordinate 48,383 of DATNOR010000220.1, forward strand.
GGGACCGACGAGCGTTGCGGCCGCCTCCAGCAGCGCCTGCTGCTGCCGGGCGGCGCGCACGATCGTGCGCGGTGTGACCCGCCAGCGGGCGTCCGGATGCCGGGCCATGGTGCCGGTAGCGGAGCAGGGGGCGTCCACCATCACGGCTGGCACGGTTCCCGGCGCGAACGGGGCCGACAGAAGATCGGCGACCGTCACCCGAATCGCCACTCCCGCACGCCGCGTCGTCTCGAGCAGGCGGCGGATGCGCTCGGGCCTGGCGTCCCCCGCCACGACGCGCGCGCCGGCCCGTTCGAGCATCACGGCTTTCCCGCCCGGCGCGGCGCAGGCGTCATACACGAGCATCCCCGGGGGAATGCCGGCGTAGCGGCACACGAGGGCGTGGGCGGGGTCCTGGACGACAAAGCCGCCTTCCGAATATCCCGGCAACCGTGCGGGGCTCGGGACTCGGGCTTCGGGGCTCGGGATCACGCGCAGGCCCGCTCCGAATGGCGCCTCTGTTACACCGAAGCCCGCGTCCCGGAGCCGCGAGGCGAGCTCTGAGACGCTCCAGCGGACAGGTTGCAGCGTGAGGGGCGGCTTGGTGTCGTTCCAGGTGATCAGGCGGTGCGTCTCCCCCGGCCCGAACTGGCAACACCACCGCTCGAAGAGCCAGCTGGGGTGGGTAGGGCCCGGGTCCTGAGTCCCGAGCCCCGAGCCCCGTTGCAGTTTCCGCAGCGCCTGGTTCACGTAGCGCGCTGCCTTCTCGCCGACGAGTCCGCGCGCCAGCTCGACGCTGGTGGCGACCGCCGCATACGGCGGCACTCGGGCCAACGCGGCCAGCTGGTAGGCACCGAGGCGCAGGACGTCGTGCAGGCGGGGGTCGGCGCCACGCAGGCCCAGCCGGCGGTCGAGGTCCGCCTGGCGTCGCAGCACGCCGGCGGCGAGCTCGTAGGCGAGCCGGCGGTCGCGCCCCCCGAGCGTGGGGAGCACCCGGTCGCGCGCCGCCTGGAAGGTGCCGCCGGAGCGCACGGCCTGGAGGATGTGCAGCGCCGCGCGCCGGGCGGCGGTGGCGTCGCTAATCCAGCATCCCTTCGAGTGGCGATGACGGCACGGCGACCTCACGCTTCGGCATGCGGCCCGCGAGGTAGGCGGTGCGCCCAGCCTCGACCGCCAGCCGCATCGCGTGGGCCATGCCCACGGGATCTCGCGCCGCCGCCAGCGCGGTGTTCATGAGGATTCCGTCCACGCCCTGCTCCATCGTCACGCACGCATCCGAGGCGGTCCCGACGCCGGCGTCCACCACGACGGGAACGCTGAGCCGCCGCTTGATGGTCCGGATGCCGTACGGGTTCAGGAGCCCGAGCCCGCTGCCGATCGGCGACGCCAGCGGCATCACGGCGGCGCAGCCCGCGTCTTCGAGCCGCAGCGCGGTCACGAGATCCTCGTTGCTATAGGCCAGGACCTTGAAGCCGTCCTTGACGAGGGTGCGCGCCGCGTCCAACAGGCCCTGGACGTCGGGGAGGAGGGTCTCCTGGTCGCCGATGACCTCGAGCTTGACGAACTCGTTGAACCCGGCTTCGCGCGCCAGGCGGGCGTAGCGCACGGCGTCGTCGGCCGTGAAGCAGCCCGCGGTGTTCGCGAGCAGGAAGAACCGGCTGGCATCGAGGTGATGCAGGATCCCCGTCTCCTTCGAGCGATCGAGGTCGACGCGACGCACCGCCACGGTCACGACTTCCGCGCCCGACGCCTCGATGGCGCGAGCCATTATTTCATTGTCGCGATACTTGCCCGTGCCCACCATGAGGCGCGAGTGGAACGTGCGGCCGCCTACGACGAACGCTGTGTCCCGCATGGTGTCTACGGCTGTGGTCATGTCAGCCCCCTCCTACGAAATGCACCAGCTCGATCGCGTCGCCCGGGGCTACCGTGACGTCCCCCAGACTGGGGCGCCGCACGATCGCGCGGTTGTGCTCGACCACCACGACGCGCGGGTCGAGCTCGAGCGAGCGGAGCAGCTCGAGCAGCGTGGCGCCGCGCGCCACCCTGCGCTGCTCCCCGTTCACCATGACGTCGATCGAATCGGTCACGACTGCCACTCCTCGAGCATCTGCCGCGCCGCGTCGGCGGGATCGGCGGCGTCCCACAGCGCCCGGATCGCCGCGACGCCGTAGGCCCCGGCCCGCCGCACCTCGCCGACCCGCGCAGGCGTCACCCCACCAATGGCGACCACGGGAAGGCCCAGCGCCACGATCGCGCCCAGCCGCTCGAGTCCCAGCGGCTCGCGGTCGGGGTGTGTGGCGGTGCGGTACAGCGGCCCTACCAAAAGATAGTCGGCTCCGCCGGTGCGCGCGGCTGCCGCCTCGCCCAAGTCGTGCACCGACTTGCCGATCCACCACCGAGGCTCGAGCCGGCGGGCGTCCTCGGGGTCGAGACTCCCGGCCCCGAGCTGCACCCCCGCGGCGCCGACGGCGAGCGCCACGTCGAGCCGGTCGTTGACGAACAGGCGGGCGGGCGGACAGGCGGACAGGCGGGCAGCGAGATCGTAGTGCTCCAGGCCGGAAAGCGCGCGGCCGCGCGCGTGGAACGCGAGCCGCTCGCCGCCTCCCGTCGCGAGCGCGCGGGCGATATCGACCAGGTCGGGCCTGCGGGCGGTACGCTCGTCGGTGATGGCGTGCAGCCGCGGGAGGGCCCCCCTCGCCCCCCTCCCCGTCACGTGAACCGCTGGCCCCCCCCCGGCCGCACCCCGCGCCCGCGCACCCAGTCGGGAGCGGTCATGCGCGGCTTTCCAGCAGGCTGGACTTCTTCCACGCGCACGGCCCCACTCCCCGCCGTAATCAATAGTCCGTCATCCGTCGTGCGTATCGCTCCGGGCTCTCCCTCGCCCTGACGCTCCTCTACGCGGGCAGCGAAGAGCTTGACCTCGCGTCCCTCGAGCTCGGTCCACGCACCGGGCTTGGGGTCGAGCGCGCGGATCAGCCGGGTCACGCGCTCGGCGGACTCGGCCCACGGGATCCGCGCGATTTCACGAGTGAGCTTGGGCGCGTAAGTCGCGCGGGCGTGATCCTGGGGCCGCGGTTTGAGGCCGTCGGTCTCGAGCAACGCCAGGGCCTCGACCAGCGCCTGCGCGCCCATCTCCGACAGCTGCTCGGACAGCTCGCCGCCCGTGACCTCCGGGTCGATGTGGTGCGGGATCTGATGGAGGATGGGGCCCGAGTCGAGCCCGGCGTCCATCAGCATGATGGTGACGCCGGTCTTTGCGAGGCCGTTCAGGATGGCCCATTCGACGGGAGCCGCGCCGCGCAGCTCGGGGAGGAGCGACGGATGCACGTTGATCATGCCGCGGCGCGGCAGCGCGAGCAGGTCGGGCTTGAGAATGTGCCCGTAGGCGACCACCACACCCACGTCGGGGGCCAGCGCGCGGATGCGTGCGACGGAATCGGCGTCGGAGGGCCGCGCCGGCTGGAGCACGGGTATGCCCTCCGCCTCGGCGGCCAGCTTCACCGGCGACGGGACGGCGGTCGAGCGCGAGCGTCCCTGCGGCTTGTCGGGCCGCGTGATCACCGCGACGACGTCGAAGCCCTCGCCCAGCAGCGCCTCGAGCGGCGGGACCGCGAACTCGGGCGTTCCGAAAAAGACGACGCGCACGTTGAGCCTAGGTCGTCAGGTCCCGCCCGACCTCCTGCAGATACCCGGGTTTCCCTTTGCGGGATTTCTTCCACTTGGCGAGGAGCAGGCTTCGCTTCACTGCGCTCAGGTGATCAAGGAACAAGACGCCGTCGAGATGGTCAATCTCATGCTGCACGGCGCGTGCTTTGAATCCTGACACCTGTCGTTGGCACGCTCGCCCATCGAGATCGAGTGCCTCAACTGTAACGGCTAGGGGACGCTCGACGTCCGCATAGATTTCTGGGATCGAGAGGCAACCCTCTTCGGCAGTTTCGGTGACTTCGCTCGTCTGCACGATCCGCGGATTAATGAGCACCAGCGGTTCTGGATCGTCGTCCCCCACGTCGACCACAGCCACTCGGCGTGGAATGCCGATTTGATTAGCGGCGAGCCCTACCCCGTTGTTGTTGTGCATTGTTGCGAAGAGGTCGGCCACGAGTCGTCGGACTTCATCGTCCACCTGGGCCACTGGAGCAGCACGCTGCCTCAAGACTGGCGAGCCGAGATAATGAAGCGCGTGAACTGCTCCTGGTCTCTCAAGGACTCCCGTGGTGAGAACCAAGCGAAGGCGATCTCGTACCTTGTGCCGCTCCGCGCTGCGCGCCAGAGCTGGCGCCGTCGTTGCGGCGGACGGCACCGCCAGCGGGTATGCACCTGGCGAGTAATACAGCTTGACTCCGGTCAGGGGTGGCAATTCACTCGCCACGGGAAAATCGGGTCCCGTCGCCGCGAAGAGAACTGTGACTTGGCTGAACGTAACGAATGCCCCAGGATCGAACGGTGTCACGTACGCGTCGGCAATCACGGATGTGGCTCCTGGGGACATGACGCTCGTGTCGAAAATCTGGATGTACGGAGTCTCGGTTTCCCAGCTCGGTCCGCTGAGATTCAAGAAGGCATGCCTAGTGGCTTGACTGGAGAAAGGTCGCCGCGTAGCCCCAAGGTAAGCTGGCTCTCGATACAAGCTGGTGTTGGGCCTGGCCGACGTCTCTTGCGGGGTATCCGGCGTGCTGTGTTCCGCGATCATGGGACGTCTCCTTTGTCGCGGATCTCGATCGTCAAGTCCCGAAGCTCATCGAGCAAAGGCAACAACTTCTCCGCGGGAAGGGGATCGGTGCGATCGCCGTCGGTGTTGACGTCGGTTGTCACGAGCGCTCCCACCTTCGCGGGTCCTTTGTGGACTTGAGCGGTGCCGGCTACTTCAAAAGTAACCGGCTGCCAACTTGCTGCGTTCCAACGGGTGAGGCGGTTGATCAGGAGTTGAGGAACGGCCTTAGCATAGCGAGGTCGGTTCATCTGGTAGACGAACTCTTGTCCACCCTCAAGCTTGAATGTCGCGCTTCTGATGTGTTCCACGAGAATCTGATATGCCGCCAAGCCCGTCGCGGCGGGTTGTACCATTTCCGCCCCGAATGCGAGACGTACGCACGCGGTTGCCCTGTCCAGCAACTTTCTCGCGATGCCGTCGAACAATGCATAGGCTGGCTCAAATAGGCCTAACGTTGCGACGGGGTCCTCAGGTTCCTCACCTTGCGGAAACCCGGCATAGAGTACGTCCACCCTTCCAGGCTGTTTCTGGAGAAGGAGGCGTCCCGGGGCGAACAGTCCCTCCTGGACCTGTTGATCGCCACGGTTAGCAACGTTGTCGGGCCTATTGCCCGTCAGTTCATCCCACTCAAGTTGCCTCACTCTCGCATCGGCACCCGGTGGTAGGAACAGCGTTAGACGAAGCGAACGCACCTTCCAAGTCGTCATGGAAACCTTGGTGGTTGAGAGCCGTGACCGAGGTCAACGATGTAGGCACTCGCTTGGGATCGTTGAGTCGGCAAGATGGCAGCCCACCGAAGCACTCTCCCGAACCGCAGCGCGTGTCGCAAATCGACCCCATCGTGCCGCATTTTCACCCTACTCAATACCTCAGGACCTATGACATTTCTACCGGACGACAAGGGCACGAAACCTGCCGCTCCACGGGCGTAGACTGAGCCGAGGAGGCGCCACGGGACGCTTGTTCGTTGACGCGGTAGCTATCTGTAGATAAGATATAGGGTTGTGTCAATTTAGCTTAGACTCGACATGGCTGCTCTCAGGAGGGCAGACACGAAAATGGCGGAGATCCGAATGAGCCGCGAAGAGGAACTCGTGGCGTTCTTTGTTCAGCGATGCGGCGGCGATGGGAACCTCGGACGAACGCGTCTGATGAAGCTCGTCTACCTGGCGGATTATGAGGCGCGCCGCTTTGTCGGCCGCCCAATTTCTGGCGCCCGGTACGTCTGGCATTTCTTTGGCCCTTGGGACCCAAGGCTGACGACGTGGATTCATCGTCTGAAGGATGCCGCAGTGCTTGAGGAAAGCGCCGTCGCCTACCCATCAGGCAAACAGGGTTTCCTCTATACGCCAGGCGCCAAGCAAGCACCACAGAGTTTCAAGCCGGTCGAGGTGGAAGTCTTGTCCTATGTCTGCCGCCAGTATTCTCGGGTTGAGTTGGTGGAGCTACTCGATGACGTTGTTTATCAGACAGAACCCATGCTACATGCGCAGAAGAAAAAGGCAAAGGAGAAACCGCTAGAGATGAACATCGCCGACAACCTGAAGGCTGGCGAACTCACCGTGTCGCTAGAGGAGCTGCTCGAGCGTCGTAGGCAGATGCGGACTAGAGACTGTCTCTCTCACGCTGATGCAATGATTGCACTGGAGCAGAAGCTGCGACACCTGGATGCCGCGGCGTGAGCTGGTTTGGACACCAGGGGCAATAGAGCAGCTCGCTGTGTTTCTATCGGGGCGCAGGGATCGAACCGGCATTCGAAAGTGTGTGGAACAACACCTGCTCGCAGCAGCCAATGACCTGGAGAGTGCAGCCCAAAAATGGGAAGGGCCTGTAGAAAACATCTGGATCTATCGTTTTCGCTGTGACGACCATAAGGACGGTAAGGTAGTCGCTCTTTACATCCAGGCAGAACTCGAAACGATCGATGGATTGGTAGGCGTTTTAGCCTGCGGCAGTGTCACGTTATAACCACCCACCGGATTAGTCCCATCCCTTATACCGATCCAAGACAGGCCTCAGGCGTGCATCGTCTCGAACAGGTCGTCCACCAGCTCGCGCACGGCGGCATCGATGGCGGCAACGGGCGCCGCGCGCTGCCGCAGCACCGGCGACCCGAGCAGGTGGAGCTGGCGGACCGTCACTGGGGCTTGGAGGAGGGGGCTTCGATCGACCGGTTGAGGATGTTCGCGATGTTGGCGCGCATCACGACGACCCGCGACTCGCCGCTCTTCACGGTGACCTCGTCGTCCTTCAGGTGCACGACAT
>DATNOR010000221.1:0-8222 GCA_035601235.1 Gemmatimonadales bacterium
GCTGGCGACGCTGTACATGCTGGGCAACTCGCTGTGGCAGGACCCGCTCCACACCGGACTCGCGTTCCTCATCATTCTCGCCGGCGTGCCCGTGTACCTGGTGTGGCTGCGCCCGTCACGCGGGGGCTCGGCGTGACTCGAATGTGACGTCGGGCCGAATTGACGTCCCTTTTGGCGGCAGGCATTTTTGTCGCGGCCTGGCACCCCCTTTTCAGCCCTTCGGAGACCCATCCCGATGAAACGTTTCGTGTGGTCGATCGGCGTTCTCGCCGCGGTGGCCGTATTGGCCCCGGTCCGCGCGATGACGGCGCAAGGTGTCACGACGGCGGCGGTCGCCGGGGTCGTGACCGACTCCTCAGGCGCTCCGCTCGACGGCGCGCGTGTGATTGCCGTTCACGGGCCCTCGGGAACCGAGTACGCCGCCGTGACCCGGGCGGACGGCAGATTTACGATCCCCGGCATGCGCGTCGGCGGGCCGTACAACGTGAGCGTGACCGTGCTGGGCTACCGCCGTCAGGTGCAGGACCAGATCCAACTGACCCTGGGCGGGACCGCCGATCTGCGGTTTGTGCTGGCGCGGGCGAGCGTGGAGCTGGCGCCGGTGACCGTCACCGCCACGACCAACCATGTGTTCAGCGCCGAGCGGACCGGGGCGGCCACCACGATTGCCAGCACCCAAATCGCGCACCTGCCGACCATCAACCGGCGGGTCGAGGACTTGCTGCGGCTGACGCCGCAGTACAGCCCGATGTCGTTCGGTTTTTCGTTCGCCGGTCAGGACAATCGCCTGAACAACATGACGATCGACGGGTCGTACTTCAACAACTCGTTCGGACTGGCCGGGCAGCCGGGCGACCGCACCAGCGTGGCGCCCATTTCGCTGGACGCCGTGGAGCAGGTCCAAGTGAACGTAGCGCCCTACGACGTACGGCAGGGCAATTTCGTGGGCGCGGGCATCAACATGGTCACCAAGAGCGGCACGAACGAGTTCAGCGGCTCGATGTTCTACAATCGCCGCAGCGACAACTTCGTCGGCACACAGGCGGGCCCGAACACGTTCAACCCCGGCACCTTTCAGTACCATGACGTCGGCGTCGCCCTGGGCGGACCGATCATTCGGAACCGGCTGTTCTTCTTCGGCAGCTTCGAAAACGACGGCCAAACCGCGCCCGGCACCACCTTCCGGGCCAACACGGGTGCTCCGACTGATACGGTCAAAGGCAACGTCACGCGCGTCCTCGCTTCGGATCTGGACTCACTCAGCCGCTACCTGAAGAACAACTTCAGCTACGTCACCGGCCCCTACCAGGGCTACGATTTCCACGTTCCGTCGACCCGGTTCCTCGCACGGCTCGACTTCAACCTCAACGACCGCAACAAGCTGAACGTGCGTTACAACCTGTTGAACTCGAGCTCAGACATCCTCCTGTCCAACTCCAACTCGCTGGGTTTCGGGAGCCGGCGGGGCACGCTGAATTCGCTGAACTTCGCGAACTCGAACTACGCCATCCTGGAGAACATCCGCTCCGTGGTGGGCGAATGGAACTCGTCGATCGGCAGCAACATGTCCAACAACCTGATCGCCGGCTACACGTCGAGCGATGAGAGCCGAAAGAACATCACCCCGCCGTGGTTCCCGGAGGTGGAGATCCTGAACGGGGGCACGAACTACACGACGTTTGGGTTCGAGCCGTTCACGCCGGACAACCAGCTGCGCTACCACAGCTATCAGCTGCAGGACAACTATACGATCTATCTGCCCCAACACGCGCTGACGGTTGGGGTGAGCGTCGAGAAGTATCACTCTGACAACGTGTTCTTCCCCGGCGCCCAGAGCATTTACGTGTACAACTCGCTGTCGGACTTTTACGCCGACGCCAACTGCTACATCGCGAATGCCAACAGCCCCGGAAGCTGCGCCAGCTCCGGCGTCACCCTGCGCCGGTTCCAGGTGGAATGGTCGAACATCCCCGGTCAGTCCCAACCGGTCCAGCCGCTGGACGTGTTGTACTCGGGAGTGTATGCGCAGGACGTGTGGCGACCGATCCGCGATCTCACCCTGACCGGCGGCCTGCGCATCGACGCGCCTAAATTCCAGAACACCGCGTACGACAATCCGGTGGCCGACACCATGACGTTCCGCGATGCGAGCGGCGCGTCGGTGCACTACAACAGCGGCGCGCTACCGGGGGTTAACCTCCTCTTCTCACCGCGTTTCGGCTTCAACTACGACGTGCACGGCGAACAGAACACCCAGATCCGGGGCGGCACCGGGATCTTCACGGGGCGTCCCGCGTACGTGTGGATCTCGAACCAGATCGGCAACACCGGGGTGCTCACGGGCTTCAGCCAGTTGGACAACACGACCGCGCGCCCATTCAACCCGAACCCCGACGCCTACAAGCCGCCTGCGGACTCAATCGGAAAGCCGGCGCCGAGCTTCCAGCTCGCGCTCACCGACCCGAACTTCAAGTTCCCGCGGCTGTGGCGCAGCAACTTCGCGGTGGACCAGCGGCTGCCCTGGGATCTGTCGGGCACCGCCGAGTTCCTGTATTCCAAGGACGTGAACGGCATCGCGTACATCAACGCCAACCTCCCTGCCCCCCAACTCCAGTTCAGCGGCCCCGATCGCCGGCCCCGCTGGCTCCCGACAGCGGGCGGGTTCAACTACAACCGGATCTACCAAGCGGTCAGTAACGCGGTCGTGCTCACCAACGAGGGCAAAGGGTACTCTTGGAACCTCGCGTTTTCCGTGGAGCGGGCGTTCCGCAGCGGCTGGTTCGCGAAGCTGGGATACAGCTACGGGGTGAGCCGGAACACGGTGGACGCGGGGTCCATCGCGTCGGGGTCGTGGGCCGGCAACGCGATCGCGCTCGACCCCAACAATCCGGTCGCTGCGTACTCCCAGTTCTCGCCGGGTCCACGAGTCTTCGGGGCGGTCACCTACACGCGTGAATTCTTCAGCGGCAGTCCGACGAGCGTGAGCGTGTACTTCGACGGGCACAGCGCCGGCAACGGCAGCTACGAGTATTCGGGCGACATGAATGGCGACGGGGCGTCTGGCAACGATCTCATCTACGTCCCGCGCAACACGAGCGAGATGAACTTCGTACCGGACACGGTCAGGTCGGGTTCAAATACGACGATCTACAGTCCTGCGCAACAGACGGCGGCGTGGGAGGCATTCATCAATCAGGATTCGTATCTCTCCTCGCGCCGTGGCACCTACGCGCAGCGCAACGCCGTGTTCCTGCCGATGGTATATCGGGCCGACATGAGTTTCTCTCAGGACGTCGGCCGGAGCATCGCGGGCCGTCCCAACCGGCTCCAGATCCGTCTCGACATCCTGAACGTCACTAACTTGCTCGACCACAACTGGGGTGGGTCTCAGGGCTTCGTTACTACGACGCCGCTGATCTCAAAAGGGGTTGACGCAATCGGGGCGCCGCGATACGTGTTGGCGACCCCGCTCCTGCAACAGCTTTCTCCGCAGTCGTTCCAGAAGAACGTGAGCACGTTCGACGTGTGGCGCATGCAGCTGGGCGTGCGCTACATGTTCAACTGGTGAGCCGCGGGAGAAGTTGGTAGCAGTCGGTAGAGGTCGGCTCCTCCGCCGTCCTCTACCGTCCGTTACGTCCTCGCTTTTCTCCACAGCCACACGCCCGCCGCCCCGAACAGCAGGTTCGGCACCCACGCGGCGAACGCCGGCGGCAGCGCCCCCCCCGCCCCCACCGCCTTCGACAGCTGAAACATCAGCAGGTCCACGAAGGTCGTGGCGAGGCACACGGCCACGCCCCACGCCGTCCCGCTGCGCGGCGTGGAGATCGCGAGCGGCGCCCCGAACAGCGCGATGATGATGCACGCGAACGGCACCGACAGCTTCAGCGCCCGCTCCACGCGCAGCTTCTTCGTGTCCGAGCCGGAGCGCGACAGCGCATCGACGTAGCGCCCCAGCTCGGCATAGCGCATCTCGTCGGGCGCCTTGGGCTCGGCCAAGAGGTCGGCGGGCGACTCGCGCAACGCGGTGGTGCGGAGGGTGTCGAACACGAACGTCGTTTCGCGCCCGGGGCCGAGCAGGTAACGCAGCGCACCCTTGTTGAGGGTCCAGCCGCGTTTCGCCCGCGCCGTGTCGTACGCCGCCCGCTGTGCCGCCACCACGATCGTCGGGTAGTCCTCACCCGTACCGCCCCGCTCCAGGATCACGTCGCGCATCTCCGCCCCGCCCCCGCCCCCGCCCGAGCGCAGCTCGAGCGAGCGGATGGAATACACCCAGCCCGAGTCCGCCCGGTACACGAACGGGTTGAACCGCGACGCGACCTGGCGCACCGCTTTTTCCCCCAGCAGCTCCGCCCGCCGCGCCGACGTCACCGGCGCGAGCTCGGTGAGCCCCAAATCGAGCACCACGGCGGCGAGCGATGCGGCGAGCAGCGGCCGCACCACCCGGTGAAACGAGATCCCCGACGCCTTGGCCGCCACGAGCTCCGAGTGCCGCCCCAGCGTACCCACGGTGAACACTACGGCGAACAGCACCGCCACGGGCAGCACGAGCGAGATCGTCTCCGGCAGAAAGAACACGTACGAGTAGGCGAGGCGCGTCTTGGGGATGCCGCGTCCCATATAGGTTGCGAGCTTGTCCGTCAGGTCGATCACCATCACCAGGAAGGGGAACCCCAGCGCCGCGAGCAGGAACACCTTGGTCCACTCGCGCAGCAGGTAGCGATCGAGCGTGCTCAACGGGGCGGACGCCACGGGACCCCCCCGCCGATCCACGCCGGCCACAGGTCGCTCCAGTCGCCGCCGTGGGGCGAGTTCCCCGGCTTGCGGATGCGCCACAGACCGAACAGGCCGGCGAGCGCGAAGATCACGTTCGGCGTCCACATCGCGAAGAACGGCGACACGATCAGCCGATCCCCCAGCTCCTCGCCCCCGATCAATCCGATATAGTAGACCGTGAACACCGCGACGCTCACGCCGAGCACGAGCCCCACGCCGCCGCGCTGAAAGCGCAGCGCGATCGGCGCGCCCACCAGCGCGAACACGAGGCAGGCCACCGCGATCGCGTACTTCTTCTGGATCTCGACCTCGTACGCCGCGACTCGCTCACGCGCCGCGCGCAGCCGCTGCTGCTCGCTCACGCCCGCTCCCGGCGTGATCAGCGAGGCGACGACGTAGGGCGGCGTGATCGGCGCTGCCCCGCCGGCCGACGGAGGGAGCGGCCGCGGGGTCGCGTGCGGTGGAGGGGGCGCTTGCGGCGCCCCGCGCGGCGTCGGGCGCGGCGTCTGCGCCCCCGCCTCCGCCGGCAGGAGCCACGCCGCGAGCCGCTCCAGCGCCCGGCAGTACGGGCCCGGCCGCTTCGGGTCCCGCGCGGTGGCGGCAGACGTTCTCGGCGGCAGCGGCGCGAGCCCCGCCAGGCGGCGCAGGTCGTTTTCGATCACGAGGTGGGCGTCGCTCGTGGCGCTCTCGACGTCGCGCCGTGCGGCGTCCACCTGCTCCTGCATCTCGCAGGTCGACATCTCGCGGTCGCTCTTGTAGCTGTCGGTGGTGGTCGGCTGGAAGGTGTTGGCCACGCCCGCGACGCGCATGCGGTTCGTGTTGAAGAACGTGCGGTTGAACTGGGTCGGGTCGGTGCGACTCACCTCCTCGATGTCCCCGTCCTGGAGCGTGAGGTAGAGGTCGCGCCCGCCGCCGCTGTACGCCATCCGGCCCGAGTCCGCCGTGATGATGCGCCGACGCTCCGCGTCCGCCAGGTCGTAGATCGTGACGTCCTTCAGCTTGTTCGCGCTGCCGTCGATCCGCGCCGCGCGCAGGAAGAATTGCCCTGCCACCACCTCGTTGATCACCTGCTCCTTGAGCGCCAGCGACGGCTTCTTGCGCTGGATGTCCATCTGCAGCGTGCGCAGCTGGTGGTTGGTGCGGGGCAGCAGCTGGTCGTTCCACAGGAACGACAGCAGCGCGATACCGGCCGCCCCCGCGAGCGCCGGCGCGATCACGCGCCCGACGCTCACGCCCCCGGCCTGCAGCGCCGTGATCTCGTTGTCGGCCGCGAGCCGGGTGAACACGTGCAGCACGGCGACCAGCACCGCCATCGGGAGAGTCACGGCCACGATGAACGGCACCGACAGGAGGAACACCTCGACGATCACGCTGGTGGGCAGGCCCTTGCCGAGCAGGCTCGAGAGCTGTTTCGCGATCTGCTGGATGAGCATCAGCGACGTGAGCGCCGCCAGGGCGAAGCCGAGCGGCGCGACGTGCTGGCGCAAGAGGTAGCGACTGATAGTGCGCACGATCGGTGGCGCCATTATATTCGGAAGTCCAAGCCTCTACAAGACATCACTACCCCCGTGACCATCCAAAAGAGCCGCTTGTGGGGCGCCGCCACGTGCCTCGCCCTCGTATCCGCTTGCTCGGCGCGCGGCGGGGAAAAGCCGCGAGAGTTCGGCGGCACGCGGGCCTTCGGCTATCTCGAGCAGCAGATGCAGTTCGGCCCGCGCATCCCCGGGACCGCGGGCCACGAGCGCACCGGGGACTGGATCCTGCAGCACCTCCGCGCCACGGCCGACAGCGTCGTCGTCCAGTCCATCACGCACGTCACGCGCCACGGCGTGACGCTGCACCTGCGCAACTTCTTCGCACGCTTCCGGCCCGCCGTCCCGGACCGCGTGCTGCTGCTCGCGCACTGGGACACGCGGCCGCACGCCGACCAGAGCCAGAATCTGGGCCAGCAGCGCCTGCCCGTGCCCGGGGCGAACGACGGCGCCTCGGGCGTGGCCGTCCTGCTGGGCGTGGCCGACGCGCTCAAGGCCAGGCCGCCCAAGCTCGGCGTAGACCTGCTGTTCGTGGACGGGGAGGACTACGGCGATTTCGCCCGCGACTCCGGCGATGTGCTGATCGGCTCGCGCTACTTCGCGAGCCACCGGCCGCCGGGCTATCAACCGCTATTCGCCGTGCTGTTCGACATGGTCGCGGACAAGGATCAACAGTTCTACTACGAGGGCAACTCGCAGGCCTTCGCCCCCGAGGTGGTGGATCGCGTATGGCGCACCGCCGCGGACCTCGGCTACGGCCGGGTTTTCCTGCCCGGCGTCAAACCCACCCTCACCGACGATCACGTGGCCCTGCAGCACGCGGGCATCCATGCGATCGACGTGGTGGACTTCGATTATCCGTACTGGCACACGAGGGAAGACACGATCGACAAGGTGAGCGCGGCGTCGCTGCAAGTTGTGGGTGATGTGGCTGTAGCACTCGTGCGCTAGGAACGCGGAACGCGGAAGTCGGAACGCGGAGCAGAAGGGCCAGCGTCAATCACGGACCGTTCCTTCTCTGTTCCGCGTTCCGCGTTCCGACTTCCGCGTTTTTCTGGCGCACGGCGCGTAGAACGGATCCCGCCCGCCGGCTGGCGAGCCGTTATCGTGCCCGCATGGACGACCGCCGCGCCGCCCTCCTCCTCGCCCTCCTCACCCTCACCGGCGCGGGCGTTCGTCTTGCGCTCGCGCCGTCCACCGCGGCAGCACCGGGCGACGTTCGCCTGGTCGGTCGCGACACACCGCCCCCCGGTCCGCGCGGCCTGAGCGCGACGGCGCGCACGGCCGCCCGGCTCGCTCGCCCGCTCCTCCCGGGCGAGCGGGTCGACCTCGACCGCGCCGACGTGACGGAGATCACGCGCCTGCCACGCATCGGTCCCGCCTTCGCCCAACGCATCGTCGCGTGGCGCGAGCAACACGGTCTGTTCGGCGGGCTTGCGCGGTTCGACAGCGTCCCCGGCGTGGGCCCGAAGCTGGTCGAGTCGCTCCGACCCTACGTGATGTTTTCGGGGGTGCTGCCATGAATTGCATCGTTCGGGGTTGACTTCCCTTCGTCGGCCCGTATGTTATGCTGTTCATTTTCAACGAGTTGCGTACGGCGACCGCAGCAGCCACCTCCGACAAACTGGGTGAAATCCTCCTGCGGGAGGGGCTGATCACCCAGGACCAACTCAAGAAGGCGCTCCTCGAGCAGAAGAACACGGGGATGCGTCTGGGCTACACGCTCGTGAAGCTGGGCTACGTCGAGGAGACGGAGATCTCCAAGATGCTGGCCCGGCAGTACCGCATGCCGGCCGTCGACCTCTCCCGCTTCGAAGTCGACCCCAAGATCCTGAAGCTGCTGCCGCCCGACGTGGCGACGAAGCACACCGTGCTGCCGCTCAAGCGCGAGGGCCGCACGCTCACGGTGGCGATCGC
>DATNOR010000222.1:0-3900 GCA_035601235.1 Gemmatimonadales bacterium
TGAATCAGGGTCTTGGTCGGATGATTCACGGTCTGGAGCTGGCCCCCGATCGGGGTCCCGGCCCCGCTCGCGCAGAAGTCCCTCGCGTCCAGGTTGAAGCCGAAGGTCGTCTTCTCCGCAACCGGTGGGTCGATGCGGCCGCCGCCCGTGAAGCGTTCGCCCGCCGCGCAAAACCCGGTGCCGTCCGAAAACGAGGGTTTGGGACCCGCCGGGGTCGCGGGCCGCTCGCAGCCCCACGCGAACAGTGTAGCGGCCACGAGGCCCGGCGCGAACCCAGGCCTGATCTGTCTGAACATGCTCTCGCCTCCTCAGCAGGGTCGTCGACCGAACTGCTGCGGAGGCGCGGCAAGACAAATGCCATTCGCCTGAACTTCAGAGCTCCTTATGAAATCGAGACATACGCGCGCTGTTGCCGCCGAGCAGCGCGGCGCGCACGTCACGCGTGCGACGGACTTCGTGGCGCGCGCACTAGAACCTGCGCGCCACAGGCCCGCGGGCCGGAGTCGCGGCCCCGCAACACGGGCCGAGCGCCGCGGGGAGCGGCGTGTGGTCCGCCGCTCCGCCGCGTGGGTGGGGCAACCCTAAGGCGACGCTCGTGGCGCCGTCACGGACCGACGGAACTCGCAGCCGACCCGACGATGATCTCGCCAGTCGTCTGCAACGAACCGCCGGAAATAAGGCCGGTGAGCGGATTCAGAATGCCACCGACCAGGCTCTGCAGGTACACGTGGATCATGTTCACCGTCAGGCCGCTGCTCGTCACACCGTCACCGGTGGGGACCTGCTCATTCAGCACCACGTAGCCGACCCCCGGCAGGCTGATGTTCGTGTTGGGCGCGATGGGCGAGTCGCCCGAGAGTGACCCCACACCGGCGATCGCCAGGTTCGTGAACGTCGAGCCGTCGCCGCTGCTGAACGCACCATCCTGGCTCGCGCTACTCATGACGTTGGCGACCACTTCATCCGCCGTGATCAGCCCGTTCAGGATGTTCACGCTCGCCGCGCTCGAGGTGCTCTGCGCGCCCGCCTCAGCGGCGCCGATTTCGCCCGACGTGATGCTGTTGAGGAAATCGGACGATAGCGCGCCCGCGACGCTCATCGCGCCGCCTTCGGCATCTGCCTCCGCGCCGTCGGTGCCCGAGACCGCCGGCAGCAGCGCCATTGGCGACTGGGCACTAGAACCGAGTGGCGTGTTGACGTACGTGCTGTACGCCTGGCCACCCACCGATTGGGCGCTACCCACCGCCGCGAGCCCAGCCACGAGCCCGACGACGAGCCCGAGGGCCGCGAGGTGGTTCACCCAATGCATGCTCTTGCCGTTCATCTGTTCACTCCTTCCTTGGATTCCCATGGCTAATGAGCTTGGATGGTGCCGTCCGCTCACGACCCGTGCTCCACGACGTTACCGCCCTTCAAGTACGTGAGGCCGGTGTCCCCGTGATGCTCGCTCCGCCAGCGCATGGCATCGCTGCGGGTGTTCTGCCGACCGCCACGATCGTTGTCGCACACCTCGAATTGCGTCAGTTCAGAGGGTTCCGTCGCGCCCGGCCCTTTTTCGCGCGCCGTCATGAAGTTGTCCGGTACGCCCACGACGACACATACGCCGCCCGGATGCCCATCGGAGAACTCGTTGGCAAACACGGGCCGCCCGTCGTACGCATCCACGCCGTCGTGGATCGACACGTGCCAGGCGATCTTCAAGGCGTGACCGTTGACCTCGATCTCGCCCTTCTTCACGATGCAGTTCCCGTTCGCATCCTGCCCGAGAAACACGTTGAACCCGAACGTGACCTTGCCGGTCATGTAAGGGGCCGGGTCCGGGGCTGCGGGTTGGCCTCCGGCTAGTTCATCTACGTTATCGTAGTTTGACGCCGCCCGGTTGCCTGTGGGGTCGATACGCCCACCGCCCGTCCACTTCCCGGTGACGCACTGTGCCGGGGGTGGCGTGAACCAGAAGCTCGGGCGCTTCGGCGCCATGTTGACGTTCGGCTGGTCGGTACACGCCGCGGCCAGCAGTCCGGCCGCAAGGAGGCTCGGCCAGACGATCAGGGTTCCGTGTTCTCGCATCATGGCGTTCTGCCCTCTCTCTTGACGATTCCCGCCAGTGTAGGGTTCGTGTCACACACTGCACGACCGAGCAAGGAGGCAAGGGCAGTGCCAGCGACATTGCAGAACGAAGCACGTTGAAGGACCGAGAGATACGATTGGCGTTGCGGCACCGCGCCGCTGCGCGTCGGTCACGACAGTTGTCGTACGCACACCCGACGCGCCCGCGCCGCGCCACCGCTCGAGGACGATGATCGCTGTTGCGGGCGCGCACTGAGATGCGCGGGTCGAGCTGTTCACCCGAGAAAGGGAGATCCATCGTGGAACCAACCGTCGTGTCGCCGTTCGCCGCCTGGGAGAACTTCTACGTCATCGTCGGCTCGTCGGCCGCGGCGTTGACGGGTCTGCAATTCGTGGTGGTCGTGCTGGGTGCCGAGGCGCGCTCCATCGGCCCGGAGGTGGGCGCGTTCGGGACGCCCACGGTGGTCCACTTCTGCGCCGCGCTGCTGATATCGGCGATTCTCAGCGTGCCGTGGCGGGCGATCGCAAACGCCGGGCTCGCCCTCGACGCCCTGGGGGTGGCGGGCATCGTGTACATGGCGGTCGTCATCCGGCGGGCGCTCAGGCCGTTGCGCTACGTACCGGTGCTAGAAGACTGGCTGTGGCACTGCGCCTTTCCACTCGTCGCTTACGTGACGCTCCTGGTGGCGGCGGTCGTGTTGCAGCGCGATCCGCCGCGCACTCTGCTGGTCATTGGCGCGACGGCGCTGTTCCTGCTGTTCATCGGCATTCACAACGCGTGGGACGCCGTCACCTATATCGCCACGCAGCAGCCGCAGCACGAGGAGGGTGCGGACCGGAAGAAAGGCCGGTCTGCTTGAACCCCGGACTTGCGCCCGGGGTCAGTCGACCCCAGGGAGCATATCCACCCGGATCGGCGCGGCGGGCGCGGAGTGGGTGAGGGCGCCCATCGAGATCAAGTGGGCTCCCGCCTCCGCGTAGGCGCGCGCCGTGTCGGGCGTGATGCCGCCCGACGCCTGGACCGTCACCTCCGGCCCGGCACGCCGCACCCACGCGGCTACACGCTCGGGCGGCTGATTATCGACCAGGATGTGGCGCACGCCGGCGGCGAGGGCCCGCTCGAGCTGCGCGTCGTTCTCGACCTCGACGACCACCGCCAGTCCGGATGGGGCCGCCTGCAGCGCCCGGGCAAGATCTCCCGACCCGAGCAACGCCCAGTGGTTGTCCTTCCAGAGCACGGCACCGGCGAGCGAGTGGCGATTCTCCACCCCGCCGCCCACCGTCACCGCATAGGTCTCGAGCGCGCGCAGGCCCGGCGTGGTCTTGCGCGTGTGCGTGATCCGCGAGCGTGTTCCCTCGACGGCTTCGACCACGCGACGTGTGACGGTCGCGATGCCCGACAGGCGTTGCAGGAAGTTGAGGGCGACCCGCTCGCCCGAGAGTAACGTTGCCGCGCTCGCCCCGGCGCGTGCGAGCACGGCACCCGCGGTCACCCATGCTCCGTCGGCGCACAGCGCTTCGACGCGGGCCTCGGGGTCGAGCTCCGTGTACACGAGCGCGACTATCGGGAGGCCCGCGACCACGAAGCGCCCCTCGGCGACGAACTGGGCGCACGCGGGCCGTCGGGCTGCGGCGCCGAGCAGAGCGGTGGTGACGTCGTCCGCGGCGCGGTCTTCCTCCAGGGCCCGGCGGACCGCGTCGCGGTGCGGCGACTCAGCCAATCGCCAGCATCCGGTCGATCGCACGCCGCGCCCGCCCGGCAACGGCGGCGGGCACGGTCACCTCGTGCTTCAGGTCGCGCAGTGAGTCGCGCAGCTTCTCGAGCGTGATCTG
>DATNOR010000223.1:0-2491 GCA_035601235.1 Gemmatimonadales bacterium
CTGCGTCGCCTCCCGGAAGTCAGCGCCTCGGGCGACCTCGTCTGGTTCCAGCGCGCCCTCGACCGCCTGCGCGCCTTGTCTCAGGAGGCGGACCCGCGCCTGCGCGCGTTCTTCTCGGCTGACTCCCCCATCTACGTCGCCCGGGCGCCGGGACGACTGGATGTCATGGGCGGGATCGCGGACTACAGCGGCGCGTGCGTGCTCGAGCTACCCCTTGAATGCTCGACCGTGGCGCTGCTGCAGGTCCAACCCTCGCCCCGCTGCGACATCGCGACGCGCCGCCGCGGCGGGTGGCAGTTCTGCAGCGTCGAGCTGCCGCTCGGTACACCGGCGGAGCTCGCGGCGTGGTTCGCAGGCCGGGCCGCCGAGCGGTGGGCAGGCTACGTCGTGGGCATCGTGCAGCGGTGTCTGGGCTCCGCCACCGGTCTCCGCCTGCTCATCGATTCGACCGTGCCCGAAGGCCGGGGAGTCGCTTCGTCGGCGGCGCTCGAGGTCGCCGCCGGCGCGGCCGTCGCCGCCGGCTGCGGTGCGTCTATGACTGCAGCGGAGCTGGCGACGGCCTGTCAAGCAGTGGAGAACGAGGTCGTCGGAGCCCCGTGTGGCATCATGGATCAGATGACCAGCGCGTGTGGGCGGCGCGATCGGCTGCTGCGCCTGCGCTGCCAGCCGGGCACGATCGAGGGGTACGTGGACATTCCCCGTGGGTATCGCTTCTATGGCATCGATTCGGGCATCAGCCACGCGGTCGCCGGGGCGGACTACGGCACCGTGCGCACGGCGGCATTCATGGGCTACCGCATGATCGCCGCCGCGGCGGGGTTGCGCGCGGTGCGAGACGGGTCGCGAGTGCGCGTGGACGATCCGCGCTGGGGAGGCTATCTCGCGAATCTCACGGGCCCCGAGCTCTCGGCAGTCAGCGGCATGCTACCGGAGAAAATGTCCGGGGCGGATTTCCTCGAGCGTTACGACGGGCTGACCGACACGGCCACGCAGGTACGCCACGAGCGGCGCTACCCTGTCCGCCAGGCCACGGAACACCCCATCCGCGAGCACGAGCGCGTGCTGCGCTTCGCCGAGCTGCTCGGCGCGCTGGCGGCGGAGCCGCGCGCGGCGCTCGAGCTGGGGCGCCTCATGTATGAGTCCCACCGGAGCTACAGCGCCTGTGGGCTCGGCAGCGACGGCACCGATCGCCTGGTGGCGCTGGTCGCTGCCCTTGGCCCGGAGCGCGGACTGTTCGGCGCGAAGATCACAGGTGGGGGGAGCGGCGGCACCGTGGCGGTGCTGGCCACGAGCGGGGCGGAAGCGCGGGTGCGCGACGTGGCGGCCCGCTACGGCGCGGAGACCGGCCGGGACACGACCGTCTTCACCACCTCAGGGCCGGGAGCGGCCGAGACGGGCGTCTTGCTGCTCGAGCCGTAGCCGCAGCGTGGCGGGTTCGAGCCCGTCGGCTTGCGCCGTCAGCGTAGCCGTCCCCGCTCGGTCGCCCGCGCGCACGATGACCAGCGCCTCGCCGTTGAACAACAGCACGCGGTCGCTGTGGAACGGCGCATGGCTGATCTGGTCCCCGTTGTCCACTCCCACGATGCGAGCATCTCCCGCGACACGGAAGCGCACCAGTGGCTCGGCCGTCGGTACGGGAACGCCCGCTGAGTCTTCCACGGTCACCGTGACGAACGATAGGTCGCTGCCGTCGGCGTGGATCACCGCCCGGTCCGGGGTGAGCGCCACCCGAGCGGCCGGCCCCGCGGTCTTCACCTGCTGCGTCGCCACCACCCGCCCGCCGGTGCGCGCGACGGCGCGCACCGTGCCCGGTGAGTACGCGACCCGCCACATCAGATGTGAGACCTGCTCCGGCTTCTGCTTCACCCCGAGCGAAGCGTCGTTCAGGAACAGCTCGACCTCGTCGGCGTTGGTGTAGGCCCAGACGTCGATGGTTTGGCCGGGCGCCCAGTTCCAGTGCGGGAAGGCGTGCAGCATGGGTCGGGTCGTCCATACGCTCTGGTACAGGTAGTAGGGATCCTTCGGGAACCCCGCCAGATCGACGACGCCGAAGTAGGAGCTGCGCGCCGGCCACTCGTAGGGCGTGGGCTCGCCCAGGTAGTCGATCCCCTGCCAGATGAACATTCCCGACAGGAATGGGTAGCGCTCGAACAGCCGCAGCGACTCTTCGTGCAGGGAGCCCCAGAACGCCTTGCGGTCGTCGTACGACGACAGCCGGTAGTCCTTGTTGGGCTGCGGTCCGCTGTCTTTCACGTACGGCGTCGCGTAGCTGGCGACCGAGTCGGAGGGCTGCTCGTAGACGCCGCGGCTGTTGAGCGCCGACATCGCTTCGGTGATGATGAGTTTCTTTCCCGGGAACTGCGTCGGAAAATTCGCCCACGCCTCGTGATGGTAGTTGTGGCCCAGCAGGTCGAGCGCGCCGGCGTGGAATACGGGATTGGCCGGGCTGCCATTGTTCGCGGCCTGCGTCACCGGCCGGGTCGGATCGAGC
>DATNOR010000224.1:0-8515 GCA_035601235.1 Gemmatimonadales bacterium
ACCCGACTCGACACGTGGCCGCGCGTGCTGCACCACGGTGGCCTGCTCGTCCGCGACGTGGCGGGGGATCTCTATCATCTCCCCGATCCGGCTGCGCTCGACCGGCAGAGCCGGGCGCTGGTGTGGGCGTTCGTGGACTAGTCCTGAGCGCCGCAGGCGCGAAGGATCTCCTGAGCGCCGCAGCGCGAAGGATCTGCTTTTCGCGACGACACCCCCGTCGCACTCTGCGGGACAGCAGGTCCTTCGCTCGCGCGCGTCCCGCGCGCTCGCTCAGGATGACACCTCCGGCGCGTTGGGTAAGTATGAAATGAAGAAACCCACGCGGCTTACGGCTGCGCGCCTCCCCCGCCCTTGAGCCGCAGCGTGGCGCCGAGCTGGAGACCCCAATTGCCGCTGTAGAAGGTGAAGGGGCTCCCCTGCGCGCTCCCGGAGTGCACCATGAAGTCCGCGTCGAGCCCGCCCCGCAGCCACAGGCGATCACTCCAGCGGTAGCGCAGCCCCAGCAGCGCCGACACGCCACCGTCACTCGCGCCCAATCGGCCGCCGTACGCGTTGCGGACGGCGCCGCCGCCCAGCAGGACGTCGAGGCGGTTGCCCGTGGCAAATGCCCGCACCAGCCGGATGTGCATCGGAGTGTAGGTGACCGAGCCGCCCGTCGGGCGGCTGGCCGACGTCCGCGACACGTCGAGCTCGACCGCGACCACGCGCTCCAGATAGACCGACACCTGCCCGCCGATGCCGACCGCGTTATTCATGGCGAGACTATTGTCGAAATCGGTGTACCGGGCGAACGCCCCGATCTCCACCGTGCCGCCACCTTGCGCCGCCAGCGGCGGCGCGGCGGCGAGGGACGCGGCCGCGACGAATCGAATGGCACGAGTCATCATGCGAATCCTCCTAGCGTGCACGCTTCGTGGTAATGACGATCACACCGTTGGCCGCCCGTGAGCCGTAGATGCCGGCCGCTCCTGCGTCCTTCAGGACCTCGATGCGGGCGATGTCCGCCGGCGCGAGACTCGCGAGCGTGCTGCTGAGCGCTCCGGCCGAGATCGGGATGCCGTCGACGACGAGCAGCGGATCGTCGTCCCCGGGGTTGGCGCGCAGGCTGCGGTGGCCGCGGATACGGAGCTGATAGCCGCCGTCGGGGAGCCGGGTCACGTCCAGACCCGGTACACCCCGCAGCATCTCCTCCACCTGCGTCACCCGCGCGTCGGTTTCGCTCGGCACCACGGTCGTCACGGCGCCGGTAGCCGTTGGGGCCGCCGCCTGCGGTCGCGGCGTGGCACGCCCGCAGCCGAGCGCGACGGCGACGATGAGCCCGCAGCAGCCTCGCGTCACGTCAGTACCCCGGATTCTGCTTGAGCAGGCCGTTCCGGTTCAGCTCATCCCGGTGAATCGGCATGAAGTACATGCATACGCCACTCAAGTCATGGGCCGGGTCCAGCACACACGACTTGTTGCTCCACGCGCGGTTCTGGACGGTGTCAGTCTGGTAGCGGTAGTTCGTCCAGGTAGACCGGTCGAGCCGGTTGGCACCGGTGAGGGAGATATTGATGCCGGTGGCGGGCTTACTCAGGACTTGGGGCGCGATCATCCAGCGGCGCACGTCGAAGAAGCGCTGCTCTTCGAACGCCATTTCGATACGGCGCTCGTTGCGGTACTCGTCTCTCAGGTTCGGCCCGGCGACCAGGTCCGGCATGCCCGCGCGGCGCCGGATCTGGTTCAGGGCGTTGAGCGCGTCGCCCAGCTCATTCAGCTCGATCGACGCCTCGGCGTAATTCAGCAGGATTTCCGCGTAGCGGAAGAAAACCCACGGCACCTGCTCCTTGGTGAACTGCGCGTTGATCGAGGGATCGATGAACTTGCGGATGTAGTAACCCGAGTAGCCGCCGTTCCAGTTTTCGATCGGACTGTCGCGGGTGTCGAGGCCCGCCACCACCCCGGAGTCGGTGGTGAGCGCCCGGAACGTCTGAATGATACCGACGGGGTCGAGCTTCTTCACGTCGTCGGGGCGCGGTCGCCAGGCGGCGCCGTCGTAGGCGATCGACGCATAGAACCGGGGATCACGGTTCGCGTAGGGCGCGGCGGCGTGCGCGGGGTTACTCCAGTCGAACTTCGACCCGTCGGCCATGCGATAGTCGTCCACCAGGTTCTGGATCGGAGTGTTCCCGCCCCAGGTGTGATAGCCGTTGGGCCCGTTGTGCAGACCGGGGTGGTAGCCGTCGTCACGGGTCGACAGGAAGAAGCGGCTCAGGATCACTTCCTGGCTCATGGTCTGCAGGAACAGGTCCCCGTAGTTCTTCGTGGCCTCCTGAGCGTTCGCCGAGCTGGGGCGGAACAGGCTGTAGATCCCGAGGTCCATGACGGCCTGCGCGGCGTTCTTCGCGGCCCGCCACAGCGCCGCACGGTCCTGCGGGCTGGTGTAGCAATTCTCGGACTGTGCGCAGGGATTCGCGTTGTACAAGTCGCTCGCGGCGTACAGCAGCACGCGCGCCTTGAGCGCCAGCGCGGCCCCTTTGGTCGCCCGGCCGACGTTGACTCCGCTGTACGACAGCGGCAGCAGCGCGGCCGCCGAGTCGGCGTTGGCCACGATGAAGTCGACGGTCTCTTTGAAGCTGTTGCGCGCGACGGTGTAGTCTTCGTTCAGGCCGTACACCTTGGTGACGAGCGGCACGCCCCCGTACATCCGCATCAGGTTATGGTAGAAGTACGCCCGCAGAAAGAACGCTTCACCTTTCATGCGTTGCTTCCAGGCGTCATCGAACGTGGCCGCGTCGATATGGCTCAGGAAGATGTTCGCCTGCCGGATGCGCGAGTAATTGGGCGCCCAGTTGAAGTGAGCGAAGCGCCCGTCATCGAGGGCGCCCCGGTCGCTGGCGGTGATGCGCGCCTGGACGATCTTGTCGGTGCCGTACACGTGGATGAAGTGCGACTCGTCGGTCATGGAGCCCAGCATGATCTCGTACAGCCCGTGCCCCAATCCCCGGTAGATATCGTTCAGGAATGCTTCGGCCAGGCTCGGGTCGGCGAACACCGCCTGGTCCGGGAACTGGTCCTTCGGGGTCACGTCCAGGATGTCGTTGCAGCCGCCCGCCCCGAGGAGGACCAGCAGCGTCGCGGTGGTGATGCGGATATCGCGTCTCATGGCAGTGATCTCCGCTAGAACGTGACGGACGCGCCGACGTTGAACACGCGCTGCTGCGGGTAGTATTGCCCGTTCGAGTCACGCGTCTCGGGGTCCACCACCTGGAACCGGTCCAGCAACAGCAGATTGTATCCGTTGGCGTACACCCGGACGTCGCGCAGCCCCAGGCCGGTCGCGAGGTGTGCCGGGACGTGGTATCCCACCTCGACCGACTTCAGCCGGATGTAGCTCGCGTCGCGCAGGAAGTACGTGTTGGCATTCGAGACCCAGTACTCCTCCTGCCGATTGAAGGCGCGCGGACCGGGGGCGTTGGGATTGGTGGGCGTCCAGCGATTGGCGGCGAACTCCTGAGTGAAGTTGCCGATATCGCCCGATTCGGTGATGAAGTACTGCACGGCATCGAGGGCGCCCTGGAAGAACAGCGTGACGTCGAACTTCTTCACTTGGGCGCCGAGTCTCAAGCCCAACGTGTAGGTCGGGTCGCCGTTTTGATCGATCCGAACGCGATCGTTCGCGGTGATCTTGCAGTCCCCGTCCATGTCGGCAAAGATGATGTCTCCCGGGCGGGCGTCGGACCGATGGCAGTACTTCGCGAGGTCGGCCGAGTCTTTGAATATGCCGATCGCCTTGTACAACAGACCGCCCGCCGGACAGGAGGACACGGAGACGCACATCGGATGACCGGTCGAGCGCTGCCAGGGCGGGGCCCCGGGGGGCTCGTCCCAGTAGTTGATCCGGTTGCGGGCATGCCCGAAGTTGAACGTCACGTCGTACGAGACGTCACCGGCCAGCTGTTCGCGCCACCCGATCGAGCCGTCGTAGCCCCAGCTCGCGACCTCGCCGATGTTCTCGCGCGGCAGCGACAGGCCGGTCGTCTGCGGCACCGAGGCGTTGCGGTTCCACAGGATGTTGTTCCGTAATTCGTTGAAGTGGTCGAACACGACGGACAGCCGGTGCTGAAGCAGGGTCGCGTCGAAGCCGACGTCGAACTGCTTCGCGACCTCCCACGTCACGTTGGGATTGGGTGTGCGGGTCTGAAACACACTCTTCACTTCGGTGTTGCCGCCGAATACGTACCCGCCACCGAACCCGAAGGTGGCCAGATACTGCCATTCGGGGATGCGGTCGTTCCCCGTCTTGCCCCACGAGGCGCGTAGCTTCAGATCGTCGAACAGGGGGACGCGGTTGCGGAAGAACGGCTCCTCGGTAATGCGCCATCCCACCGACACGGCCGGGAAGAACCCGAAACGCTTGTTGACCGGGAAGATGTACGAGCCGTCGTAGCGCCCCACCAACTCGACCAGGTACTTGTCCTGGAAGGCGTAGTTGACACGCGTAAAGTAGTTCTGCCGCGCCGCCACCCACGCCGTGCCACTGCTGGTCTTCCCGAGATCGCCGCCGGCGAACAGCTCGTCCACTTGATTCGACACGAAGTAGTCGCGGAACCCGGTGAGGCTCGAGCTGTCTTCCTTCTGACGCTCGGCGCCGGCCAGGATGCCGATCGTGTGCCGCCCGAGCTCGCGGCGATATTCCGCGATCAGGTTCAACAGGATGCCGGTGGACCGCAGGTCCCCTTCGCCGAGCTGGGGCGTGCCGAATCCCCGCTTGCCTGCCTGCAGCACCGGCTGGCCGTTCGCGTCGCGTGATCCGTCCCACGTATACAGGGTCCACGGGGTTGCCCAGGACTTAGAGGTACGGGTGCCGTAGTCGTAGGCCGCGTTGGCGCGGAGCGTCAGGCCACGCACGCCGGGCACTACGAAGTCGGCCCCCAGGTTGCCCTGCAGGTAATAGCGGTCGTCGTGAGTGTATCCCGTCGCCGACGTCGCGATCACCACCGGGTTGTCACCGTACTCGATGTCGGGTCCCGGCAGCCCGTTGGGCCAGTACGCGGGAAGATTCGGCTTGCCCCGCATCAGCTCCCGGAAGATCGCGCCGGCGCCGCGGATCGGAAAATTGCGGTCCTCGAGCCGCCCCGTGACGTCGAACCGCAGGCTCAGGTGGTCCGAAACGTGCCCGTCGATGTTGCTGCGGAAGTTGTACTGGTTGTAGTGGGTCCCGCTGTTCCGGTAGTACCCGTCCTCGCTCTGGCGCCCCAGTGACATGTAGTATCCGATCCGTTCGGCACCGCCTCGCAGCGACACGTGCCCGACGTTCTGGAGCGACAGCGGCTTGATCACCGCGCCGAACCAATCCGTGTTCGGATACAGCCAGGGATCCCCCCCCTGCCGGTACTTCTGAATCAGGTCCGCCGAGTAGCGCGGGGTCTGGTTCCGATAGGTGTCGATCTCATCGAGCATCGTCATGTAGGTCGCGGCATCCGCCATCGGGGGAAGGCGGCTCGGCTGGTTGACGCCCTGGTTGAAGCTCGCCGTCAGCTCCGGCTTGCTGCCGCTGCCGCGTTTCGTCGTGATGAGGATGACGCCGTTGGCCGCGCGCGAGCCGTAGATCGCCGCGGAGGCGTCCTTCAGCACGCTCATGCTCTCGATGTCGTCCGGACTGAGGCGCTCGAGCCCGCCGACGCGATCCGGCACGCCGTCGATCACGATGAGCGCGCTGTTGTCGTTCAGCGTATGGTTGCCACGGATCCGAATGGTCGCGCCGTCGTACCCCGGCTCGCCGCTACGGTTGATCGTGACCACGCCGGGGAGCTTGCCCGCGAGCGTGTTGGACAGATTCACCGCGGGCACGCTCTTCAGCTCCTCGCCCGCGACGGCGCTGACGGCGCCGGTCAGCGTGGCCTTGCGCTGCTCGCCGTACCCGACCGCCACGACGGTTTCCAGCTCCACGGCGCTCGCCCGCAGCCGGAAGTCCACGACCGCCTGCTGGCCGTCCGCCACGACCGCGCTCACGTCGGCGGCGGCGTACCCCAGTCGCCTGGCCCGCACCCGCTGGGTGCCCGCGGGGACGGACACGACGGTGTAGCGACCGGCGGCGTCGGTGTGTCCGGTGAGCGTCGTCCCGTCGACCGTGATGGTCACGCTTGCGAGGGGGGTGCCGGCCGCCGAGTCCTTCACGGTTCCGGTGATCGACCCCTGGGCTGCGAGGAACGTCGGGGCGGTGGCGAGCGCCAGGAGCGAGAGCAAGGACAGGATTCGATGCATAGGACGGTTCTCCGGAGCCGCTGGATGGCGGCCCGCTTGACGGGTGACGGTGTGGCGGAAGGGGGAAACAGGGGGCGTGGCGGGCGCCGCAGCCTCGCGGCGCTCGCCGTCCCCAGCCTCGGGCGAGGCGGGGTGGTCAAAGGACGGCACCCTGACCTGACTCACATCGCTCCCCTGGACGGCCCAAAGGGTACAACGGGTCAGGACAGTCGCTCTTCAAATTTGACGCCGTCACGCCGCACCCGACGCGCCCGCGCCGCGCGGCTCTCGGTGGCGCCGGGGAGGGGACGTTCGTTGCGTGCGAGCAATAGCGACGGGTACGCGCATGTCGCGCGCTCGCACCAGCGGGCGTCAACCCTCCGCTCTGGTCACGGGTTCTAGTCCTCTAGGATGACCACGCTCGGCTGGGTCGACTACGCGGTGATGCTCTTGTACTTCGCGTTCGTGCTCGGCATCGGCGCGGCGGTACGGCGCTACGTGCACACCAGCGAGGACTTTTTCCTTTCGGGACGGGCCATTCCCGCCTGGGTGACGGGGCTCGCCTTTGTGTCAGCGAACCTGGGCGCCCAGGAAGTCATCGGCATGGGCGCCTCAGGCGCCAAGTACGGCATCGCCACCAGCCACTTCTACTGGGTCGGCGCGATCCCCGCGATGGTGTTCATCGGCCTCTTCATGATGCCGTTCTACTACGGCTCGCGGGCCCGCTCCGTACCCGAGTATCTCAAGCTGCGCTTCGACGAAAAGACGCGCGCGTTGAACGCCGTCTCGTTCGCCATCATGACGGTGTTCTCGTCGGGCATCTCGCTCTACGCCATGGGCAAGCTGCTCAACCTGCTGCTCGGCTGGAGCTTCGACCTGAGCATCCTCGTGGCCGCGGGCGTGGTGCTCGCGTACATCTTCCTGGGCGGGCTCACGAGCGCGATCTACAACGAGGTGCTGCAATTCTTCCTGATCGTGCTCGGATTCGCGCCGCTGGTGTTCCTGGGCCTGCGCGCGGTGGGCGGCTGGTCAGGACTCGTGGCGCGGCTCGCCGACCACGCCACCGCCAATGGCTTCGCGCCCGGCGCCTATACGCGCAGCTGGGCGTTCATGGGACACGCGTCCACCAATCCCGTGGGCGTCGAGTGGTTCGGCCTGGTGATGGGACTGGGGTTCGTATTGTCGTTCGGGTATTGGTGCACGGACTTTCTCGTGGTGCAGCGCGCTATGGCCGCGAACTCTATGACCGCCGCCCGGCGCACCCCGCTCATCGCCGCGTTCCCGAAGATGTTGTTCCCGTTTCTCGTGATCCTGCCGGGCATGCTGGCGTTGGTCGTGAGTCCCACGAGTGGCGTGCGGCAAGGGGACCAGGTTATCACGGCCTCCACAACCTCCACAACCTCCACAACCTCCCCAACCTCCGCCGCGCCACCGGCGGGAATCGTTCCGCCTAAGCTCGATCCCCACACCGGGCAGCCGTTGCGTGACGCAGCCGGCGGCGTGGTGCTCGATTACGACCTCGCGACGCCGATGCTGCTGCTGCATTTCTTCCCCGCGGGACTCCTGGGGCTCGGCCTCACGGCGCTGCTGGCGTCGTTCATGTCGGGGATGGCCGGCAACGTCACCGCGTTCAACACCGTCTGGACCTACGACCTGTACCAGAGCTACGTGCGTCCGGGCGCGCCCGACGCGCATTATCTGGCCATGGGGCGCTTCGCCACGCTGGCGGGCGTCGCCATCTCGATCGCCGCGGCCTACGTCGCTGCGTCGTTCAACAACATCATGGATTTCCTGCAGCTCGTGTTCGCGTTTGTGAACGCACCGCTGTTCGCCACGTTCGCGTTGGGGATGTTCTGGAAGCGCACCACGGGGCACGCCGCGTTCACGGGGCTCGTCGCCGGCACGCTCGCGGCGGCCGTGCACCACGGGCTGTCGCTCCCCGCCGGCGCCGCAGTGGGCGTCAAAGGCGGCTATCTCGGCGTGGTCACGACCTTCCCGAGCGAGCTGGCGCAGACGTTCTGGACCGCGATCGTGGCCTGGACGACGTGTTTCGTGGTGACCATCCTCGTGTCCCTCGTCACCCGACCGCGCGCGCCGGAGGAGCTGCGGGGCCTCGTGTACGGCCTGACGCCCCAACCCGTCGATACGGCGGTCGCCTGGTTCCAGCGCCCCGTCACGCTCGCGGTGGTCGTGCTGGCGGTGACCGTGATCTTGAACGCGGTGTTCTTCTGATGTCGCTCGACGTGCGGCTGCCGATCGGCGGGTTCTTCAGTCTGCTGGGCCTGCTCCT
>DATNOR010000225.1:0-5481 GCA_035601235.1 Gemmatimonadales bacterium
CTCCTGTCAGGTGTGCCGCGTGGTGATCACCGCCTTGGCCGCCCGGCACGTAAGGCCGGCCGGCCCGCGGATCGTAGGGGCACGGGGCGGCGCACGGGGCAGGCCGCCCCTCCGCCTCGCACATCCGCAACAGCTCGTCCAACCCATCCTGTTCGTGGCCCGGTGGCTCGAGCATCTGCGCCACCGTGAGGTCGCACGCAGGCTCGCGTCCATCGAGGAGCATCTGCGGGGCAACGGCCTTGATGCTTGGATTCCCTACGTGCGACTCGTCGGACCGTACTTGCGGTTTCGCGGATCGTGGGGGGACGCGCGGCGCGGGAACGCCCGGATGTGGCGCGAGGAAGCGATCTGGCAGGCGGCGCGCCGCATCGTCGGCGCCCTCCTGGGTATCAAACCGCGGACGCTACGCCTACGGCTCGAGGAGCTCGATCATTTCGGTGAGCGGATCCGCGCAAAGCAACTAGAATGGGAACGTCGCGCCCTCGAACTCGGGGCCGGCGGGACTTTCGTCGATCATCCGCACACGAGCGGACATAAGTAGGCCCGAGCGATTCAGATCAACCGCGCGAGCGCACGCGAGTTAGCGCGAGCAGGGCCGAGCCGCGGAGCGGTTCGATTCCTACACGCTCCCGCCAAGCCGTCAGCGCGGGTCGGTCAACTTGCCGATCGGCGTCAGCACCAGCTTCCGAAACTCGACCTCGGACCCCTCCGATTGCAGCGCGATCTGGCCGTGATCGGCGGTCGCATCCGTTCCGTCATTGACGAGGTCGCCGTTGACCCACACTCGGACCGCGCGGCCGACCGCCTCGATCACCATGGTATTCCACTCGCCGACCGGCTTCTCGGAGTCGTCGGTCAGATTGAGGATGCGCCGTGCCTTGCCCTCCGTGGTCCCCCACTGCGCCGGCGGTCCGCGCCGCCGCTCCATGTCCGGAACGCGGATGTCCTCCACGATGCACCAGAAATCGCCGGCGTTGCCGTGCTCCATCTGCACCTCGATGGAGCGCGGGAACATCCGGTACAGGGCGCGCGGGGTCGACGCGTGCACCAGCACACCCGCGTTTCCGGGCGCTGCGGCGAAGCGGTATGCGACTTCCAGCCGGTAGTCGCGGTAGCTGGAATCGGTGATGAGATGCCCGCGTGGCTCACCCAGGCTCACGAGCAAGCCGTTGCGCACGAGGAACGGACTGCGGAGGCGCGCGTTGGAATCGGCGGCGGGGACGTCGGCGTGCCAGCCGGTGAGGTCCTTGCCGTTGAAGAGGCTGTGGGACTGGGGCTGCGCGGCCAGGAAGACGGCGCCGATCAGGAATGGCTTCATGACGCCTGTAAGCTGCGGGCGAAAGCCGCCCAAGGCTAGCGGCGCAGTTCGTGCACGTCGCGCAGAACGGCGCGACCCGGTATTTTGGGCCGTCCCGCGTGCGGAGATCCCGGCGTGCTCGTCGACTCGTTCATCGTGGCGTTGATCGTCGCCCTCACAGGCCCGGGGCTCGGCTCGCTGCCGCCGGCCACCGTGCTGCTCGACGAGGGCCGGCATCGCCTGGTCGTCGAGCTCCCGGCCGTGGACGTGCCGGCCGCGACCCGCGGCGAGATCATGGTGGGGCTGCCGCTGTGCCGGGTGCTCGTGCCCGTCAGCGCTTCGCTGCATAGCGCGCGCGTCGAAGTCCTGGACGGCTCCGGGCGCGAGCTGCCGCGCGAGATGCTGCATCACTTCAACTTGACCGATCCCGAGCACCGGGAGCTCTTCCTTCCCATCGGCATGCACCTGCTGGCGGCGAGCAAGGAAACACCGGCGATCACGGTTCCCCGCCTGCTCTTCGGCCTGCCGCTCGCGCGCGGCCAGCGTCTCATCGCCGGCGCGATGCTCGCCAACGCGACGCCGCAGGCCTACCACGGCGTGCGCGTGCGCCTCGTGCTCCACTACACTCCGGGGGGACGGCCCTGGCCATTGTATCGCACCTACCCGTGGGACCTCGACGTCCAGTACCCGCTCGGCCGCCCGGGAACGGGCAGCAAAGCCTTCGATCTGCCGCCCGGGCGGACCGAGCGCTCGTGGGAGGGGAGCCCGTCGATCTCCGGTACGATCCTCGGGCTGGGGGGTCACCTGCACGACTATGGCGTCAGACTCGAGCTGCGTGACGTGACGACGGGGGAGTTGCTGTGGAGTGGCGCGCCGACGACAGACCGCGCCGGGCGAGTCACCTCGTTCCCATTGGCCCGCTTCTATAAGTGGTATCGCCTCGGGCTGCACGTGGTGTCGACGCACCGCTACCGCGTCACCGCCATATACGACAATCCCACCGGGCACGTGATCCGCGACGGCGGCATGGGCGCGGTCGCGGGTCTGTTCGTGCCTGACCGCGGGGCCGTGTGGCCCGAAGTGGACACCACCGATACGCTGTATCAGCAGGACCTGGCGGCCACGATACGGTCCGGCACCAGCGACATGATGACCGACATGATGCTGGGGCACCACACCGATCCGTGACGTGGATGGCGCGTTGCCGCCGGTCCTGTGCGGTGCGTCACGTTGCGACCGGGGGGGGTGGTGCTAAGTTCCGCGCGTGACCACTGGCATGAAGTGGGGACGTCTCGTGGTGAATGTCAACTGCGCGCTGCGCCGGGGAGCCTGGTACCGGGTGGCGCGTGTCCGCTCCCTCGAAGCCATCCTCGACGTCAACCGCAAGCCGCTCGTCGTCCCCCACTACCTCGTCCAGATCGTCTCGCAGCCCCCCCGCCGTTGGAGCGTGGTGCCCCGGCCCAAGCGAGCCCGCGAGCTGCCCCCGGAGTGGGGCCCCCACTACGCCGTGTGCCCGAGCTGCCGCGAGCGGGCCGCGTTGCTGGGCCGTCCCCGCCGGCTCGAGTGCGTGCGGTGCCATGGGGAGTTCGACGTGGCCTGGGACGAAGGCTATCTGCACGAGGCTTGACAGTGGCCCGCACCTCGCGTAGCGTCCCGTCCATGCAACTGGCCTTCACGCTGCCGCGGCTGCTGCTGGACCTGCTGCTGGTCCTGCTCCTGGTCCTGATTGGACGACCCGGGGATCGCGGCGCGCTGGCCAGTATCGACTTGCAAGGCTGAACCGAGTAGGACACGCAAGCAAACGCCGCGGATCCCCGAGATCCGCGGCCTTTTGTTTTCTCACGTCCAGAGGGGAGAGCTCATGGTCCGAGACGTCGCCATCTTCGACACCACGTTGCGCGACGGGGAGCAGGCCCCCGGCAATACCATGACCCCCGAGGAAAAGATGCAGGTGGCGCGTCAGCTCGACGCGCTCAACGTCGACGTCATCGAGGCGGGCTTCCCGGCGGCCTCGGCCGGCGATTACCGCGGTGTTCAGGAGATCGCGGCGCAGGTGCGGCGTCCGCTGCTGGCGGCGCTGGCGCGCTGCACCGACAAGGACATCGATCTCGCGGGCGAGGCGCTGCGTCCGGCCGCGCGCGGGCGCATTCACGTCTTCATCTCGACGTCCGACATCCACCTGCAGCACAAGCTGAAGATCGGACGGGACGATTGCCTCGAGTTGGCGCGCGCCGCCGTGCGCCGGGCCCGCCGCTTCACCGACGACGTCGAGTTCTCGGCCGAAGACGCCAGCCGCACCGACCTCGAGTACCTGTGCCGTGTCGTGGAGGCGGCGATCGCGGAGGGTGCCACGACCGTCAACCTGCCGGACACCGTGGGCTTCGCGCTCCCGGCGGAGTACGGGGAGATCTTCCGCGCCATCCGGGAGCGCGTCCCCGGAGCCGCCGGGATCACGCTCTCGGCGCACTGTCACGACGATCTGGGTCTCGCCGTCGCCAACTCGCTCGCCGCCATCGCGGCCGGGGCGGGGCAGGTGGAGTGCACGGTGAACGGGATCGGCGAGCGCGCCGGCAACGCCGCGCTCGAGGAGATCGTGATGGCGAGCCACGTCCGGCCGCAGGTCGCGTCGTTCCGCTGCAACGTCGTGACGCGCGAGCTGTACCGCACGAGCCGCCTGCTGTCGCACGTGACCGGCGTGTTCCCGCAGCCCAACAAGGCGATCGTCGGGCGCAACGCCTTCGCCCACGAAGCGGGCATCCACCAGCACGGCGTCATGCAGAACGGCCTCACCTACGAGATCATGCGACCCGAGATGGTGGGCGTCCCGGCCTCGCGTCTGGTGCTCGGGAAGCACTCGGGCCGGCACGCGCTGGAGCGGCGCTTTCACGATCTGGGGTACGAGCTCGGCGAGGGCGCGCTCGAGCGGCTGTACCACCAGTTCATCGCGCTCGCCGACAAGAAGCGCGAGATCCTGGACGAAGACTTGCTCACCCTGCTGCACGACGGCTTCCAGGACGCCCCCGAGCAGTTCCAGCTCGCGCACCTGCGCGTGGTGTGCGGCACGGAGGGCGGCGCCGCGGCCGTCCGGATGACGGGGCCGTGGACCGGTGAGCGCGCGGCCGAGGCGAAGGGTGATGGTCCGATCGCCGCCACCTTCGCGGCGGTGAGCGAGATCGTCGGGCAGCCGATCGAGGTGGGCAACCTCGCCGTCCAATCCGTCACGCCGGGTCGCGACAGCCTGGGGCAGGTCTCGCTCCAGGCACGGGTGAACGGCAAGTCCCTGTCGGGGCACGGCGCCTCGACCGATATCGTCGAGGCCTGCGCCCGCGCGCTCGTCAATGCGCTCAACAAGGCGCACTTCGCCGACCGGCTCGAGGCCGATTCGCTCAACTCCGTCTACCTCTGGGGGGTGTGACGTGACCGAGCTCCTGTCCGGCGCGCAGATCCTCTGCCGCGTCCTGGTGGAGGAAGGCGTGGACACCATCTGGGGCTACCCCGGAGGCGCCATCATGCCGTTCTACCACGCGCTCGGCGACGCCCCCGAGATCCGTCATATCCTGGTGCGGCATGAGCAGGCGGCGGCCCACGCGGCGGACGGCTACGCGCGCGCCAGCGGGCGCATCGGCGTCTGCGTGGCGACCTCGGGGCCCGGCGCGACCAACCTCGTCACCGGGCTCGCCACCGCCCAGATGGACTCGTCCCCGGTGGTCGCCATCACGGGACAGGTGCCGCGTGCCATGCTGGGCCGCGATGCGTTCCAGGAAACGGACGTGGTGGGAATCACCCTGCCCATCACCAAGCACAGCTGTCTCGTCGCCGACGTCGCCGAGCTGGCCGACCGCATGCGCGAGGCGATCGCCATCGCGCGCGAGGGCCGGCCCGGCCCGGTGCTGATCGACGTGCCCAAGGACGTGCAGAACCAGAAGACGGAGTATCGGGACTCGGGGCTCGGGAATGGGGCCTCGAAGACTCGAGCCCCGAACCCCGAGCCCCGAGCCCCAGACCAGGGGTCTGGGGAGGACGCCGTGCGCGCCGCGGCCCGCCTCATCGCCGCCGCCGAGCGGCCGCTGCTCATGGTCGGCCACGGCGTGGTGTTGAGCGGCGCCTACGACGCCGTGCGCCAGCTCGCGGAGAAGACCGGGATGCCGGTGATCACCACACTGCTCGGGATCAGCGCGCTGCCC
>DATNOR010000226.1:0-3417 GCA_035601235.1 Gemmatimonadales bacterium
CTCCTGTTCGACAAGACGCCCGCTGCCAACTGGAAGGTCACCTGGCATCAGGACCTCACGATCGCCGTCCGGGCTCGCCGTGACGTCGAGGGTTACGGCCCCTGGAGCTCCAAGGCAGGCATTCCCCACGTGCAGCCGCCAATCTCCGTCTTGGAGCGCATGGTAGCTCTCCGAGTGCACCTCGACGACTGCGGCCCGGATAACGGCCCGCTACGGGTCCTCCCTGGTTCGCACCGTGCTGGTCTCCTGCGGGCATCGGAGATCGATGGATGGCGCCAACGAGTGGCTGAGGTGAGCTGCATTGTGATGCGGGGTGGGCTCGTAGTTATGAGACCATTACTGCTCCACGCGTCTTCGCCAGCCAAGAGCCCGGGGCATCGACGCGTGGTCCACATCGAGTACGCGGCGGCAGAGTTAGCGGACGGGTTGAAGTGGTACGAAGCTCCTCATCAAGCCTTCACCGATTCGTAATCGCGTTCTCACGGCGCGTCATCCCCCGACTCTATCATCGATACACCCGGTGCAGCCTGTGTGACAGCGAGGGGTAAGAGCGTCTCTCCAAGAGTGATCCGCGGCAGACCGCCAGCCGGGTATAATGCAAGCGATGGGAATGCCTCCCAACTCCTCATCGGACCAGCGACGGGCGCAGCACGCGCCACGCCGAGGGAGGCTGTTCCACCTCTTCTGGCCGGTCACGTCCTATGTGGTGACGAATGTCACCGTGACCCTGTTCTGGCTGCTCTTCTTCGTCTTCAACCGAACCGTGGTCATCGGCCGCCGAAACGTCGGCGAGGAGCGGAACACCCTCCTCCTCTCGAACCACCAATCGATGCTCGATAGCTTCTTGGTGGGCCTGGCCGCGTTCTATCCCACGTCATGGCTCAAGCCCCGGTTGATTCCCTGGAATCCGGCGGCGGCGGAGAACTTCTACAAGAACCCGCTGCTGGCCTGGCTGGCAGACAACTGGAAATGCATTTGGGTCCGGGAAGGGCGCCACGACCTGCACGCCCTGCACCGCATGATGCAGGTACTCCCCGCTGGCGTGATGACGCTCTTTCCCGAGGGCACCCGGTCCCGGGACGGCGCCGTGGGCCCGGGACGACCGGGAGCGGGGCTGCTGATTCTGGCGGCTCGGCCGCGGGTGATTCCTGTCGCGATCGACGGGATGCGGGCGGTGCTCCCCATCGGCCGCCACCTCCCGCGGATCTTCAAGCGCGTCGCCGTGTCCTTCGGCTCGCCAGTAGACTATACGGACTTGCTGGCGATGCCGCGTACGCGGGAGACGGCTCAGGCGGTGATCGACCGCGTGATGGCGGCGATTCGGGCCCAGCACGCCGACCTCCGGCGCCAGCGGACGCGCGACGTCGCGGCCGTGGAGGAGGCACGTGGGCGATCGAGGACGACGTGATCAGGTCGTTTGCTTGGGCCGATCGGCGCCGCGGGACCGCGCGGCGGCGCCACACGACGGCCGCGTGACCCTGCTACCTTTCTAGGATGCCGAGAGACATACGTCCTCATGTGGACCGTGCCGTCCGACAAGGCCTAATGCTCATCCAAGCGCAGCTCGCAACCCCGCTCGTGAGTTAGTCTGCCTTCCATGACCACTCCGCCAGGCGTAGCCCGTCTGCCGCCTCGTCGGCGGCGTCGCCTGCGCCTGGTGGTGCTGGTCCTCCTGATCGCCCTCTTCCTGTCCTTCTCCACTCTGGTCGAGCTCGCCGCCGAATGGCTCTGGTTCCAGGCCCTCGGTTACGAGCGCGTGTTCACGACCCGCCTCGTGGCCGAGGTGGTGCTCGGCGTGGGGGTCGGCGGCCTCGTATTCGCGTTCGTTTACGTCAACCTGCGGATCGCCCAGCGCGGCCTGGTACCGAACCCGCTGGTCGTCCAGGTCCGCTCCGGAGCCGCCGCCGTGGACGTGACCCGGATGCTGCGCCGCTTGGCCCTGCCGACGGCGCTCGGCCTAGCGTTGCTGTTCGGGTTGGGCGCCGCAGGCGGCTGGCTTGGCGTGCTCCAGTTCCTGCACCGGACGCCGTTCGGCGTGACGGACGCGGTGTTCGGCCGCGACCTGGGCTACTACGTGTTCACGGTGCCGGTGATCGCAGGTGCGAGCGGTTTCGTCATCGGCGTCACGACGCTCGCGCTGCTCGCGACCATCATGCTGTACGGGGTGCGCCGGGACATCGTCGTGTTCCGTCGGCAGGTCACGGTGGAGCCGTCGGCCCGCCTGCACCTGGCGGTGCTGATCGCCCTGCTCTTCGTGCTGGTAGCGTTGCGGGTGTACTTCGTCCGGCTTCCGGGACTGTTGTACTCCACCACCGGGCCGCTCGTGGGAGCGAGCTACGCCGACCTCCACGCGCAGGTCACCGGCCTGCGGCTCGCCGGGCTCGCGGCCGTGGCGGGCGGAGCGCTGGTCCTCTGGGGAACCCGCAGCCACCATCTGGCCCGCAACACGCTGCTCGCGGTCGGGCTGTATTTCGGCGTGTCGTTGCTCGGCGTCGCGCTCTACCCGGCGATCGTGCAAAAACTGATCGTGGCCCCGAACGAACTGGTGAAGGAGACGCCGCAGCTCGCCTCGCACATCGCGGCGACGCGGCGGGCCTGGGGGCTGGACAGCGTCGTGACCCGCGACCTTACCGGCGAGGCTGGGCTCACCGAGCGGGACATCCGGGCCAACCGGCCGACGATCGACAACATCCGACTGTGGGACCGTGACCCGCTGCTGCAGACGTTCGGACAGCTGCAGGAGATCCGTACCTACTACGACTTCGTCTCGGTGGACGACGACCGCTACTGGATCGACGGCCAATACCGTCAGGTGCTGCTCTCGCCGCGCGAGCTGAACTCAGCTTCGCTCCCCACGCGCACGTTCATCAACGAGCGGCTCACGTTCACGCACGGGATGGGACTCACGCTCGGGCCGGTCAACCAGGTCACCGCGGAGGGACTGCCGGTCCTCTTTATCAAGGACCTGCCGCCCGCGTCCAGCGTGTCGCTGCGGGTGACACGCCCGGAGCTCTACTTCGGCGAGCTCACCGATTCGTGGGTGTTCGCGCGCACCCACCAGCGGGAGTTCGACTACCCGTCGGGTGACCAGAACATCTTCACCTCCTACGAGGGCATAGGGGGCGTGCGGGTCGGCTCGTTCCTGCGTCGCCTGGTGCTCGCGACCTACCTCGGCTCCCTGAAGGTGCTGTTGTCGAGCGACATCACGAGCGACAGCCGGGCGATGTACTTCCGGAACATCCGGCTGCGGGCGCGCACGGCGCTGCCGTTCTTGTCGTTCGACGGCGACCCCTACCTCGTCGTCAGCGATTCGGGCCGGCTCCGCTGGATCCTCGACGCCTACACCGCGACGAGCCGCTACCCCTACGCGCAGCCGCTCGACGACGGCACCAACTACATGCGCAACAGCGTGAAGGT
>DATNOR010000227.1:0-15050 GCA_035601235.1 Gemmatimonadales bacterium
TTCTCCCCCGTCTTGGCCGACAGCTCCTTGACCAGCTCGCCCACGGTGCGCTTGTCGTCCTTCACGAACTTCTGCTCGAGCAGGACGCGCTCCTCGTAGAACTTTCGGAGCATCCCGTCCACGATCTTGGCACGGATCTGCTCGGGCTTCTTCTGCTCGGCCACCTGAGCCTCATACACTTGGCGCTCGCGCTGCACCACCTCGGGCGGCAGGTCCTCGATCCGCACCGCGAGCGGATTCGTCGCGGCGATGTGGACGGCGAGGTCCCGGGCGAGCGCCTGGAACTCCGGGGTGCGCGCCACGAAGTCCGTCTCGCAGTTGAGCTCCACCAGCACGCCGATCTTGCCGTCGTGGTGGACGTAATGACCGATGAGGCCCTGGGACGCCTCGCGCCCGGCGCGGGTGTCGGCCTTAGCCGCGCCCTTCGTGCGGAGCACGTCGACGGCCTTCTCTAGGTCGCCGCCCGTTTCTTCCAGCGCCTTCTTGCAATCCATCATGCCCGCGCCCGTACGGGCGCGCAGCTCGGCCACCAGTTTTGCCGCAATCTCCTTCACGATTGCCATCTCCTCACTCCTCGTAAGAACGCCGCCCTCGCGCCGTTGGGCTCGGAGGGCGGCGGTCGGTTGTCCACCGAAACGGGGAACGTCCGGGCTCAGCCTTCGCCTTCGGCTCCGCCGCTCGATTCCGCCGGGGCGGGGGCCGGCGCCTCCTCCGTCTTGAGCCGCGCGGCAATGGCTTCCGGCTTGGCGCGGCGCTTGCGCCGCGCCGGCTTCTTCTTCTTGTCGCCTTCGCCCTCCGCCTCGACCCCCGTCTCGGTCGAGTAGGTCACGCCTTCGCCTTCCTCGGCGGCCTCGTGCAAGGGCATCTGGCGCCGCGCTTCGCCGATCAGGTCCGAAATCGCCGCCGTGATCAGCGAGACGGCCCGGATCGCGTCATCGTTCCCGGGAATCGGCACCGTGATCAGCTCCGGGTCCGCGTTCGTGTCCACGATCGCGACCACCGGAATCCCCAGTTTGTTCGCCTCGGCGACGGCGATCCGCTCCTTCTTCGAGTCCACAATGAACAGCGCCCCCGGCAGCCGGCTCATGTTCTTGATGCCGGAGAGATACTTCTCCAGCTTCACCCGCTCCCGGTCGAACAGCAGCTGCTCTTTCTTGGTGTAGTTCTCGAACTCGCCTTCCGCGGTGCCCTGGTCCAGCTCCTTCAGCCGCTTGATCTGCTTCTTGATCGTCTGGAAGTTCGTGAGCGTGCCGCCCAGCCACCGCTCCGTCACATAGAACGCCCCGCAGCGCTGCGCTTCCGCCTGGAGGATGTTCTTGAGCTGTTTCTTGGTGCAGACGAACAGGACCCCGTCGCCCTTCAGCACCACGCCGCGCAGCAGCTCCTGCGCTGCCTCGATCTGCCGCAGCGTCTTCTGGAGATCGATGATGTAGATGCCGGAGCGCTCGGCGAAGATGAACCGGCGCATCTTGGGATTCCAGCGGCGCGTCTGGTGACCGAAATGGACGCCCGCTTCCAGCAGGTCCTGCAACTGAGGCTGCGCCATGCACTCCTTTGTGCTAGGGGTTAGGGGTTCGGGATTCGGGCCTCGGGTGCGGAGTTACGCCTGAAAACCCGAGCCCCGAGCCCCCGAACCCCGAGTCCCATTATCTCTTGCTGAACTGGAACCGCTTGCGCGCTCCCGCCCGCCCCGGCTTCTTCCGCTCCACCACGCGCGGGTCGCGTGTCAGCAGTCCCTGCTCCCGCAGCTTCTTGCGGTGCTGCTCGTCCGCCAGGCACAGCGCCCGCGCAATCGCGAGTCGCATCGCCCCCGCCTGCCCCGTCACCCCACCGCCCCGGCACAGCGCCCGTACGTCGAAGGCGCCGAGGGTGTCGGTCGCCGTGAACGGCTGCTGGATGTGTGACACGAGCGACGGCCGGGGAAAGTAGTCGCCCAGCGTCCGCCCATTGACGTTCCACTTCCCCGAGCCGGGCGTGAGATACACGCGCGCCACGCCCACCTTGCGGCGTCCGACCGCGTGCCAGCGCAGCTCCGGTGTGACGCCGCTGCTCATCGGGCCCCCGCCGCGGCCGCGCCGAGCGGCTGCGGCTGCTGGGCGGCGTGGGGATGATCCGGTCCGCCGTACACTTTCAGCATCTGTTTCACCTTCTGGCGTGACAGTGTGGTCTTGGGCAGCATGCCCCAGACCGCCCGCTCGATCACGCGCTCCGGGTGCTTCCCCAGCATGTCCTTGAGCGGCGTGAACCGCTCGTGCCCCATGTAGCCGGTGTGCCGGAAGTAGCGCTTCTGCTCGAGCTTGCGCCCCGTGAGCTTCACCTTGGCCGCATTCACGATCACCACGCAGTCGCCGCCGTTCAGATGCGGCGTGAACGTGGGCTTGTGCTTGCCGCGCAGGATCTGCGCTACCTGGCTCGCCAGCCGACCGAGCGGCTGCCCGGTCGCGTCGACCAGGAACCAGCGGTGCGTCACGTCCTCTTTGCGCAAGCTGAACGTCTTCATTCCCGAAGCCTTCCTCGTGTGCCCGGTCGATGACAGCCGCGAACTATACCCGGGCCGTAAGGCGGTGTCAACTAGAAGGTTCCGGGCTCGCGAGGGTGACGAGCGCCATCCCTTTTTCGACCGTCTGCCCTGCCGTCACGTGCACCGTCTGCACTACGCCGGCGCGTGGCGCGCGCAGCTCGTTCTCCATCTTCATCGCCTCCACCACCACCAGGCCGGCCCCGGCCTCTACCTGCTGTCCGTCCGCGACCTCCACCCGCACCACCAGACCGGGCATCGGGGCGCGCACCACGGCCGGCCCGGCGGCGCCCGGCGCCGCTGCCGCTACCGCCTCGGTCTCGCGGGACTGCTCGTCCTGTACCGCCACTTCCATCCGCTCGCCCACCACGCCCATTGCCCACTGCCCGTCGCCCTCGAGCGGCTGGGCGGCCACGGTCCACGACTCCCCGCCCAAGAGCAGGTGATAGAGCGGCGTGCCGGGCAGCGGGGCGAGGTGCGCGTCGACTGCCTCCCCGCCCACCAGCACGCGGTCGCCGTCCACCTCCACCTCGATGGTCTGGGCGCCGATGGTGACGAAGTACTTCATGCGGCCTCGAGCACGGCGACCGTCTCCACATGCGCCGTCTGCGGAAACAGATCGAACGCCCGCACGGCGATCACGCGATAGTTGGCGCTCAGGCGGTGCAGGTCGCGGGCCAAAGTCGCGGGATCGCAGGAGACGTACGCGATTTTGGGCACCGGCTGCCCGCTGAGCCGCAGGGTCACGTTCCAGTGCAGGCCGGCGCGCGGCGGGTTCAGCACCACGGCGCTCGGCTCGGGCAATGTCGGCAGCACGTCTTCGGCCTTCGCCGCAATGAACCGCACCGGGCTCGATGATGCCCGCCGTCGTGCCCAGTCGATCGCTTTCTCGTCGGCGTCCACGCTCACCACCTGCGCCCCCCGCTCCGCCAGCTGCACGGCCGTGTCGCCGATGCCACCGTACAGGTCCCACACGACCGCGCCGCGCACGTCGCCCAGCTGCTCCACCGCCCAGTGGCGCGTGACCGCGCCCATTTCAGAATTGACCTGCTCGAACGCCGTGGCCGGGAAGCCGGTCGCGGGACCGGCCACCACGCGCGCCGCTCCGTCCACCGGCTGCCACCAGCAGATCACGTTGGTCGGATCGGGCAGGGCGGCCGCGAGCGCCGTCGCGTCGCGCGCCGCCCAGGGCTCGCCCGCCGACTCGGCGATCACGTGCCGCCGGCCCTCGCGGTCGAGCCGCAGCGTGAGGCGCGCGAGCTTCGCGGGCAAGAGGTCGAGGCGCGGCTTGAGCTCGCGCCACAGCGCCATCAGCCGGAAGTCGGCGATGTGGCAGTCGATCAGCGGGAAGACAGTTCCGGGCCGGTCATAGGGGTGGAATCCCACCGCCTTCCCCCGCCTTACCCCGCCCTTCACCGCCAGACTCACCTTGGCCCGGTAACGCCATTCTTCCACGGCTTCGACGATCTCGGGATCCGGGACATCGAGCTTGGCGATGCGGCGCAGCGCGTCCCCCACGATCGCGCGCTTTGCCTCGAGCTGAGCGTCGTAGGCCACGTGCTGCAGCTGGCAGCCGCCGCAACGGTCCTGCAGATAATGCGGACAGGGCGGCGTGACGCGCGCGCCCCCGCCCGCGGGCGCCACCACCTCGGCCAGCTCCCCCCGCGCGAAGCTCTTGTGCAGCTTCACGCCGTCGCGCAGCCGGACGCGCTCGCCCGGCGCGGTGCGCGGCACGAACACCGCACGCCCGTCGCCCAGCCGGCCGACGCCGTCCCCACCCGCCGCGATCGACGTGATCGCCACGATGTCGCTCATGCGCCGCCCCTCACGGCTTCCCGTCGGGCGGCGAGAACCCAGACGGACGGGCGGTCGGGCGGTCGGGCGGTCGGTGCTGGAGGCGGTGGCATGGCCGCGCGCCGCTCGTCGGCGAGCAGCGCGGCCACGATGGCGAGCGGGCGCGTGAGATCGGGCCGCGCCTCGGCCGACAGGAGGCGTGTCCCGGCCCGGTCGAGATAGGTGATGTCCAGGTCGCCGCGCTGGAACTCCGGATCGTCCATCACTCGCAGGTGGAACGGCTGCGAGGTCGGCAGGCCCACGATCACCAGCTCGCGCAGGGCGCGTCGCATTCGCTCGAGCGCCACGGCGCGGGTCTCGCCCCACGCGATCAGCTTCGCCATCAGCGAGTCGTAATGGAGGGTCACCTCGTTCCCCGTTTCGAACCCCGCGTCCCACCGCACACCGGGCCCGCCCGGCACCCGCAGATGCCGCACGACGCCCGTGACGGGCAGGAAATCGTTGAAGGGATCCTCCGCCATGATGCGGCACTCGATCGCGTGGCCGCGCGGCTGCAGCGTGCCGGCGTGCACCCGCAATGGCTGTCCGGTGGCCACGCGCAGCTGCTCCCGCACGATGTCGACGCCGTACACGATCTCAGTCACCGGGTGCTCGACCTGGAGGCGGGTGTTCATCTCCAGGAAGTAGAACTCACCGCTCGCGGCGAGCAGAAACTCGATCGTGCCGGCGCTGACATAGCCGACCGCCCCGGCGGCGGCGGCGGCCGCGTCGCTCAGACGGCGCCGCAGCGCGGGCGTCACGGCGAGCGAGGGCGCCTCCTCGATGAGCTTCTGATGCCGCCGCTGGATGCTGCATTCGCGCTCGCCCAGGGCCACGACCCGTCCAAACGAATCGCCGAGCACCTGAATCTCGATGTGGCGCGGCCGTTCCAGATATTTCTCGAGGTACACCTCCCCCGCCCCGAACGCCTTCTGCGCCTCGCTCTGCGCCAGCTCGAACGCCGACTCGAGCTCCGCCTCCGTCTGGACCAGGCGCATCCCTTTCCCGCCGCCCCCCGCCACCGCCTTGAGCAGCACCGGGTAGCCCAGGCGGGCGGCCTCGGGACGGGCCTGCGCGTGGTCCGCGAGCGGCCGCGTCGTTCCGGGCACGATCGGCACGCCCGCCGCTTGCATGCGGCGCCGCGCTTCGGTCTTGTCGCCCATGGCGCGGATCGCGGCGGCCGAGGGCCCCACGAACGCGAGACCCGCCTCCGTCACGGCCTCGGCGAACGGCGCCCGCTCCGACAGGAAGCCGTATCCGGGGTGGATCGCCTGGCAGCCGCTGTCGCGCGCGGCGGCGAGCAGCTTCGTGGCGTCGAGGTAGGACTCGGCCGCGGGCGCGGGCCCGAGCGCCACGGCGGCATCGGCCGCGCGCACGTGGGGCGAGAGACGGTCCACCTCCGAGTACACCGCGACCGCTTCCATCCCTTCTTCGTGACACGCCCGGATGATGCGGAGGGCGATTTCACCGCGGTTGGCGACGAGGACGCGCTTGATGTCGGTCATCGGGCGTGTTCCCTCATTTCCGGCACGTCGCCACCTCGGCGGAGACCTTGAATGTCGCGAGCGGCTCGCACAACGCGCGCGTCGCGCGTGCCGCCCGCGTGTACACCGCGAGGGCGGGATCGGCCCAGGGGTCG
Organism: Gemmatimonadales bacterium; assembly: GCA_035601235.1. Taxonomy (GTDB): domain Bacteria; phylum Gemmatimonadota; class Gemmatimonadetes; order Gemmatimonadales; family GWC2-71-9; genus AG41. Next base: position 5,991 of record DATNOR010000227.1, read on the forward strand.
TGCGCGTCGAGACCCACCCGCAGCGCGGCGAACCCGAAGTCGCGCGCCGGCACGGCCGGCCCTTTGCCCTGCGGCCCCGCGACCCACACGAGCGAGCGTGGCGCCCAGCCCACGCGCGGGCGCACGTCCGGCGGCCGCTCGAACGCCATGCTGACGCACACCGGGCGTCGTCTGGCGAGCTCCGCCAGCCAGCCGTCGTTCGCGCTGCGGCGCGCGAGCTTCAGGTCGCGCGCCAGCCGGGCCCGCAGGGGCGCGTCCGAGCGCCAGGCGGCGAGTGGCAGCACCAGCAGGTCGGGTCGCAGACCGCGCGCGAACCGCATGTACCAGGCGGCGTCGGAGTCGGCTTCGCCCGCCGTGAGCAGCACCCCGCCCGGGGGACACGCGCGCAGCAGGTTCTCCCCCAGCTCCTCGAGCACCGCGGGCACGCGCAGGTCGGTGGGCAGCGGCCCCCAGGCGTCGAGTGCGGCGGCGATGCCGCCCTCCTCCCACGTGAGCCGCGAGCGGGCGGCCCACACGCCCACGCGCAGCACACGCGCGCTGTCGCCGGCGGCGCTCGGGCCCGCCGGTCCCGCCAGCGCCACGGCGCGCGCCAGTGCCGCCTCCGCGGTATCGAGCGCGGCGCGCGCCCAGGCGCTGTCCCCCTCCGCGCGGTGCGCCCGGCCGTGCGCCTCTTCCGCCTCCTGCAGGTAGCCCCGTCCCACCAGCAGCCACCCCGCGCCATCCAGCGAGTCCCGCGCCACACGCTCGCGCAGCGCGGCAAGCGAATCGGACGGCGCCTGCACCAGCGTCGCCAGCGCGACGACGCTACAGAGGAATGTTCCCATGCTTCTTGGGAGGATTGCGGTCGCGTTTGCTGGCGAGGGTGGTGAGCGCGTCGATCAACCGGAGCCGGGTGTCGCGCGGGTCGATGATGTCGTCCAGGTAGCCGCGCGCGGCCGCGAGATAGGGATGGGCGAATTTCTCCCGGTACTCCTCCTCCTGCGCGTCGCTCGCTTCGCCCTTATAGAGGATCTCGACGGCCCCCTTGGGGCCCATCACGGCGATCTCGGCGGTGGGCCAGGCGACGTTGTAGTCGCCCCGCACGTGCTTCGAGTTCATCACGTCGTAGGCGCCGCCGTACGCCTTGCGCGTGATCACGGTGAGCTTGGGGACCGTCGCCTCGCAGTAGGCGAACAGCAGCTTGGCGCCGTGCTTGATGATCCCGCCGTGCTCCTGCGCCACGCCGGGGAGGAAGCCGGGGACGTCCTCGAACGTGAGCAGCGGCACGTTGAACGCATCGCAGAACCGGATGAAGCGCGCACCCTTGAGCGACGCGTCGATGTCGAGCACGCCGGCCAGCACCGCGGGCTGGTTCGCGATCACGCCCACGGGGCGGCCGCCCAGCCGCGCGAACCCCACCAGCAGGTTGCCGGCGAAGTTGCCATGCACCTCGAAGAAGTCACGGTCGTCCACCACGTGGCGGATCACGTCCCGCATGTCGTACGGCTTGGTCGGGCTGTCGGGAACGATGTCCAGCAGCTCCTCGTCGCGGCGGTCGGGTGGATCGGTCGCGGGCCGCACGGGTGGATCGTCCAGATTGTTCGCGGGCAGATAGGAGAACAGGGTCCGGATCGCCCCCAGGGCTTCGCGCTCCGTGTCGTGCACGAAGTGCGCGACGCCCGATTTCATCGCGTGCACGTCCGCGCCTCCCAGCCCCTCGAAATCCACCTCCTCGTGGGTCACGGTCTTCACGACGCTCGGCCCAGTCACGAACATGTAGGAGATGCCGCGCACCATGAAGACGAAGTCGGTGATGGCGGGGCTGTATACCGCGCCGCCGGCACAGGGCCCGAGAATGGCGCTGATCTGGGGGATCACGCCGGACGCCAGCGTGTTGCGCAGGAAGATGTCGGCGTAGGCGCCCAGCGAGACCACGCCCTCCTGAATACGCGCCCCACCGGAGTCGTTGAGGCCGATCACCGGCGCTCCCGTCTTCATGGCGAGGTCCATCACCTTGCAGATTTTCTCGGCGTGCGCTTCGGAGAGCGACCCGCCAAATACGGTAAAGTCCTGCGAGAACACGTACACCAGACGGCCGTCGATCCGTCCGTGGCCGGTCACCACTCCGTCGCCGAGATACTTCTCGTCGGCCAGGCCGAAGTCGGTCGCGCGGTGGGTGACGAAGCGGTCGAGCTCGACGAACGAGCCGGGATCGAGCAGCGCGTCGAGCCGCTCGCGCGCCGTCATCTTGCCCTTGTCGTGCTGCGTCTGGATGCGGTCGGCGCCGCCGCCCAGCTCGGACTCGGCGCGCTTCTGCTCCAATAGGTCCAGCTTCTCGCGCATGGACATGGGCGACAATCTAGACGCCTAGACGCCCAGACGCCTAGCGGTACGCAGCAACAAGGGGGCAGGAATTCCTGCCCCCTATCACCTTCAAACCGCTAGGCGTCTCGGCGTCTAGGCGTCTAGCTGTAGGCGTCTAGGCGTCTATCTGACCGTCTGGCTTTGCCACTTCCTGTATGTCGTCCTTGGGCCACCCGGTGGCCGCCAGAACGATCCGATGGTGAATCGGGTCCACCTCCAGCACCTTCAGCTCCACCGCCTGCCCCTCTTTGACGGCGTCGGCCGGATTCTGGATGTCCGCGATGCCGAGCTGCGACATCGGCACGAAGCCCTCGATGTCCTGCCCCAGGTCCACCACCACGCCTTTGTCCATCAGGCGCAGCACGCGACCGCGCAGCTCGGTGCCCACCGGGTACGTCTCGCCGATCCGCAGCCACGGGTCTTCCTGCGCCTGCTTCAAGCCCAGCGAGATACGCTTGTTCTCGGCGTCGACGTTCAGGATCAGAACCTCGACTTCGTCACCTTTCTTGACGACTTCCGACGGGTGCTGCACGCGCTTGGTCCACGACATGTCGGAGATGTGGATCAGGCCGTCGATGCCGGGCTCGATCTCCACGAACGCGCCGAAGGAGGTGAGATTGCGCACCTTGCCCTTGATGCGCATGCCCACCGGATACTTCTGGGGCAGCGCCATCCAGGGGTCTTCCTCGGTCTGCTTCATGCCGAGCGAGACTTTTTCTTCCGTTTCGTCCACCTTCAACACCACGGCTTCTATCGTCTCGCCGATCGATACGATCTTCGACGGGTGGCGCACGTTGCGGGTCCAGCTCATCTCGGAGATGTGCACGAGGCCTTCGATCCCCGGCTCGAGCTCGACGAACGCGCCGTAATTGGTGATCGACACGACCTTGCCCTGCACGCGCGTCCCTACCGGATACTTCGCGGCCACGTTCTTCCACGGGTACGCCTGCAGCTGCTTCAAGCCGAGGCTGATGCGCTCGCGCTCCCAGTCGATGTCGAGCACCTTGACTTCGACTTCCTGGCCGATCTTGACCATCTCCGACGGATGTGACACGCGCCCGTAGCTCATGTCGGTGATGTGCAGCAGGCCGTCCACGCCGCCCAGATCGATGAACGCGCCGAAATCGGTGATGTTCTTGACGATGCCTTTGCGCACCTGACCGACCTGCAGCTCTTTCATGAGGACGTCGCGCTTGGTCTTGCGCTCGGCTTCGAGCAACACGCGCCGGCTCACCACGATGTTGCGCCGCCGCTTGTTGAGCTTGATGATCTTGAACTCGAAGCTCTGCCCCAGCAGCTCGTCGATGTTGGGCACGCGCCGCAGCGCGATCTGGCTGCCGGGGAGGAACGCATCCACCCCCATCAGGTCGACCACCACCCCGCCCTTGATCTTCTTGACCAGGGTGCCCGAGACCGCCTCGTCCTTCTCGTGGGCCTCGCGGATCCGCTCCCACACCCGCATGAAGTCGGCCTTCTTCTTCGAGAGGACGACCGCGCCTTCCTGGTCCTCCAGGTGCTCGAGGAAGACCTCGATCTCGTCCCCTTCCTTCAAGGACTTGGGATCCTTGAACTCGTCGATCGGCACCGCGCCTTCCGACTTGAACCCGACGTCGAGAATGACGGCGGCATCGGTCACCCGCAGCACCTTGGACTTGACGATCTCGCCCTCCTCGATGTTGGAGAGCGTCCCCTCGTACAGCTCCGTCATCTTGGCGATTTCGTCCGACGAGTATTCCTCGTGGAGATCGGAGCGAACGCGGAGGTGAGAGTGGGGGGCGGCGGGTGTGTCGGGCTTTGACTCGGGCAGGTTTTCCGTATCCACCAGCATGCAGTACACCGGTTCGGTTGTCGGTTTGGTCGCATGCCCCGGCATCAGCCCCGGGGCTAAAGGAACCGCCAAACCTACCCAGGGAGCCGTTCCCGCGCCAGCGCCACGACTCGATCGGCCTGCTCCTCGAGCGACAGGTCGGTGGTATCGAGCCGGACCGCGTCCGCCGCGGCCCGCAGCGGGGCCACCGGTCGGGTGGAGTCGGCATGGTCGCGCGCCGCCAGAGCCTCAGCCTCCCGCGCGAGCTCGGCCGGGTCGATGCGGGAGCCCCGCTGGGCCAGCCGGCGGCGGGCCCGCTCCTCCGGGCTGGCCGTGAGAAACACCTTCACCGGAGCGTCCGGAAACACGACGGTCCCGATGTCGCGGCCGTCCACCACCACCCCCCGCGGCACCCCGGCGACGGCGTCCCGCTGCTGCACGTTGACCCAGTTCCGGACCTCGCGGATCGCGGCGATCGCCGAGACATGACGCGTCACGCGCTCCGACCGGATCGTCTCCTCGACGTCCACGCCCGCGACCGTGGGCCGAAAGGCGTCGCCCACCAAGACCAGCCGGACCGGGAGGTCTTCGGCCAACGCCACGACTTGCTGGGCAGGCCACGCATCCCGCATCCCGCTTCCCGCCTCCCGCAGGTTATCCAGCGCCGCCAGCGTCACCGCCCGGTACAGGGCTCCCGAGTCGAGATGCGCCCACCCAAGCCGGCGCGCCACGGCAGCGGCCGTGGAGCTCTTGCCCGAGGCGGCGGGGCCATCGATGGCGATGACCCGGGGCCTCACCGTTCCCGTTTCCCCTTTCCCGTTTCCCGAATGGCTCGCAGGTCCGTGAAGAACCGCGGGTAGCTGATCGCGACGGACGCCCGCTCGGAGAGCCGCACGTCGGCCCCGGGAACGGTGCCGAGCACCGCGAATGCCATGGCGAGCCGGTGATCGCGCGCCGTGTCCACCCGACCGCGCGGGGGCCGGGTGGTGCCGCACACGTGCAGGTCGTTGCCGCGCGCCTCGGCTTCCACTCCCACGGCGCGCAGGTTTGCCGCGATCAGCTCGAGCCGGTTGCTCTCCTTGACCCGCAGCTCGCCCACCTCGCGGAACACCGTTTCACCTTCGGCCCGGCTCGCGAGCACCGCCAGAACCGGCACTTCGTCCACCAGCGTCGGCACCTCCGCCGCCGCGACCTCGGTGCCGCGCAACGACCCTGGTCGGGCCACCAGATCGGCCACGGGCTCGCCCCCGGCGTCCCGCAGGTTCACCCGTTCCACGCGGGCGCCCATGCGCGCGAGCACTACCAGGAATCCGGTGCGCGTGGGGTTCACGCCCACGTTCTCGATCACGAGCTCTCCGCCCTGGGCGAGCGTTGCGGCCCCGACGAGGAAGGCCGCCGACGACGCGTCGCCGGGCACCGCCAGCTGGAACGCGGGCACCACGGAGCGGGCTTCGGGGGGGGGCTCGTACACGATCGCGCCGTCCCGCTCGTGCATCCCGAGGCCGAGGTGGGCGAGCAGGCGCTCGGTGTGATCGCGCGAGCGATACGGCTCGCGGATCGTCACGGCCACGCGGCCCGTCAGGCCTGCCAGCAGCAGCGCGCTCTTGATCTGCGCGCTCGCCACCGGCGTGGTGTACGTCAAGCCGTGCAGCCGGCCGCCGCGGATCGTGAGCGGCAGCGCATCGCTCCGCCCCGCGGTGAACTCGGCCCCCATGGCGCGCAGCGGCTCCGTCACGCGCCGCATCGGGCGGCGCCGCAGCGACGCGTCTCCGGTGAGCGTGGCCTCGAAGGACTGGCCCGCGAGGATCCCGAGCATGAGCCGGGCGGTCGTGCCTGAATTACCACAGTGGAGTCGGGATGCGGGATGCGAGAGGCGGGATGCGTGCACCGTCACAGTCGAGCCGTCTCGCACGGTGGAGATTTCCGCGCCAAGCTGTCGCAGCACGCGGGCCGTGCTCTTCACGTCGGCACCGGTGAGCAGCCCCTCGAGCTCGCTCGTGCCCCCCCTCCCCCCTCCGCCCGCCAGCGCCGCGAGCATGAGCGCGCGGTGGGAAATGCTCTTGTCGCCGGGCGGCCGCACCGTGCCCCGCACCTTCACGCGTCGAGTCTCCGGCGCCAATCGGCGGCGCGCGTGAGCCAGCTGCGCAAGGCAGCCGCGTCGCCCGCCTCGAGCGCCCGCTCCAGCTGGCCGAGCGGCTCCTCCAGCGCCCGCAGCGCCGGGAGCAGCTGATCGCGGTTCATGAGGAAGATCTCCGTCCACAGCGCCACGTCGCTTGCGGCGAGGCGAGTGGCGTCGCGCGCCCCGGGGCCGAAGCTCGCCCCTGCGGGGGACGCCCCGGCCAGGTAATGCGCCAGCAGCGAAGCGACCGCTTGGGGCAGATGGCTCGTGAGGGCGAGCTGGCAGTCGTGCCGCGCGGCGTCGATCATCACCGGGTGGGCCTCGAGCACGCTCTCCCAGAAGTGGGCGACCTCGCGGGCGGCGCCGTCGCCGTCGCGCGTCGGCGTGACGTAGACGACGGCGCCCTTGAACAGGCCGAGCCGGGCGGCGCCGAAGCCGCGGGCGTGGGTGCCGGCGAGGGGGTGGCCGCCGGCGAAGCGCGCGCCGAGGCCCAGCTCCTGGGCCCGCGCCACGATCGCCCGCTTCACCGAGCCCACGTCGCTGATCACGGCGCCGGCGGCGACGTGCGGGTGCAGCGTCTCGAGCAGCGCCAGATTGGCGGCGGGCGGCGCGGCGAGCACCAGCAGCTCCACCGCGCGGGCGACATCCGTGGCGCGGGCCGGGGCATCGTCGATCGCCCCGCGCTGCGCGGCCGTGGCCCGTTCTGCCGGGTCGGGCGACCAGCCGAGCACGGTCGCGATGCCCGCCCGCTTCGCCTCGAGCGCGAGCGAGCCGCCGATCGCGCCGAGGCCGAGGATGCCGAGCGTGGAGGGGCGCACCGGGTGGAAGCTAGCCGCTCGAGACTGGGGCGTAAACGAGAAGGGCGGCTCCCGGAGGAGCCGCCCTCGTCTCGACGTCCCAGCCAGGGCTCAGGGACAACCGCCCCTTTGGGACAGGGTGATCGGGATGGTAGTCGTCTGCAACAGAGTCCCGTCTTGAATGAGATCGAACTCGGCTGACGCAGCGCCGCAAGCCAGAGTTCCCGTTCCCCCGAGGGCGTTGTTCGCGACGAAGTTGAAGCCCGGCAGGGTACAGGTGCCCGATTCGCACGTGAACGGACCCTCAGTGGTCTGGAGGCTCGTTCCCGCAAAGCGGCGTGCAGCGCCTTGGACAATGTATCCCTGCACCGCCAGGCCAGACGCGGGCGCCCCGGTCGCGTTACTCACGCTCACGGTCGCGGTGCCCTCGAGACCGCCGATGTCCAAGGTCAGCGGGGACAGGGACACGCCGGCGAGGTGCGCGGTGAGCGCCCAGCCAATATTGCTGAAGCAACACGTCAGTCCGCCCAACCCGTTGTGGCCCAGGGCAGTGGCGCCGAACAGCGGGTGGGGCATCACCAGCCGAGCGATCGCGTTCACAACGCCATGCCACGGCTTCAAGGCCAGATCGATCACGCGGCGTTTGCCGAGCCCCAACCCTCCCCCCGGTGGGACCCAGGGTGCGCAGTCGGTGATCAGAGTCGCCGGCGCCTCCGCGAGCTGCACCGCCGGTATGCCCGGGTCGGACTTATAGAGCCGCAGGTCGTGATAGTTCGCGTCACTTGGGCTCAGGGTCGGGCATACTTCGACCCGCGCGCACCGTGCGATGTCGTCTACCGTCCCCGGCCCTTCTCCGGGCAGTGCCGCGCAGTTCAGCGGGTTGTCGACTCGTGGAGAGGTCGTGAAGCTGTAGCACCCATGGTCGGCGAAGGACGGCGGCGGGTTGCTGCCGGCGAAGCACCCCTCCGAGACCGGCGCGATGGTCAGCGTGACCGCTTGCGTCAGGTAGCCCGGGGGGAACGAGACCGCAGCCAGCAATGTCGGCGGGGTCTGCACATCGAGACGCACAGCGGGATTTGGGCCAACGATTTGCTCGAGACAACCGCTGCGTCCGGAGCAGGTCGCTCCTTGCTCGATCCGAAACCTGATCGGCAGCGTGCGTCCATCGACCAGCCCGATGAACTCGCCGGTGTCGATGTTCTTCAACTGGCTGCCGTTCGTGGCGGGCATTACGTCGGCGAACCCGAGCTCCACTCCTGAGCTGGACACGATGATACGGTAGGTCTGACCGACGAGGACCGTCGCCAGGTCCGTATTCCAGTTCACCTTGTATTGCTGACTAGCGACGTCGACCTGAACCGCCCCGGGGCTGAAGCTCGTGTTCGCGACACAATCGTTTCCCACGAGTTGGCAAATGGTCACGCTGGGCGCGAGACTCGGGTTGAACGTTCCCGTCGTGGTGGGTGCTTGCACCATCGGTGGCAGGAAAAAGAAGTGCGGGTTGCCCGGCACGCAGGTCCCGGTCGCGGTCAGGCAGTTCGCCAGGTGCGCGCCATCCGAGATATCTGCGGAGATTCGCCCGCCGTGCGACGTCACTGGGCGGTCGCTTTGACATGCGACGAGCACGAATCCGGCGACAACGACAAATAGACGAGCGGGTCTCATCGGGCACACTCCTGGCCGAGGCAACGGGTACGACATAACCTCCGGCTCCCGCACAAGCAAGAAACACGCCCCTGAGTGTCGCACAGCACCCACCGCAAGACAATATGGGCTAAGTAGTTATCGAAAATGCTCGCGTCCAGTTCGCGCCCGCCAGGCGTTGGTTGTCACCACACAGCCACAAGATTGGCAGTGCTACTTCGCGGTTCCGATCAGCTGCTTGAACCGGGGATCGTCCTTGATGTCACGCCACCACCAGTGCGTGGACCGCGCGAACCCCGCCCGGTGCGCGGGATTCGCCGCCACCTGCTCCTTCAACAAGCGCAGTGCTT
>DATNOR010000228.1:0-36582 GCA_035601235.1 Gemmatimonadales bacterium
CCGAGCTGGTCCAGGTAGGCGCGCGCCACCGCGAAGCTCGGCGGCCAGACCAGCTTCGGCTGGTCCTGGACGTTCAGGAAGTCGAAATGCACCAGCTTTGCCGCGTCGATCTCGTTCTGCGACAGGAGCCCGCTCGGCACGAGCTCGAACACGTCGACCCCGCGGGCGATCTCGGAGCTGTAGATGTAGCCGTTGTACCAGTAGGCGGACCAGGAGCCGGCGCCGACGAGCTTGGTCGAGTCCATCGGGCCGCGGTCGAAGTAGGCGATCTCCGTCGGGTGCGCCGGGTCGGTCCAGTCGAATACGGAGATGCCGCCCTGATACCAGCCCTGGACCATGACGTCGCGCCCCGGCACGGGCACGAGCGAGCCGTTGTGCGCCACGCAGTTCTCGAAGGACGTTTGCGGCGCCGGCATCTTGTAATAGCTCCGGAACGTCATCGCGTTGCCCGCCACCGTGAAGATCGCGTCCGCGCCCCACTCGGGCTTGTCGGTGGCGCGGCACTTGGGCTGCAGCCCTCCACCCCACTCGTCGGTGAACAGCAGCTTGGTCCCGTCGTTGTTGAACGTGGCCGAATGCCAGAACGCGAAGTTCGAGTCGGCCACGGCGGCGACGCGGCGCGGGTTGGCCGGATCGTGAATGTCGAGCAGCAGGCCGTAGCCGGCGCACGCCCCACCCGCGACACCGAGCGCCGGATACACCGTGATGTCGTGGCACTGGACGGGCCCGGGCCGGGGGGCGTTCGCGGGCGCGGGAGGATTGAAGCGCCGATCCACGATGCCTTGGACAGCGGCCCGCAGCGAGGCGCTGTCGGCTCCCGTCGGCGCTCCGGTCCCCCCGCGCGCCTTGACGATGCTGTCGAGCTGCGCGGCGACGAAACGCGGCCCCAGCACGATCTCCTCCCCGCGCACGGTCGCCGTGAACCCCCCCTTGGCGCGTGCCTCCGCCGCCGCTTTGGCCGCGGCCGCGATGTCCTCCGGCGCCTCGGAGTGCGACTCCCGGTGGGCCAGGTCGGCCAGGATCGCCGGCTTGCTCACCACGTGCGCCTGTTCGGGATGGGCGAGCGGCACCTGAATCACCTCGATACGGAACAGCTCGCTGTTCGGGTCCTGGTCGGGCGTGAGCCCCGAGCATCCCGCCAGCTCGTTGGGCGAGCGCACCGGCGCCGACCCCGACACGTAGATGTAGACGTTGGCGGTGTCTTTCGGGTCGGTCACCACGGTGTGGGTGTGCGAGCCGCGGCAGGTCTGCACGCTCGTGATCGGCTTGGGGTGTGCGATGTCCGAGATGTCGAAGATGCGGATGCCGCGCAGCCGGTCCTTGCTGACCGAGTCGGGCACGCCCTGGGTGCCGCAGTCGAGCCGGCCGTTGAAGTCCTCGCCGGAAGCGAACAGGAGGTTACGATAGACCGACACATCGTTCTGCTGCTCGGGGCAGAGGTAGGTCGTGACCAGTACGGGATGGCTCGGCTGCGCGATGTCCCACACCTGGAGGCCGTGGAAGTTGCCCTGGATGACGTAGTGTCCCGTAAACGCGAGATCCGAATTGAGGAAGCCGAAGTCGCCGGGATCGTTCAGATTGGTGAACGTCGTCGGCTTCGGCGCCGCGGTCACCAGTCGCAGGTTCCAGGCCGCCTCGGCGGCGTTCATCCATCCGGCGCGCAAGCCCACGCGGCGATCGGGGCTCGGTGCCGTGGTGGACATATCGAACTTCGCGGAGGTGGCGCACGCCGCGACCGTGCCGATCGCGAGCAACAGAGACAGGGATCTCACTGAGGACTCCGTGGAGAGGTGTGTGACAACGCGTCGAGCATGCGCGTCATGCGGTCGATCTCGGCCGTCTGATCGGCGCTGATGTCGGACGCGACCTGAAACAGCTGCCCGTCGCGGGCGGCGCGCGGCGTGTCGACCAGCGCGCGCACCATGGTGAGCGCGCCCCGGTGATGCTGAATCATGTCCGTCAGGAACAGCCGGTCAAAGTCGGGCCCCCGGGCGCTGTCCAGCTGCGCCAGCTGCTCGTCGGTCAGTATTCCTGGCATGAGCGTGGGGCGATCCATGCCCGGCATTGCCTGGCCGCGCGGGTCGGGGTCCGGCGCGGGCTGGTGGCGGTCCCGCAACCAGCGCTGCATCGCCGCGATCTCGTCGCGCTGCCCGACGACAATGCGGTCGCACAGCGCGCGCAGCGCAGGGCCGGCGCCATGTGACGCCGCCCAGCCGGCCATCAGCACCGCCTGCGCGTGGTGCACGATCATGCCGGACATGAAGTGCACGTCGGCCGCCGTGTACGCAGGCCGACCGCTGTCGCTCTGGGTCTCGCCCGCGGTAGCACAGGTCCCTGTGGCGACGATCGCCAGCGCCACCGCGCGTACCCGCAAAGCTGGACTCTTCATGCCGGGCGCTTAAGCTGCGCGACAACCGACTGCGGGCGCAAGGGCGCCACGGTCAGCGCGGCGCGTCCCACACCGCCACGCCCACGCGCGAGTCGGCCGTGCCGTAATACAAGTACCAGCGCCCCTTGAAGGGAACCAGCCCCTCCACGAACGTCGTGCCCTCGGGATACTGTCCCGTCCGCTCGTAGTCTTCGCCCGGCCTGATGAAGGGCTCGTCCAGGCGGGCGATCAGCTTGAGGGGGTTGCGGGCGTCGTACAGCGCCTGCCCACCGGTGTAGACTCGCGCCGGAAGCCGCGGATCCCCGTAGGTGCCGCTGTTCCCCGCGTTGTAAAGCAGGACGATCCCGCGCTCGGTGATGATGGCCGGCGGTCCGGCCTCGACCAGCCAGGAGTCGAAGTAACCCGGCCGGGACGTCAACACGCGCAGCGGCCTTCCCTGAGCGTCCTCCACCGGCGTCCACCGCACGAGATCGTCCGAGGTCGCGATCAGGATCTCGGGGACGTTGAAGTACATCCAGTACTTGCCGTTCACCTTGGTCGCGATGACGCGGTCGCCCCGGTCCCCCTCGACCCGGACCACGATGGCGCCGGACTTGGACTCGAGGTCGCGATACTTCCCGCCGTTCGCGCCGGCGAACGCGGGACCGCGCTTGGTCCAGTGGATCAGATCGCGGGACGTCGCGACGGCGAGGCGGGGAATGCGGCGGTTCCATTGCGTGTACGTGAGAACGTAGGTCCCGTCGGCGGACTCGACCACCCGCGGATCCTCAACGCCCCCGGGCCACTCGCGGGCGGCCTCCGCGTCGTGGTCCGGGTACAGCACCGGCGCGCCGCGGCGCGTGAAGCGCAAGCCGTCCGCGCTCTCCGCCAAGCCGATGCGCGAGGTGTGATGGCCGATCTCCCGGTCGCCGCTCGCGTCCTCGGCCCGGTACAGCACGTAGACCGTGCCGTCCTTCACGACGGCGGCGGGGTTGAACGTGGCGTGCTCCTCCCACCGCACGAGCGTGTCGTTCATGGGAGAGCGGAACGTGGCGCCGGGATCGGGCAGGATGATGGGATTCACCTCCCTGGGCTTGTGAAACGGGCCGAAGGCCCACGGGGAGGGGGGCTGCTGCGCACGCGCCACGCCGGGAAGCGCGCCGAGGAGGCAGAGGACGTGACGGAGCCCGCCGGGCACGCGCACGTCCCGAGTCTGGAGGCCTCCCCCCGCGAGGTCAAGTGGCGCATAATAGACCGACCTTGGCACTGGGAGACGCCGTGAACGGGAAACGCAACGACTGGTCGCGTCGCGAATTCGTGAGCACGAGTGCGGCGGCGGCCGGCGCATCGCTCGCCGCCCAGACGATTCGGCCCATTCCTCAGCGGTTCCTCACGCGTCCCCCCCCAGGTCCCGTCAGCGACCGGGTCCGCTTCGGCATGGTCGGCATCGGCATGCAGGGCTCTGGTCTCCTGGGCAATGCCATCACGCTGCCGGGTGTAGAGTGCGCCGCCGCCGCCGACCTGTACGACGGCCGGCACACCCTGGCCCGCGAGATCGTGCGGCCCGATCTGCCTGTCACGCGCCGCTATCAGGAGCTGCTCGACAACAAGGACATCGACTGCATCGTGGCGGCCGTGCCCGATCACTGGCACAAGCAGGTCGTGGTCGACGCGGTGAGCGCCGGCAAGGACATCTATTGCGAGAAGCCGATGTCGCACAGTGCCGCCGACGGCGTGGCCATGATGGAAGCCGGGAAGCGAACCGGGCGCATCATCCAGATCGGGTCGCAGCGCGTGAGCTCCCAGGTATGCGCCAAGGCGAGGGAGCTGATCGCCCAGGGCACGCTCGGCGAGCTGATGCTCGTGGAGGGTTGGCTCGGGCGCAACGACCCGACCGGAGCGTGGGAGTACCCCCCGCCGCCCGATCTCTCGCCCAAGAACCTCGACTGGGACACCTGGCAAGGAACCGTCCCCAAACGCTCGTTCGATCCTTTCATTTTTGCGCGGTGGCGCTGCTGGAAGGAGTACGGCACCGGCGTGGCCGGCGACCTGCTGGTGCACCTGGTCAGCGGAATGATGTTCATGGTCGGGATCAACGCCCCGCCCAAGCAGGCGAGCGCGGTGGGCGGCATCCGACGCTGGAAGGACGGTCGCAACATGCCCGACGTCCACGGGGTCGTGTACGACTACGACGGGCTGCCGGTGTACATGCGGCTGAACCTCGGCACCGAGATGCCGGAGACGTACCGCATCCAGGGCTCGAAGGGGCTGCTTGAGGTCACCGGATCGAGCCTGAGCTTCACGCCCCAATCCGGCAAGGATCAATACCCCAGCTATTACGTCGGCAGCTACCCCCGAGCGCTGCGAGACGCGTACCTCAAGAAATGGCACGAGGAGAACGATCCGAAGATAGGCCAGCCGGTGGTGATGCCGGAGACGATTTCATTCAGCGGGCCCGATTTCGACGACGTCCGGCCGCACCTGTGGACGTTCTTCGAGGCGGTGCGCACCCGCAAGCCGGTGACCGAGGACGTGGTGTTCGGCCACCACGCGGCGTTGGCCTGCCACATGGCCAACGAGTCGTACTTCCGGAAGAACGCGGTCACCTGGGACGAGGCCTCGAAGACGATCAAGGGCTGAGCGACGTCACCGATCCTTGCGCGGTCGCTCGTCCCAGGCGATCGGGTAGGTGTCGTTGCAGTGCGGGCACAGTTGCTCCGCGAGCCTGGTGGCCGGCAGCTCCACGCGTCGCCGGCACCCGGGGCACACGATGTACCCCTGCCGCAGGCCCTGCGGAGTGCGCTCGGGCCTGACCTTCGGATTGCGCACGACGGTCCACTCCCCGGGCGGCGTCGCGCGCAGCTCGACGTAGGGGCGCGGCACCGAGACGCGCGTCCCCTGAATGCTGACCACGACTTCGAGGGCGGTCACGGGCGCCACGACGCGATACCAGGCGCCAAGGCGCAGGGGTAGGTCCACGGCCGTCTTCAACCGTGCCCAGTGCGGCTCCCCCTCAGGCTTCGTCGGGCGTCCCGCGCGCGATACCAAGAGCCGTCTCGACGAGCGGTTTCACGGAGGCGAGCTTGTGCTCCTTCGCGGCGCCGACGGCGACGGCGAGGTTCTGATGGGCCAGGGCCATTGCGTAGGCTTCAATAACGCACAATCGGCACGACCAGGCAAGCGAATTACGTGACCGCAGGTCAGGCAGCAGCGAAGTGCGGGTTCTCGATCAAGCCCACGAGATTGCCGAAGGGATCGGCGACGGTCGCCACGCGAATGTCGCCACCGACGTCCTGGATCGGGGCCTTCAGACTCGCCCCGGCGGCCGTAAAGTGCCGGACCGCCGCGTCCAGGTCCGGGACGCCCCAGTACGCGACCGCGCCACCCGCGCCCGGCGCGACCCCCTTCGTGTCCGGATCGAGCCCCAGCTCGTACCCGCCGACATTGAAGCCCACGTAGAACGGCTCGTCGAAGTATGGTTGCGCGCCAAAGGCCTGGGTGTACCATGCCTTGGCGCGCTGCAGGTCGGGTACGTGGTAGATGACCGTGCGCAGACCGAGGACGGGTTCAGGCAAGGATCGACTCCGCGATCCGCCGCCCGGCGTACATACCCACACCGCTTCCCACCGTGCTGACCATGAACGCCGTCATCGTGCCGACGCGCGCGCCGAGCCACCAGCCGATCGCGCCGCCGACGCTCGCCCCGAGGATGGTGAGAAGCTTAGACATGGCCTAGGCGCCCCTTGTTGTACCGTGCCGATTGACCGGGTGGAATGCTCAGGGACTGCCAGTCGGCGCCGTGCAGCGCTTTGGCCACGTAGACGATCTGACCCACGTGGTAGCTCGCGTGCGCGAGCGAACGATGCAGCGCCTGGGCGACCGTGTGCGGCTGAGACCGGATCGTCACCATCCGCTCGAGATCGGCGTCCGTGAGGCCGGCGAGGGCCGCGAACAGGACCCGCCAGCCCTCTTCCCACTTGGCCAGGAGCTCGGAGCGGGTCACGCGGCGGGCCAGGAACTCGGAGTCTCGGTCCCGCCACGGTTTCTCCCCGTCCGACGTGAGAAAGTCCGTGAACCGGGACTGCAGGTTGCCGGAGATGTGCCACACGATGGTGGCGATGGAATTGTCCGAGCCGGCGGCGTCGGCGAGCGCGGCGTCCGCCACCTGGGTCATGGCGCCCTCGGCGAGGCTCTTGTAGCGGCGGTATTCGCCTTCGATGGACGCGAGGAGCGTGCGCATATGGAACGTCCGTAAGCTGCGGGTGAGACACCGCGCGGCGCAAGGCGACGACGCGCCGGCGCCATCAGCATCGACCCCACTGCCCGCGTATACCAGAATGCCTTCTCCTCACGAACCGCGCGTGTGGCTGCCGGACGACCGCTGATCTGGAGTCTGAGTCTCCTGATGGTGGCTGTTGCCCCGCGCGGGGCGACGGCGCAGGTCGGCGCGACGACCGACATCATCACCGGAACGGTCACTGGCCCCGACAGCCAGCCGCTCGCCGGGGCCGTGGTCCAGGCGATCTCGCTCGAAACGCAGATCTCCCGGCAGCGCACGACCGACGCGCGTGGACGGTTCACCATCGTGTTCCCGGACGGCGGCGGCCAGTACCAGCTCATCGCCCGCTATATCGGGATGGCCCCCACCCGGCTCACCATCGCGCGGCAGGCCGACGAGGACCGGCTCGTCGCCGACATCCGCCTGGGACTGGCCGCGATTCCCTTGGAGCCGGTCACGGTCACCGCTCGCCGCAACCCGCGTGACGGCGAGCGACCGACGCCGGGGTCGACCGAGCGGGACCTGTCGCCGCAGTTACTGGCGCGGCTGCCGATCGACGCCTCAGACCTGAACACGATCGCCACCCTCGCCCCCGGCGTCGTCGGGATCGCGGGCACCGACTCGACCGACGCAGCGTTCTCCGTCGCCGGCCAGCGCACCACCGCCAACGATGTCACGCTCGATGGTATGTCGTTCGGCTCGGGAAGTGTCCCGCAGGACGCCGTGCGGTCGACCCGCGTGGTCACCAGCACCTATGACGTGGCACGGGGACAGTTCTCTGGAGGACTCGTCGCTTCCACCACGCGCAGCGGCACCAACGTGCCGCAGGGGTCGTTCACGTACACGCTGCGCGACAAGGACCTCGCCTGGGGCGGGCCCACCGCGTCGCCGTTCGGGCAGGGGTACACGCAGAACCAGCTGGGCGGCGGGATGGGAGGGCCGATCATCGCGAACAAGCTCTTCGTGTTCGGCGCCCTGCAGGGCCGCTGGCGTGCTCAGGGATTGACCTCGCTCGCGAGCGCCGACGCCGCGACCCTGGCGCGGCTGGGCGTCAGCCCCGACTCGGTCGCGCGCTTCATCGGCCTCGCCCAGCAGAGCGGCACACCGATCACCGTCCCCGGGCTCCCAGACGACCGTGCCACGGACAATACCACCGGCCTCGTACGGCTGGACTGGAACTTGTCCGACGCGCAGACGCTCATGCTGCGCTTCGACGGCCGTTGGAACTCGCAGCAACCCACCCGGCTCGGCGCCCTCGCTCTGCCGCCCACCGGCGGCACGATGTCGCAGACCGGCGGCGGGATCATGGGGTCGCTCACGTCGTACTTCGGTGGGCACTTCATCAACGAAGCGCGCGGCTACGTCTCGAGCAGCCGGCGCGACAACACGGGTTACGTGACGCTCCCCGCCGGTCGGGTGCAGGTCGCCTCGACGCTCAGCGTCACCAACCTGAGCTTCGGCGGCAATACCGGATTCCCCCAGACGACCGACAATCGCTCCCTCGAGGTCAGCGACGAGTTCTCCTGGCTGCCCGGACGCACCGCGCACCGCATCAAGCTGGGCCTGTACCTGAACGGCACCGAGCTGCAGGAAAACTTGGCGGTGAACCAGCTGGGGACGTTCACGTTCCCGTCGCTCGCGGCATTCGCGGCCGACAGCCCCGCGACGTTCACCCGCACGCTCAGTCCGCTCGAGCGCCAGGGCACGGCGTGGAACGGCGCGGCCTATCTGGGCGACACGTGGCGTGCCGGCGGTGGATTGCAGCTCACGTACGGGGCCCGCGTGGAAGCGGCGCGCTTCAGTGGCGCGCCGGCCTTCAATCCGACGGTCGCTTCGTTGTTCGGCGTACGCACCGATCACATCCCCACCGAGCTGCACGTCTCACCGCGCGTGGGATTCACCTGGATGCTCGCCGGGTCGGACGGCCCCGCGAGCAGCATCGTGCGGGGCGGCGTGGGGGACTTCCGCAGTCTCACGCCCACGGGGCTGTACAGCGCGGCGCTCGCGGCGCCCGGCCTGTCGAATGCCGAGGAGCAGCTCGTGTGCATCGGTGCCGCCGTGCCCACGCCGGACTGGTCCGCGTACGTGCAGGATCCGTCCACCATCCCGTCGCGATGCACCGATACGGCGGGCGCCGTCACGATCACGCCGCGACCGAACGTAACCGTGTTCGACCCGGCATTCGCGGCGCCGCGCGCCTGGCGCGCCTCGCTCGGCGTGCAGCGCCGCATCTTCGGGACGTACACCGCGTCGCTCGACGCGAGCTACGCCCGCGGCCTGAGCCAGTACGGCTTCCGCGACCTGAACCTGGTTACGACGCCGGCCTTCACGCTCGCGAACGAGGGCGACCGGCCTGTGTACGTGCCGGCGGATTCGATCGTCCCCGGCACCGGGGCGCTCAGCTCCGCCAATTCGCGGCTCTATCCACAGTTCGGACAGGTGCTGGTGATCGGGTCGGATCTCCAGTCGGACACCAAGCAGATGACGCTGGGCTTCGGCGGGTTCACGGGACGAGGGATGAGCTTTCAGCTGTCCTACACGTACACGCGGGCGCGCGACCAGTCGTCGTTCTCGTCGGGCGCGTCGTCGCAGGGGTTCGCCGCCGCGAGCACCGCGGGGGACCCCAACACGCGCGAATGGGCCACGTCGAGCTTTGAGCGGCGACACGCGTTCTTGGGCACGCTGACGTACCCGATCACCGCCGCTGTTGAAATCACCGCGATCGGGCGCCTCACGTCGGGAACGCCGTTCACACCCACCGTCGGATCGGATATCAACGGCGACGGCGCGCGCAACGACCGCGCGTTCGTGTTCAATCCCGCCACCACGACCGATACGAGCGTGGCCCGCGCGATGCGCACCCTGCTCGCGAACGCTCCCGCCGCGGTCGAGAGCTGTCTCGCGACCCAGCTCGACCAGGTCGCCGCCCGGAACTCGTGCCGCGGCCCGTGGCAGCCGTCGCTCGACCTGCAGCTCAACTGGCGGCCCGAGTGGCTCGGGCTCGACCGGCGGCTGACGATTTCCCTGGTGACCGTGAACCTGCTCGGCGGCCTGGACGAATGGCTGCACGGCACGGCGAACCTGCGCGGGTGGGGCTTCAGCGCCGCGCCCGATCCGGTGCTCCTCTACGTCAGAGGGTTCGATCCAACGTCCGAAAGCTTCCGCTACGCCGTGAACCAGCGGTTCGGCGCCATCGCGGGGGCGAACGGCGGCGTCACCGTGCCGTTCCAGATCGGCATCCAGGCGCACCTCGCGATCGGGCCGGACCGCACCCGCGACCGGATCCGCACGGCATTCGGCGGGCGTGGCGGCCGCAGGGGAGGCGCAGGGCTGCTGGGCGGGGATACCGCCAGCGTGGCGAGCTTCGCGGCGCGCTTCGCCCAGGTCCTGCCGAACCCGATCAGCGTCATGCTGGGCCTCAAGGACACGCTCCAGCTCGCTGACTCACAAGTGGCGGCTCTGAAAGCGATCGCCGACTCGCTCGACGCCAAGAACGGCGCGGTGCGGGACTCGCTCCGGGCCGACGTGCAACGCGCCGGGGACCGCCCCGACCCGGGGATCCTGTTCGCCCGCTTGCGGCCGCGGTTGCAGGCCGGACGCGACAACATCCGCAAGGCGCTCGACCGGGCGCGCGCCGTGCTCACACCGGAGCAATGGAAACGACTCCCCGACGCGCTCAAGTCCCCGGGGTTCGGAGGACGCGCCCGCGGTGGGGGCAGAGGAGAGCCATGAACCTGACCACACGGATTGCCCTCGCCGGGCTCACGCTCGCCGGCGGGACATCGAGATCAAAGCGCATTGGCAGGGGAACGACTTCGTGGTGGAGCGGAAAGGGTCGGGTGGTGGCAAAGTGACCGAGGATTACCTCAAGTTCCGGCGCGTGTACGACGCCGTGGCGTCATGAGGGGCGATACACGCCCCACGCACCCCGCAACACGTCCGAGATCTCCCCCACGGTGGCCCGCGCCCGGACCGCTGCGAGAATGGGCTCGATGAGGGGCGCCGCGGCATCGCGCGCGGCGGCTTCGAGCGCACCCAGCACCCGTTTCACCTTTCCCGTTTCCCGTTTCACGCGGGTCTGTGCCACGCGGGCGCGTTGCTCCGCGGCGAGCGCCCCGTAGTCGGGCGCGGGCACCGACGGAGTCCGCTGCTCGTCGGTGTACTCGTTCACGCCCACGACCACGGTCTCGCCGGACTCGATCGCCCGCTGTGCGGCGTAGGCGCTCTTGGCGATCGCTTCCTGAAAGACGCCGCGCCCGACCGCCTGCGCCGCCCCGCCTGCCTGCTCGATCCCATCGAGCAGCGCACGGGCCTCGCGCTCCATCCGGTCGGTAAGCGCCTCGACGTACCAGCTCCCGCCCACCGGGTCCACCGTCTCCGGCACCCCGGTTTCGTGCGCGAGAATCTGCTGGGTGCGGAGCGCCAGGGTCGCGCTCTGCTCGGTGGGGAGCGCCAGGGCTTCGTCGTAGGCGTTGGTGTGGAGCGACTGGGTGCCGCCCAGCACCGCTGCGAGCGCCTGGATCGCCACCCGCACCACGTTGTTCTTGGGTTGCTGCGCCGTGAGCGTCGACCCGCCCGTCTGCGTGTGGAACCGCAGGCGACACGCCGCGTCGTCCGCCTGGAAGCGCTCTTTCATGAGACGTGCCCACAGTCTCCGGGCCGCTCGGAATTTTGCGACTTCTTCGAACAGGTCGGTGAACGACGCGAAGAAAAACGACACGCGTGGGGCGAGCTGGTTCACGTCCAGTCCCAACGCCACCGCACGCCGCAGGTACTCGAGACCGTTCGCGAACGTGAATGCCAGCTCCTCGACCGCCGTCGCCCCGGCCTCGCGCATGTGATACCCCGACACCGAAATGGGATTGAAGCTCATCCGCTCCGCGGCCACGAAGCGGCACACGTCGGTGGCGAGCCGCAACGACGGCTCGATCGGATAGATGTAGGTGCCGCGGGCGATGAACTCCTTCAGGATGTCGTTCTGCACCGTCCCCTGCAGCTTGGCCCGCGGCACGCCCTGCTCTTCCCCGACCGCGACGTACATCGCGAGCAGCACGGCCGCCGTCGCGTTGATCGTCATGGACGTGGAGACCCGGTCCAGGGGAATCCCTTCGAACAGGTGCGCCAGGTCGTCCACGGTGTCGATCGCCACGCCGGCGCGCCCCACCTCGCCCTTGGCCATGGGATGGTCGGAGTCGTACCCCATTTGGGTCGGCAGGTCGAACGCGACCGACAGCCCCGTCTGACCCGCGGCGAGCAGATGACGAAACCGCGCATTGGTGGCTTCCGCCGTCCCGAAGCCCGCGTACTGGCGCATGGTCCAGAGCTTGCCGCGATACATGTTCGGATGGACGCCGCGCGTGAACGGGAACGTGCCGGCGTCGCCGAGCTCGCGCGCCGGATCGCCGGTCCAGTCCTCCGGACCGTACACCGGTTGGCGTTCGCTCACCGCGCCGACACGGCGGCCTCGGCGCCGATGATGCGCGCCGCGAACCCGACGTCGTCCCGGCTGCCGATCACGAGTGGCGTGTGCTGGTGCAGGTCCTCGGGCACGATGTCGAGAATGGAGCGGCAGCCATCGGTCGCCCGGCCCCCCGCCTGCTCCACCACGAGCGCGAGCGGCGCCGCTTCGTACAAGAGACGCAGCTTGCCCTGCGGGTAATTCGTGGCGGCAGGATAGAGAAAGATGCCGCCGGAGATGAGATTGCGATGGAAATCGGCGACGAGCGAGCCGATGTAGCGTGCGTTCTTGGGCTGGACCGTGCCCTCGCCGTTCTTGAACGCGCCCACCACGCGCTGCACCGCCGGCGTCCAGCGGTTCCAGTTGCTCTCGTTCACGCTGTAGTACCGGCCGACCGGTGGCGTGGTGATGTTGGGATGGGACAGGAGAAACTCGCCGATGGTCGGATCGAGCGTGAAGCCGTGCACTCCCTGCCCCGTCGTGTACACCAGCATCGTGCTCGAGCCGTACAGGATGTATCCCGCCGCGACCTGCTTCTTGCCCACCTGGAGACAGTCGGCCAGGCCCGCCGTGCCGCTGCGTTTGGTGACGCGCTTGTGAATCGAGAAGATCGTGCCGATCGACACGTTCACGTCGATGTTGGCGGAGCCATCCAGCGGATCGTACAACACGACGTACTTCCCGGACGGTTTGCCCGCCGGGACCGGCACCGGCGCCTGGTCTTCCTCGGACGCCGTGACGCATACGCGGCCCGTGAACTGCACGCTCTGGCGCACGGTCTCGTTGGCGAAGAGATCGAGCTTCTGCTGCAAGTCGCCCGAGACGTTGACGGCGCCGGCGGGACCCAGGATGTCGCTCAGGCCGGCGCGCCGCACGTGTCGCGAGATGATCTTCGCCGCGAGGCACAGGTCGTACAGCAGGTTCGACAGCTCCCCGGTCGCCTCGGGGTGCAGCCGCTCCTGCTCCATGATGAAGCGCTCAATCGTGATGACTTCGGAGCCTTGCACCGTGACCGTCCGTGGAGAAAGTGATCGTGCCGCGCTCGTCGGTCCTGAGCACCGCGACGCCGTGCGCCGCGAGGCGCGCGAGCACTTCGGGCGTCGGGTGGCCGTAGCGGTTGTGCCGGCCTACACTGATCACCGCCTCGTGCGGCGCCAGCTCGTCGAGCCACGCGTCAGAGGTCGCGCTGCGCGAGCCGTGATGCCCCACCTTCAGGAGCTCGACGGGACCCACGCGCCCCGCGAGCCGCGCCTCGACCGGCAGCCCGGCGTCCGCCTGGAACAGCAGCCGCACGGCGCCGTACGACACCCGCAGCACCACCCCGTGCTCGTTCACATCGAGCGGCAGCGTCATCCACAGCGAGTCCGGGCTCAGCACCTCGAGCGCCACTCCGTCCAGCTCGATCCGGTCGCCCGCCCGCGCCGGATGCCAGCGCGCGCCCGACTCTTCTACCCGGGCCAGAAACTCGAGATACAGCGGCCGCCCCAGCGGCTCCCCCGGCTCGAGCACGAGCTCGGGATCGAACGCTTCCACCACCGCGGGCATGCCGCCCAGGTGATCCGCGTCGCCGTGGGTCGCCACCGCCACTGCCACCCGGCGGGCGCCCTGGCGTCGCAAGAACGGGACCACGACCCGGCGCCCCGCGTCGCTCTCGGGCGTCCGGGGGCCCGCATCGATCACGACCCAGCGGCTGTGAGGCGTGCGCAACACTGCTGCGTCACCCTGCCCTACATCGAGGAAAAATACCGTTAAACAACGACAGGCGTCGAGCCCAACGACGTCGCGCAACAACGTTGCCACGAAAACAGTAGCACAAAAGGCGACGCGCGCCGCGATCAGCCACGGCCGCCGCGGCGAATGCCACAGCCACCATGCGACTGCCGCCACCGCGGCCCAGAGCACCGCCGCCTCCCACCCCGCGACCATCACGACGTGTCCGCCCGGCACCGCCGCGGCCGCGCCCGCCGCGAGGTCGAGCAGGGCGAGTCCCAACCCCGCTCCCGCGGCGAGCAGATGCGCGGCACCGGCGATCACCCACGACAGCGCCAGCGCGAGGACGAGGCCCGGCACCACGATCCCCGCCAGCGGGATCGCCACCAGGTTCGCGAGCACGCCGATCGGCGCGACGGTGCCGAACGTGAAGGCGCTGATGGGCGCGGTGAGGAGCGTGGCGGCCAGCGCCGGCGCGATCAGGCGCAGCACGCGCCTCTCACGCGCGCACGCGCGGTCGGCCCAGATCACGGCGGCGATCCCCGCGACCGAGAGCCACGCACCCACCGAGCGCAACGCCCAGGGATCCGCCAGCAGCACGCCCAGCGCCGAGAGCGCGACCATGCCGCGCGGCGCCACTACGCGCTGGCGTCGCCGGGCGATCTCGACGAGCAGCAACATCGCGGCCGCCCGCACGGCGGGTGAGGGCCATCCCAGCAGCCAGAGATACGCGGCGAGCAGCAAGACCGTCGCGGCAAAGCGGGGACCGGGCGCGAGACGCAGCTTGCGCAACAGCAGCGCCAGCCAGGCGGCGAGGAACCCGACGTGCAGGCCCGAAATGGAGAGCAGATGCGCCAGCCCGGAGCGGACATAGCGCTCGCGAATGTCGGGATCGAGCGTGGCGTTGGGAGCGAACACGAGCGCGTCCACGATCGGCGCCCGCGCACCGAACAGTTCGGCACTCCGCGCCGCGAGCCGGTCGCGCACCGCTCCGCGGCCGCGCGGTGTGGCGTCGAGCCGGACCGCCCGACGCACGACCAGCACGCCGCGGTCTGCGACGCCGCTCCACCGGCCCGCGACCACCCACTCCGTCCCGCCGCGGGCGAGGTGCCCCTCGGGCCAGCGTAGCCGCAACGGGCCGCGGCATGCGCCGGGGAGCACGTCGACATCGACGACACCGCCGCTCGCGGGTGCGGGATCCTCGAGCCGAACGATCGCGGCGCGAGTCCTCGTCCCCTGCGACCACTGCCCCGCGCACGTGACGTCCCGCTCTCGGACAGCCGCGACGCCCCAGAGCGTCCCGGCGACTCCCATGATCCCGACCGCAGCACCGAGCGGGGCGCGTCGTGCGAGCCACGCGCTCACCAACAGAACCGGCAACGCCGTACCCCACAACGCCGAGTTGCCGGGTGCGGCGTTGCCGGGTACGGCGTTGTCGGCTGCCATGACGCCGAGCCCAACCGACAACCCGAGCCCGAAAGCGATACTCAGGAAGAGAATGGGCGGCCGCACGGGGGCCGCCTAGCGACCTACATCAGCTGCACGGGCCTCGCCCCGCAGCGGGGCGCCAGCCCCACCTTGCGGAACCCCTCGAGCAGCGCCACGTCGAGCTTGGCCTTCTCCTGGTCGCTGTCGAGCCGCAGCTCCACCAGCACTTCGCCTTGCGGCGTGGATACGTAGCTCGGGGCGAGCCGGTTGAGGGCGTACACCACCACATCGCCGCGGCAGGTGTCGCAGCCGCAGAACCGGGGCAGCTGGGGGCGTAACTTCGCGTACTCGCGCTGCACCACCTCGTACGTCACGTTCGTCACCCCACGACCGCGAGCTCCTGGCCGACCGGCCGCGCCGCGAAGGTCGAGCCGGTCGTGCCGGTGAAGCGCACCATGCGGTACGACCCGATCCACTCGTCGGGCCCGGGGAACAGGGCGACCTTGTTGGCGCGGGTTCGCCCCTGGAGCAGGTCGCCGCGCTTGGCCCACCCTTCCACGAGCACCTCGTGGTTGCTCCCCACGAGCGCGACGTTCTTGCGCCGCGCGATGCCCCGGACCGCCGCGACGAGCCGCTCGAGCCGCTCCCCGGCGACATGGTCGGGCACGACGTCCTTGAGACGCGTGGCGGGTGTACCCTCGCGCGGCGAATAGCGGAACGTGAAGGCGTCGTCGAACCCCACCGCCTCGACGAGCGACAGGGTTTCCCGGAAATCATCCTCGGTCTCGCCTGGGAACCCGACGATGATGTCGGTCGTGAGGGCGATCGCGGGCATGGCGCGCCGCAGTGCGGCCACCACGGCCAGGTAACGGTCGCGATCGTAGCGCCGCAGCATGCGCCTGAGCACGCGCGAGCTGCCGCTCTGGACCGGCAGGTGCACGTGCTCGCACACGGCGGGGGTTTCGACCATCGCCGCCACGACGCGCTCATCGAAATCCGTGGGATAGGGAGACGTGAATCGCAGCCGGCGGATGCCCGGCACAGCCCCGACCGCGCGCAGCAGGTCCGCGAAATCGTGCGTGCCGTCGTGGTAGCTGTTGACCGTCTGGCCAAGCAGGGTCACCTCCGTGGTGCCCGCCTCCGCGAGGCGCTCCACCGCTCGCACCACGTCCGCCAACTTGCGGCTCCGCTCCGGCCCACGTGTCATCGGAACGATGCAGAAGGTGCACCGATAATCGCAGCCACGCTGCACCGTCACGAACGCCGACGGGGCTACTCCCCCCCCTCCCTCACGCGCCGGCGGCACGTCCTCGTAGTGCTCCCAGGCCTTGAACTCCACGGCGGCGGCGCGCTCGCCGGCGCGCGCCCGGGCGATCAGCTCCGGCAGCCCGCGGTAGCCGTCCGGGCCCACTACCAGGTCCACCTGGGGGATGCGCTCGAGCAGCCGGGGGCCGAGCCGCTGCGCCATGCACCCCACCACGCCGAGCACGCCGCCCGGCCGCTTGCAGCGCTTCAGCTCCCCCACGCGCGACAGCACCTTCTGCTCGGCATGGTCACGCACCGCGCAGGTGTTCACGAGCACGACGTCCGCCGCAGCGGGATCGTCGACGGCGACGTAGCCCTCCCGCTCGAGCACGCCGAGCACCAGCTCGGAGTCCGCGACGTTCATCTGGCAGCCGTACGTCTCGATGTAGATGCGCGGCATGGCTATCGAATCGTCACCTCGAAGCGGGCGCTGCCATTCCACTCTTGGGTGGGAAGATAGACCGAAACGTAGTCTTGCGTGAGCACCTCGACCTTGCCCGCCCCGTGCCCGCTCACGACGCCGTCGGCGGGCTGGCCCACGCGGCCCGCATGATGACGCCGGGCTTCGGCCTCTCCCAGCTCGCGCAGCTCGCGCGCCCGCTGGTGCAGCACGGGCGGCGGGACGGGCGCGCCCAGCCGCGCCGCGGCCGCGCCGGGCCGCTCGCTGTACGGAAAGACGTGCAGATAGGTGAACGGCAGCGCGGCGACCAGCGCCATGGTCGCACGGTGATCGTCCTCGGTCTCGCCCGGGAAGCCGGCGATGATGTCCGCCCCGAGCCCGAGCACCGGCAGCCGGGCGGCGAGCCACTCCAGCCGCGCCCGGTACGCCTCGGCGGTGTACCAGTGCCGGCCCATGCGCTTGAGCACGCGGTTCGAGCCGGACTGCAGCGGGGCATGAAGATGGGCCGCGAGATTGCGGGGGGCCTCGATCAAGAGCCGGGCGATCGTGTCGTCGACCTCGGTGGCCTCGATGGAAGAGAGTCGGAAGCGGACGGCGGGAACGGCGGTGATCAAGGCTTTGAGGAGGTCTCCCAGGGTAGACCAACCCCGGGGCCGTGCCCCGGGGTTATCGGGACCCGAAACCTCTTGTGAACCCCGGGGCGTGGCCCCGGGGTCGGTCCACCCGGACCGGTCCTGCCCATACGTCCCGATATGGACCCCCGTCAGCACGATCTCCGCGTGCCGCTCCGCGAGCGCCCGCGCTTCCTCGATCAGCTCCGAAATCGACCGCGAGCGGTTCGCGCCGCGGGCGATGGTGGTCGCGCAGAAGGTGCAGTGCTCGTCGCAGCCGTCCTGGATCTTGAGGAGCCCCCGGGACCGCGACGTCGTCCCCCCTCTCCGCATGGCGGAGAGGGGGACAGGGGGTGAGGAGAGCCCCGCAGCCGCGACCACCCGCGCAGGCTCTGCTCCACCCACTACGGCACGCACGTGCGGCAGGGCCGCGATCGTCCCATCGTCGCGCGCCGCGGCACAGCCCATCACCACCGTCTCGAGCCTGTTGCCCCGCGCCAGGCGGCGCACGAAGCGCCGCAGCTTGACCTCCGCCTCGTGCGTCACCGTGCATGAGTTCACCACTGCGACGTCAGCCGCCGCGGGATCGTCCACCATCGTTGCCCCCTGGTCGGCAAACGCCTGCTCCACGAGGGCCGTGTCGTACTGGTTCGCCTTGCAGCCGAACGTATGGAAGTAGACGTTCACGGACGCACGGTGATGCCCACGAGGGCGGTCCACACGCGCTCGGTGAGCCCCCCGCCGCGGCGTTCGAGCCGCTCCACCCCCACGTCGAGCAGGGCGCGGCCCTGGGCGAACGCGCGCCCGGTCCCCGCCGCCGCGGCGAATTCGGTGGGCGCGGTCGGACCCGGACCGAAGGGCAGCTGACCGCCGCGCACGCCGAACCGGAGCGGCATGTGTCCCGCACCGATCTCCGCTCCCGCCGACCAGCTCCAGGTGTCGAACGCGCCGGCGCCCGCGCGCGCCCAGCCGCGCCAGGCGACCGACCCTCCGAACCGCACGCTCGGGCTCGGCGAAAACAGCATGCCGCCTCCCGCCATGCGCGGCAGGTCGGTGTCGGCACTCGTCGTGTCGGCCACGGTGGCGCGCAGCCGGCGGTCCGCCCGGACCCAGCCCGTCACGCTCAGCCCGCGAGCGACGCCCAGCAGCAGGCTCCCCGACACCCCGATGCCGGAATAGCGCACTTCGGCGAGCTGCTGCACGGTGTGAAAGGTCGTGTCGTCGAAGCGGCGCTCGGCGGTCTCGCGGGTCGAGCCGGAGAGCAAATGCAGCCCCGCGCCGAGCGCGATGTGGCGCGTCAGCCGGCTGGCGGCCGCCAACCGGAGATCGGCGATGCTCCCGTCGCTCGTGACCTCGTCGGTGTAGCGCTCGAGCGTACCCCGTAGCAGGGTCGAGTCGCGCAGGGTCACGTCCCAGGTCCGATCGAGGTAGGTGGTGTAGCCCGCGGCGATCGCAAGCCGCCGGTGCACTCGCCCGACCACGTTCAGCAGCGGGAATCGCGTCGCGCGCAAGGCGCTCGGCGTCCCCGAGACTTCGGCGTCGCGGTACGACGCGCTCCCCATCGCGGTGACGGTGAGCTGCGGCACGTCCGCCAGCGCCGCTTCGCTGAACGGGGACAGCGGGTCGAACGGCGCGAACGCTCCCCCCGTCGAGCGGGACCGCACCGATTCCCACCGTCCCGGCGTGCCCAGTCCGCGGATCCCGAACTGGGAATCCTGTGCGGTCAGGCGGTCGGGCGGACTGGCGGTCAGGAAGACCGCCGCGAGGACCGCCGTCGCGACCGCCCGACCGCCCGTCCGCCGGTCCGCCGTCATGGTTGCCCGAAGGGGAAGCGTCGCACGAACGTGATCTGGAGCGCCGGCCGGAACGCCTGGGCGGCCGAAGGATAGAACCGGATCTGGGAGAAGGATGTCGCCTCCTCTTTGGCGCGCAGCACCAGCGTCGTGGCCCGGGTCGTGTCGGACGCCCAGAACTGCAACAGGTTCGTCACTTCGATCTGCACGGTGTCACTCATCCCCGCGTGAATCACAGCGGTATCGGTGCGCGTCGCATCGACGATGATCGGAGACTTGGCACCGACGTCCGTGAACACGGTGTGCGCCTCGACCACGAACGAATCCGACGGCGCGCCCTGTACCGGGGCAACGGGAACGAGCGTGAGTGTCCCGCGGATGATCTGGGACGAGTCGCGGATGAAGCGCGGGAACGCGACGCGCAGGATACTGCGGGCCGATGGCACGCCGCCTACCGCCAGCGTGGAATCGGTGGGCGGTAGCGGAGGGTCGAACACGAAGCTCGCGAACGCGTAGCCCAGCGGGCCCGGCTTGCGCGCCACCGGCGTGCCGGCGGAATCGACCCTCAGATACCATTGCCACGCCAGGGTCGATTTGGCGATCGCGATGCTGGCGAGCGAGTCAGCCGAGACGCGGATGCCGTAGGCGACCGTCCCGGAATCGGTTCCCATGTAGTGCGCCGCGGCCGTGTCAAACTTGAGGTGCAGCACCACGACATGGTTCAGGGTATCCACCACCGCACTGTCGCCCGTGATCGAGTCCTTGCGTCCCGGACGCGCCAGCAGCGTGTCGATGTTGATCCGCCTGACGAGCGAGTCGGTGAACGGCCCCGTCAGGTCGGCGAAGGTCGTGGTGGAATCGATCGTGATGGGCAAGCGGTACAACGCGATCGACAGATTGTGCGCCCCGGTGTCGCGCCGCGCCAAGGTGAGCTGCAGGCGCGCCGAGTCGGCGCCCAGGATCGTGCCGGTATCGGCGGCGGCGAGGAGGTAGCGCTGGCCGTACCCGTTGATCCGGAAGATCGCCCGCCCGTCCACGAATCCGGGGAGATCGGCCGCGAGCATCAGCGGCGCGTGCAGCGCCGTTACATAGCCGCGGAACGATGAGTCATGCGAGATGATGCTCGTCAGGACCGTGTCGACGATCTGGATCTGACCCGAGGGACAGAACGACGGGCAATTACCGGGCGCCGACACGCGCTCCACGCAGGCCGCGGCCAGCAGCACTCCGCCGATCAGCGTCGCCCGCCGCGCCATCATAGCGAGAGCGCCGCCTTGGCGAACGCGTCGGGCAGCAGATCGCGCAGCACCCAGCGCCGCTCGGTCCGGGGCCCCACGGCGATCACTTCGAGGTCGAGCCCGAACTCGGCGAGCAGCTGGCGGCAGGCGCCGCACGGCGACGCCGGTGGCTCCACGTCCGTCGCCACTACGATGCGTCGGAACGCGCGCGTCCCCACGCCTCCCCCGCCCGCCACGGCCGCCCCGATCGCCATGCGCTCGGCGCAGATCGTGAGTCCGTACGAGGCGCTCTCGACGTTGGTGCCCACGTACACGCCGCCGTCGGCTGTCTCGAGGGCCGCACCGACCCTAAACTTGCTGTAGGGACAGTAGGCGTGCCGCTGGACCTCGCGCGCGCGGCGCACCAACTCCGCGCTCACGTCCGGATCTCCGCCAGGAACGACGTCCCGGCCGCGAGCGGGGGCGTCACGCCGAAGAACTCGGCCACGGTCGCCCCCATGTCGGCGAACGTGCGCCGCTCGCCCAGCGGGCGCGCCCGCACGCCACCCCCGAGCGCCAGGATCGGAACCGCTTCCCGGGAATGATCGGTCGAGGGCGTCGTCGGGTCGTTCCCGTGGTCGGCGGTCAGGATGATCACGTCGTCTCCCGTGGCGCGGGCCTCGAGTCGGGGAATCCAGGCGTCCAGCTCGCGCAGACCCTCATGAAACCCCGCGACGTCGTTGCGGTGCCCCCACGTCTGGTCGAACTCGATCACGTTCACGAAGATGAATCCCCGCTCGGTCTCGTCCAGCGCGCGCTCCACCAGCCGGTACGCGTCCCGATTGGTCGGCGTGTGCTCACTCGTGATGTTCCGGCCCGCGAACAGGTCGTCCACCTTGCCGATCCCGATCCGCGGCACGCCGGCCGCGGCGAGCCGGTCGAGCAGCGTCTCCCCCACGGGCGGGATCGAGAAATCCCTGCGTCCGGGCGTCCGCTGGTAGGCTCCCGGCCGCCCCGTGAACGGGCGGGCGATCACCCGACTGACGGCGTGCTCGCCCACGAGCAACTCCCGCGCCGCGCGGCAGGCACGATACAGCTCTTCCGGGGGCACGGTGTGCTCGTGCGCCGCCACCTGGAACACCGAGTCCGCCGACGTATATACGATCCACTTGCCGGTACGCTGGTGCTCCTCGCCCAGCTCGGCGATGATCTGCGTGCCGGAGGCCGGCTTGTTCCCCAGCCACCCCCGTCCCGTCCGGCGCGCGAACTGATCCAGCAGCTCCCGCGGGAAGCCTTGTGGGTAGGTCCGGAACGGCTGGGACAACAGCACGCCGCAGATCTCCCAATGCCCGGTGGTCGAGTCCTTGCCAGCCGAGGCGGGGAGGGCCACGCCGTACGCCGCCCTCGCACTAACCCCGGGCGCAAGCCCGGGGATTCCTCGAGTCCCGCCCAACCCCAATCGCTCCAGGTTCGGCAAGTCGAGTCCCCCTACAGCCCGCGCCACGTTCCCGAGCGTGTCCGACCCGGTGTCGCCGTACGCCGCCTGGTCGGGACACGCCCCGATGCCGAGCCCGTCGAGCACGATGATGGCGGCGCGCTTCAATCGTAGATACGCGGCAGCCGGGGGCCGAGCCCGGCCAAGAGCTCGTGCTGCAACGTGCCGCTCCAACGAGCGAACTGGTCCAGCGTGGTGCGCAGCCCGTCCGCCTCACCGACCAGGGTCGCGACGTCACCCACGGCGGCGCGTCCGTCCCCCACGTCGACCATGGTCAAATCCATTGTCACGAGCCCGACCACGGGACAACGCGCGCCGTTCAGGAGCACCGTCGCTTCGCCCTTCAGCCCGAGCGAGCGGCGCACCCCGTCTGCGTAACCGACCGCCAGCGTGGCCACCGTCGTGTCGCGCGGCGCGGTCCAGGACGCGTTGTAGCTGACGCTCTCGCCGCGTTGCACCCTGCGGACGCTCACCACGCGCGCCCGCAACGCGATCGCCGGCGTGCCGATCGGCGACGCTTCGCCGACCGATGCCCCGTACAGGGAGATGCCGGGGCGGATCGCATCCAGCGCGAACGCTTTGCCGCGCAGCGCCGCCGCGCTGTTCGCCACGTGCAGGAGCGGCGGCCGCCGCGCCAGACGGCCCACGGCGGTGTTGAAGCGCTCGAGTTGCGCTTCGGCCGAGCCGTCGCGCCGGTCGGCCGAGTGAAAATGGGTGTAGCAGCCTTCGAGGTACGGCGTGTCGAGCAGGTCCGCGATTGGCTCGATCTCGTCCCAGCGCACCCCCGAGCGACTCATCCCCGTGTCGATCTCCAGGTGGAACGCGCCGCCCCGCGGCCCCCGCGCCATCCAGGCGTCGATGCTCGCCCGGTCACCGAGCGCCGGCGTCAACCGGTGCGCCTGGTAGGCGTCGAACAGATCGGGCCGCGCCGGCATGAACACGAGCACCGGCCGCGCGATCCCCGCCGCCCGCAGCTCGGCCCCCTCCTCGATGGTCGCGACGCAGTACCCCAACGGGTCGACTGCCTCGAGGGCCTTGGAGACGGCGACGGCTCCTACCCCGTAGGCATTCGCCTTCACCACCGGGAGGAGCCGTGTGCCGGCGACCCGGGCCACCGCGCGGGCGTTCTCGACGACGGCGGCGAGGTTGACCTCGACCCACGCGCGGGACTCGCGCCCCCGGACGGACCCGTTCACAGGCGCGCGTATGATAACGCGGCTCGCCGGTCAAAGGCAACCGAAAAAGAGCTTGAGACCGATGAACCCGGGCTGAGAGCCCGGGCTCGGCGCAACGTGCGCCCTCTAAGGGCGCACCCAGGCGCCGAGCGCGCCCTCTCAGGGCGCCGATTATCGTTACGAATGACCGAACATCGTCCGACATCCGCGCCCCCCGACACCGCCCTCGCCCGCGCCCTCGCGCTGGTGCGCGAGCTGCGCGCCCGCTGCCCATGGGACCGCGTGCAGACGCGCGCGACGCTACGCCCCTACCTGGTGGAAGAAGCGCTCGAGCTCGATCAGGCGCTCAAGCTGGGCGACGCCGCCGGGCTGCGCGACGAGCTCGGCGACGTGCTGCTGCACTTCGCGTTCCAGATCGTGATCGGGGAGGAGCGCGGCGAATTCGACGCCGAGGCGGTGACGCACGCGCTCGAGGAAAAGATGCGGCGGCGGCATCCCCATCTCTTCGGGCTGGGCGACAAGCCGCCATCGTGGGAACTCGGGAAAAGGGAAACGGGAAAGGGGAAACGTGGCGTCCTCGACGGCTTGCCGGCTGCGTTGCCACCCTTGCTGATGGCCTACCGGCTGCAGGAACGGGCGGCGGGCGTCGGGTTCGACTGGCCCGACGCGTCGGGACCGATGCAGAAAGTCAAAGAGGAGATCGCCGAACTGGAGCGGGAAACGGGAAAGGGGAAACGGGAAAGGTTGGAAGACGAGGTTGGTGATCTCTTGTTCGCGGTGGTCAATCTCGCCCGCAAGCTCGCAATCGATCCGCGCGCGGCGCTCGAACAGGCGAACGCCAAGTTCACACGGCGGTTCGAGGCAGTCGAGCGCCTCGCCGAGCAGCGCGGACTCGAGCTGGGCCGCGTGGGTCTGGCGGACCTGGACCGGTTGTGGGACGAGGTGAAGGCGGGCTGACCTACGGCCACAGTTTGTACAGCGTGCGCGGGAATGCGATCGCCTCACGGATGTGCGCGATGCCGCAGATCCACGCCACGGTGCGCTCCAGCCCGAGTCCGAAGCCCGCGTGCACGAACGTGCCGTACTTGCGCAGGTCCAGATACCAGCGGTAGGCGTCTTCGGGTAGCTGCTCGGCGCGGATCCGCGCCAGCAGCTTGTCGTAGTCGTCCTCGCGCTGGCTGCCTCCGATGATCTCCCCGTACCCTTCGGGCGCGAGCATGTCGTTGTTGAGGACGGTGCGGGGGTCCGCGGGGTTTTCCTTCATATAGAAGGCCTTCACCGCCTTGGGATAATTGAACACCATCACCGGGCGGTCGTATTGCTTGGCGAGCAGCGTCTCGTCCTCGCCCCCCAAGTCGCGCCCCCACTCGATGTCGCTGTCGAGCGCCGTCAGCTTCGCCACGGCGTCCGTGTAGGAAATGCGCGGGAACGGGGACCGCACCGCCTCGAGCGGTTTCACGTCGCGCTCGAGCTCGACCAGCTCGGCCCGACGCCGCTCGAGACAGCGCGCCACGATGTGACAAACGAACTCCTCCTGCAGTCGCATGTTGGCGTCGGAGTCGTTCCACGCCACCTCGGGCTCCACCATCCAGAACTCGGTCAAGTGCCGACGGGTCTTCGATTTTTCGGCCCGGAACGTGGGTCCGAAGCAATAGACTTTGCCGAGCGCCGCCGCCGCGGCCTCGACGTACAGCTGCCCCGTCTGCGCGAGGTAGGCCGTGCCCAGGTCGAAGTATTCGGTGGCGAACAGGTGGCCCGCCGCCTCGCCGATCGCGCCGGTGAGAATCGGCGTATCGACCAGGACGAAATGCCGCTCATAGAAAAAGTCACGAATCGCCTGGACGACCTCGTGGCGCACGCGCGCGATCGCCACCTGACGGCGGCTGCGCAGCCACAGATGGCGGTGCTCGAACAGGAAGGCGGTGCCGTGCTCCTTGGGAGTGATCGGGAACTCGACGCTCGGCCCGATGATCTTCAGGTCGGACGCCGTGAGCTCGACGCCGCCCGGCGCGCGCGCATCGGCGCGCACCGTGCCGCTGACCTCCACCGACGTCTCCTGAGTGAGCCGGCCGAACGCCTCCCATGCCGCCTCGGGCACCTCTTGCTTCGACAGCACGACCTGCAGATACCCGGTGCCGTCTCGCAGCGTGACGAACCCGATCTTCCCCGACGAGCGCGTGGTCATGACCCAGCCGCGGGTGAGCACGGACTGGCCGACGAGCGGCGGAAGGTCTTCGATGCGGTGGAAGGGAAGCATGGGGTCGGTAGACTAGCCGTGAAACGCGGAACGCGGAAGTGGGAACGCGGAACAGAGTTGCCTGTTCCGCGTTCCGCGTTCCGACTTCCGCGTTGTCATCATCCCACCCGGAACAACTCGAACCCCCGCTCGTATCGCGTGACGATCCGCTCCCGATACGCGGCGTGCTCCGGGCGCGCCAGCGCCGGGTCGCGCGCGATGATCTGCCCCGCCGCGCGACGTGCGGCCTCGAGCAGCGGCAGGTCGGTGGCGAAGTTGGCGTAGCGCAGCGGCACTCCTCCCGACTGGCGTGCCCCGGTCAGCTCGCCCATCCCCCGCTGCGCGAGATCGAGCTCGGCGATCTTGAAGCCGTCGGTCGTCTGGGCGAACGCTTCGAGCCGCGGCGCCGCCTCGGGCACGTCCGACAGGAGAATGCAGTGGCTCGCCGCCGCGCCCCGGCCCACCCGGCCCCGCAGCTGGTGCAGCTGCGCCAGCCCAAACCGTTCCGCGTGCTCGATCAGCATCACCGTCGCGTTCGCGACGTCGATCCCGACCTCGATCACGCTGGTGGCGACCAGGACGTGCACGGCGTTGTCGCGGAACGCGCGCATGGTTGCGTCGCGCTCCTCCGGCTTGAGCCGCCCGTGCACCAGGCCGATCACAAACTCCGGGAACACCTTCGCGATCCGGCTGGCCATCACCGTAGCGGCCTTCAGGTCGGCCTTCTCCGACTCGTCGATCACGGGATACAGCACGTACGCCTGGCGTCCGGCCGCGCACTCCGACCGGATGAACTCGTAGATCTTGTGGCGCGCCGCCTCGGTGCGGAGGGCGGTCTTGACGAGCCCTCGCCCCGGCGGCCGCTCGCGCAGCTCGGTCACGTCCAGGTCGCCGTACCAGGTGAGCGCGAGGGAGCGCGGGATGGGCGTCGCGGTGAGCAGCAGCACGTCGGGCGCGTCGCCCTTTTCCACCAGCGCCGCGCGCTGCTCCACGCCGAAGCGATGCTGCTCGTCGATCACCACGAGGCCCAGGCGGCGGAATTTCACCGACTCCTGAATCAGGGCGTGCGTGCCGACGATCACCCGCGATGCGCCCGCGGCGATCCGCTCGCGCGCCGCCGCCTTCTCCGCCGCGCTCAGCCGGCCGATCAGCACGTCCGGCTTGAGTTCGAGGGGCGCGAGCAGCCGGGTCAGCGTCGCGAGGTGCTGCTCGGCGAGCAGCTCCGTGGGGGCCATGATCACCGCCTGGTACTCGTTCTCCACGGCGAGCAGCATCGCGAACAGGGCCACGACGGTCTTCCCGGTTCCGACATCGCCCATCAGCAGGCGGTGCATGCGCAGCGGCGCCGTCATGTCGTCGGCGATCTCGCGGATCGCGTGCCGCTGGTCGCCGGTCAGCTCGAAGGGCAGATGCTCCTTGAGACGGGTGGTGAGCTCCCGCTTGAGGGCGAAGCGGATCCCCGCCCGTGCGCGCTTGGCGAGCGCGCGGGCCCGCGCGTGCACCAGCTGCTGGTCGAACAGCTCGTCGAACGCGAGGCGGCGACGCCCGGCTTCCGCGTCCGCCGCCGCCGCCGGCCGATGCACCGCCGCCAGCGCGGTGCGGAGCTCCGGCAGGCCTACGGCCTCGCGCAGCGCCCCGGGCAGCGGGTCGTGCACCAACGCCAGCAGCGCGTCGAGGTGCACGTGGATGAGCCCGCGGATCTGGCGGTGCGTCAGGCCCTCCGTCGCCGGGTAGATGGGGAGGACGAGCCCGCGCTCGGGGCCCGCGTCTCCCTCGTCCGCCAGGATCACGAACTCGCGCGGCACCAGCTGGCGGCCGTGGTAGTAGCGTACGGGCCCGGTCACGAGCAGCAGCTGTCCTTTCTTGATCTGGCGCTCGAGGAACGGCTGTCCCGGCCAGGCGCACTCGAGCGCGCCGCCGGCACCCGCTCGGTCGTCGCGCAGCACCGCCCGGAACACCCGCAGGCCCTTGCGTGTGGGGAGAACGCCGGTGCTCGCCACCCGCCCTACGCACGTCACGTCCTGGCCCACGTGCACCTGGGCGAGGGGCGTGACGGTGGTGGCATCGAGGTAGCGGTGCGGCGCGTGATACAACAGGTCGCCCACCGTGCGCAGCCCTAGCCGTGCGAGCGCGTCGGCCCGCTTGGGCCCGACGCCCTTCAAGTACTTGACCGACATTGTGAGCTGGAGCGTCACGACGCATCCACCAGGCGGCGGGCATACCGTGCGGCGTCGAAGACTTCGAGATCTTCCAGGGCCTCTCCGGTCCCGAGAAACCGCACCGGGACCGGAACCGCGCGCTGGAGCGCGACCACGCTCCCGCCTTTCGCGGTGCCGTCGAGCTTGGTCACGACGAGCCCGGTGAGCGGCACCGCCCCCGCGAACGCGCGGGCCTGATGCACGGCGCTCTGTCCCACGGTGCCGTCGAGCACCAGCAGCGACTCGTGCGGCGCTCCCGGCTGCTGCTTCGCCACCACCCGGACCACCTTCTTCAACTCCTCGAGCAACCGGTCCTCCGTGTGGAGCCGCCCGGCCGTATCGACGAGCACCGTGTCGGACCCGCGCGCGCGCGCCGCCGCGATGGCGTCGAAGGCCACGGCCGCGGGATCGCCCGTGCCCGTGACCGCGTGAACGCCCAGGCGGCCGGCCCACGCCTGGAGCTGCTCCGTGGCACCGGCGCGAAACGTGTCCGCCGCCGCGAGCAGCACGGACCGCCCGTCGCGCGCCAGCCGGGCGGCGAGCTTCGCCACGGTCGTCGTCTTCCCCACGCCGTTCACGCCGAACACGAGGATCACCGTGGGCGGCGTGGGCGCTCGCGCGAGCGCACCGGGATCACCGGGCGCAGCGGCGACGAGCGCGGCGGTCACGGCACGCTCCACGGCGGCCCGAAACTCGCCGTCAGTCGCGCCCGACACCGCGGCGAGGATCTGCTCCGTTGCCTCTACGCCGAAATCGGCCTCGAGGAGAATGCGCTCTGCCTCGGTCGCGTTCGCGTCAGATGACCGGCGCACC
Organism: Gemmatimonadales bacterium; assembly: GCA_035601235.1. GTDB lineage: Bacteria > Gemmatimonadota > Gemmatimonadetes > Gemmatimonadales > GWC2-71-9 > AG41. The sequence goes on from DATNOR010000228.1 coordinate 28,487, forward strand.
GCTTGCACGAGTCGGCGCCAGAGACTCACGTTACCCGTTTCCCGTTTCCCGCTTCCCGGCGTTGTCATGGCAGTCCCTGGCGCCGCCGCCACGCCCACTCTGCGGCGAAAGCGGCGATGGCCACCACGAACAGCCACCAGCGGTCGCGCAGCGCGACGCCGGCGAGCCGCCCCCCCGCCGTACCCGGTTGCGCCGCGACCACGACGGGCGCCGGGCGCCATTCGTCCGAGTACGTGTCGACCGCGACCAGGCCGCGCTCCGGCCCCTCCGCGGCCGCGTAGCGGTACTCGCCCGGCGGCAGCCACAGCTGGGCCCGACCCCCGGCATCGAACCGCAGCGTGTCCTGCTGCTGGCCGCGCGTCGTGGTGAGCGCGACCACGACGTCGCGCGGTTCCCCGGCAGCCGTCCAGCGCCATTGCAGCGGCAGCCCGTTCGGCGTCACGGTCGTCACCGGCAGGAACCGCTCCCCGCCCGCCGCCCCCCCGGCCAGCAGCCAGTCGGTCAGCCCGGCTACGACGGCCCGATATGCTTCGCCGCTCGCCCCTCCCCGGAACGCCCAGCGATACAATCCTCCCGCTGCGATCGTCGCGCGGCGCTTGCCGTCGCGCTGCGACAGCGCGATCACCAGGCGCGGCGGCCCACGCCGCGCCAGCCGGGCCGTGAGCGCGGTGGCCGCCGAGCTGTCGGACGGGGAGAGGGCGGCGAGCTCGCCGAGTGCGGTGACGGGTGGCAGCGAGTCCCACGCGACACCGGCGAGCGCACCGGCGATCGGTGAAGCGGCGGGTGGCTGGACATACCAGTCGCCTTCCTGGCGGCGGCCGAGCGGCCACACCAGAAGGGCTCCCTTGGCCGTGACACGCGCGAACGTCGCGGGATCACCGGCTTCGACCAGGAGCGCCGCGCCCTGCACCGCACGCGCCACCTCGCCGGGACGCACCGCCGCCAGGGTGGCGGCATCACGCCAGCGTGTGCCACCCGGATCCGCCGCCACGAAGACTTTCACAGCCGCTTGCGCGACGTCCTCGAGCGCGTGCGCCAGAAAGCGCGTGTCCCAGTCGGGAGGCGAGGCGAGCAGCACGATCGACGGCGGCGCGCTCACCTGGAGCACGACCGTGCGCGCGTCGTCGCGGGGTTCGGAGTCGGAAACGCCCTCCAACCGCACGTCCACCGCCACCCAGCCGGGAAAGGGGAAACGGGAAACGGGAAACGTGAGATCGGTGGACACGATTCCGCTATCAGGAAGATTTACGACCCGTGACACGATCCGCCGGCCGGCGGCGCTCGCTCCCAGTACCGCCGTCCCTTTCCCGTTTCCCGTTTCCCGTTTCCCCGCGGTTCCGTAACTCACCCTGAGCCGGATGGTATCGCCCGCGGCGATGCGCGATGGGCCACTGACGTCGGACACGAACGCATCGAAGAACGGCATCCGCGGGAGGACGACGATCCGCGCGAACCGCAGCAGATCGGCGGGAGCGTCGGTGCGATCGGAGATGGCGCCGTCGGTGACGATCGCCACGGGGCCGCCGCGCGCCGCGGCGGCGGCGAGCGCCGGCGCGAGCCGGGTCGCGCCGTCTCGCGGAGCCAGCGTATCGAAGGCCGTGACGCGCGCGCCGAATCGCCAGATGACGTCACCCCGCGCCAGCGCGCGCGCCGTGTCGAGCGCCGCGGCCCAGTGTCCGCCCTGCCCCGCCATGGAGAGCGACGCGTCGAGCAGGACGAGGCGTGGCGCGTCCCCCACGCCGAGGCGGACCGCCGTCGGGTTCCAGATGAGGAGCAGGAGGGCGCCGACGCCCGTGCCGCGCAGGGCGGCGAGGCCCAGCGTCAGGCGGTGCACGTCAGGGCCTCGCGCAACGTGAACCGTCCCGCGTGCAGGGCGCGCCCCACGATGGCGCCGGCGAGCCCCGCGTCGCGCAGGCGGCGGAGGTCGTCGAGCGACGCGACCCCGCCCGACACGATCACGTCGAGCCCCCCCCCGAGCGCGGCGATGGCGCGTGCCCCGTCCACGTCGGGCCCCGCGAGGCTGCCGTCGCGGGCGGCGTCGGTGTAGATCACGGTGCGGGCGCCCTGGCCGCGCACGCGGCGCGCCAGCTCGAGCGGGGCGAGCGCGAAGCTCACGTCCGAGCCGCGCGCCGCGACCCGGCCGTCGCGCGCGTCGATGCCCACGGCGAGCCGTTCCGCGCCATAGCGCGCGAGCAACCGCGCCACCAGCACGGCATCGACCGCCGCCGCCGTCCCGATCACCACTCGGGTCGCGCCCCAGCCGACGAGCTCGGCGACGTCCTCGTCGCTCGTCAGGCCGCCCCCCACCTGGATCCGCACGGCGGCCTCGGCCAGGAGGCGGCGGGTCAGTTCGCGGTTCTCACCTTTGCCGAAGGCGCGGTCGAGATCGACGACGTGCACCCAGCGGGCGCCGTCGTGGGCGAACTGCCGCATGACGGCGATGGGATCGGAGGCGGAAGTGGAACGGGCCACGCGCCCGCCCTCGATGTCAACGGCGGGATACAGCTCCACGAGCAGAAAGAAAACTAAAGGAGACTAATCGCGCGCGGCGGCGACGGCGGGGGCGGGGGGGCCGTTCGGCTCGAGCTGGGCCCGCAGCGCCTCGCGCGCGGCGCCGTAGGCCGCGTCGAGACTCTTGGGCACCGGCGTGCCGGCGCCCATGTCCTTGCGGCGCGGATTGGTGGGGCGACCGCCCACCAGGAACTCGTAGTGCAGATGCGGCCCGGTCGAGAGGCCGGTCGAGCCGACGTAGCCGATCGTCTCACCCTGATCGACCCGCTCCCCCGCGTGCAGGCCGCGGGCGAACGCCGACAGGTGACCGTAGCGCGTCCGGATGCCGTTGACGTGTCGCAGCTCGATGAGATTGCCGTAGCCGGTGTCATCGTGCCCGATGCGGGTCACGATCCCGTCGGCGGTGGCGCGCACCGGGGTCCCGTACGCCGCCGTGAAGTCCACGCCCTCGTGATGTCGCCAGGTGTGCAGGATCGGATGATAGCGGGAGCCGAACCCGCTCGAGACGCGCCGGAACTGGAGCGGCGCCCGCAGGAACGCGCGCCGCAGCGAGCGCCCGCGCTCGTCGTAGAAGCCGCCGCGACCCGCCGTCGAATCCTCGAAGTAAAATGCGTATTCCGGCGTGCGGGCGACGTCGACCCGTGCGGCCAGGATGCGGCCGAAGCGCCGCTCCCCTTCGGACGACTCCAGGCGATCGAGCAGCACCGTGAAGCGGTCGCCGGGGCGGATGTCGCGCGTGAAATCCACTTCCCAGTCGTACACGTCGGCGATCGCCCAGGCGAGCTGGCGTCGCTCGGCGCCAGGGAGGAAGGTGTCCGAGACGGCTCTGTCTAACGCGTCGTACAGCGACGATTCGATCGTGCCCGTGACGCGCAGCCTGGTGAGGGTCCACGGGATCGTCTCGACCGTCTCCGCCCAGCCAGAGTCGCTGCGGTTCACCGTGAGGCGCCGCTCCGGCGACAGCCTGATGGTGATGCGACTCGCGACGCTGTCGGTCTTGAGGCGGCGAACCTGGAACGCCAGGCCCGGGCGGAGCCGGCGCACGGGCAGGCTCTTGGCGGCGGCGAGGAAGCTCGCATAGTCGCGGCCCGTCACGCCGGCGCGCTCCAGCACGTCGGCGAGCCGCTCGCGCCGGCCCAGCGCGTCGTCCGCGTCGCTGTACGCGGCGTTCACCAGGATGGCGGGCGCGGTGAGCGGCCGCCGCCACGGCCACGCGACGCCCGTGGCCCAGACGAGGCCGCCGGCGACCAGCACGCCGGCGACGATGTAATGGCTCGCCCGCCAGGACGACGGCATCAGTCCATCTGCCGGCGGATGAACGTGGGGATCTCGAGCTCGTTCAGCTCCGCCGGCAGCGGGGGGTTGGCGGCGGCGTTGCGCCGGGCCGGCTGCTCGGCCGGCTTCACGTACCCGGGCGGCGCGACCGCCGGCCGGCCGCGCTCCCGGAACGGCAGCACGCCCGGCGCCCGGCCCGGCGCCTCCGCGGCGGCGCTCTGCCGGTCGAACCCCGTCGCGATCACGGTGACGCGGATCTCGCCGTGCATCGCCGGATCGTTCACGGTTCCGAAGATGATCTCGGCCTCCTCGCCCGCCGCGTCCTTGACGACGTCGGAGATCTGGGTGACCTCGCCGAGCGTCAGGTCCTCGCCGCCGGTGATATTGATGAGCACGCCCGTCGCGCCCGTGATGGAGATATTGTCGAGCAGCGGCGACGAGATCGCCTGCTGCACCGCTTCCATCGCGCGGTTCTCGCCCCGCCCCATGCCGGTGCCCATGATCGCCGCGCCGCCGTTCTGCATCACGGTGCGCACGTCGGCGAAATCGACGTTCACGATACCCGTGACCGTGATGAGCGAGGAGATGCCCTGGGTGGCGTGCAGCAGCACCTCGTCGGCCTTTTTCAGGGCGTCCTGGAACGGGATGCCCTTGCCCACCACGGCCAAGAGCCGCTCGTTCGGCACCACGACCATGGTGTCGACGTGCTTGCGCATCTCGGCGATGCCCATTTCCGCCTGCCGCATGCGCTTGCGGCCCTCGAACAGAAAGGGCTTCGTCACGATGCCGATGGTGAGGGCGCCCAAATCACGTGCGATCTGGGAGATAATCGGCGCGGCGCCGGTGCCGGTGCCCCCGCCCATGCCGCAGGTGACGAACACCAGGTCGGCGTTCTGGAGGGAGTGCAGCACCTCGTCGCGGTTTTCCTCGATGGCCTGGCGGCCGATCTCGGGGCGCGCGCCGGCGCCCAACCCGCGGGTGAGCTTCTTGCCGATCTGCACCTTCACGTCGGCCTTGTTGTTGAGCAGGGCCTGCGCGTCGGTGTTCACGGAAATGAATTCGACGCCCTGGAGTCCCTCGTCGACCATGCGGTTCAGGGCGTTACCGCCCCCGCCGCCGACACCGACGACCTTCATCCGGGCGTTCTGCGAGACGGTCTCTTCGAGCTCGAAGATCATGGCTCCCTCGGGTGACCGATCAGAAGAAGTCCTGCAACCACCGCTTCAGCGGTCCGAACAGCTTGTCGACCCCCGCGCTCCGGACCAGCGAGCCGCCCCCTCCCGCCGCGCCGCCCTGCGCCAGCCGCCGCGCGGCGTACAGCACCAGCCCGACCGGCACCGCGTAGCGCGGCGCCTGCACGCTGTCGACCAGTCCCGAGATCCCCTGCTCTGGGCTCCCGGCCCGCACCGGCACCGCGAACGCCTCGCGTGCCAGCTCCACCATTCCCGGCAGATGCGCCGTTCCCCCCGTCAGGACCACCCCGGCCGGCAAGCGGCCGCCCCCGTACCCCGCCCGCTCGAACTCGCGCTGCACCAGCTGGAAGATCTCGTCCACCCGCTGGTGGATGATGTGCGACAACAGCTCGCGGGACGCCTGCCGTGCGCCCTGGCTCGGCGTGGACGGCAAGTTGATCATCTCCGACGCGTCCACCAGCGGCTGGTACGCGACGCCGTGCCGCTCCTTGAGCCGCTCCGCGTCCGCCTGCGTCACGCCCAGGCCCTGCATCATGTCGCTCGTCACGTGCGTACCGGCGAACTTGATCGACGCGAGGTGGCGGATCTTGCCCTCGTGGAAGATCGCCACGCCCGTCGAGCCGCCACCGACCTCCACCAGCGCCACGCCCAGCTCCCGCTCGTCGTCCGTCAGCACGGCGTACGACGCGGCCAGCGGCTCGAGCACCAGGTCGGCGGCGCGGTAGCGTGCCCGCTCGACGCTCTTGCGGAGATTCTGCGCCGCGGTCGACTGCACCGTGACGAGATACATCTCGACTTCGAGCCGCGTGCCCGTCATCCCGACGGGATCCGAGATGCCGCGCTGCTGGTCGACCACGTACTCCTGCGGGATGTCGTGCAGCAGCTCGTGGTCCCGCCCGAGCGACACGGCGCGTGCGACCTCGTTCACGCGCGCCACGTCCTCCGGGGTGATCTCGTCCCCCGACACCGCCACGACGCCGGTCGAGGTGCGGGCCGAGACATGCTCGCCGGCGATCCCGCAGGTCACCCCGCCCACCTTCACCCCCGCCATCCGTTCGGCGTCGCGCAGCGCGGCGACGATGGACCGGCTCGTCTCGTCGATGTCGCGCACCATACCCCGGCGCACGCCGGCGTTCTTCGCGAGCCCCACCCCCAGCACCTTGGCGAGCGGCAGGCGCGGCAGGTCCCCCACCACCTCCGCGATCACGGCGCACGTCTTGGTGCTGCCGAGATCGAGCCCGGCCACGACCAGGCGATCCCGGCTCACGCGCCTCCCTCACCGGCCCCGTCCGCGGTCGCCTTGCGTCGCACGACCACCTGGCCCGCGAAGCGGGCATCGAGCTCCACGTAGGAACGCCCCCTCGCCGCGAGATCCTGTGCCACCAGCACCACGGCCCGAATCACCTCCGGCCCGGCGTCGCGCCGCACCAGCACCCGTCGCGACCCGACTTCCAGCAGCACGTCGCCGCGCGCCATCCGGCGCGCGCCGGTGATGGTTTGAAACAGCGCCGGATCCACCGACTGGATCAGCGCCAGCACGGCCACTACCCCCGAGTCGCCGCTCGCCGCGATCGGCAAATCGAGCCCGGAGCGCGCGGGATCGAACGGCAGCGGGTGACCCGCAGCGTCCACCGCCACCAGGCGCGTCCCGCGCGGGCCCGGCGTGAGCGCCGCCGGCTCCACTTCCCGCAGCTCGACGGTCAGCGCCGCCGGCAGATGACGCACCACCCGGGCCTCCGCCACACCGGCGAGACCGCGCACCCGGTCAGCGAGCAGCCGCGTATCGCTGAACACGCTCGCCCCGGGTCCGAGCCGCAATGCCGCGATCACCGCGTCGGGGGCGAGATTGCGCACGCCCACGAGCTCCACCTGCCGCACCCGGAACACCCGCAGCCGCCGCAGCGCGAACGGCGCGCCGAGCCACAGCAGCGTGAGCACGCCCGATCCCGCGAGGCCCACCAGCGCCCGCCGCCGCCAGCGCGGTAAGGCCCTCGTCACGCCGCGTTCCCCAGCCGCGCCAGCAGTTCGGGCCCGACGCGCGTGATGTCCCCCGCCCCGAGCGTGAACACCACGTCGCCCGCCCGTACCGTCTCGACCACCCGCTCGGTCAGTCCCGCCCGCTCGCGCACCGCGATCGTGGTGGCGCCCGCGCCGACCGCTCCCCGTGCCACGAGATCGGCACTCACGCCCGCGAGCGGCTGCTCGCGCGCCGCGTAGATCGGGGCCACCACCACCACGTCCGCCGCCGCGAGCGCCCGGCCCAGCGCCTCACCGTGCAGCGCGGTGCGCGAAAACAGGTGCGGCTGGAACACCGCTACCACGCGGCGCCGCGGGAACGCCTGCCGCGCCGCGGCGAGCGTCGCCGCGACCTCCGTCGGGTGGTGCGCGTAGTCATCCACCACCGTCACGCCGCGCGCCTCACCCACCCGCTCGAACCGGCGCCCCACCCCGCCGAATTCCGCCAGCGCGGCGAGCGCCCGCTCGAGATCGGCTCCGAGCTCGTGCACCACCGCCAGCGCCGCCGCCGCGTTGCGCAGGTTGTGGAGCCCCGGGACCAGCAGTCGCAACGCGAGCGCCCGACCACCGGGCAGCTCAATCCGCGCCGCCGAGCCGCGCTCGCCCAACGCCGGGTCGGCGATGCGCACGTCCACGCCGGCACCCAACCCCACCCGCCACACCGGGACGGCGAGCCGCGCCGCCACCCGCGCCGCGCCCGCGTCGTCCGCGCCGACGATCGCCCGCCGCGCCCGCCCGGCGAACTCGGCGAACGCGTCTTCCAGCGCCGCCACACTCCCGCCGTAGCACTCGAGGTGATCGGCCTCGACGTTGTTCACCACCGCCACGGTCGGCGCGAGCGACAGGAACGCGCGGTCGAACTCGTCCGCCTCCACCACGAACAGCTCCCGCCGCCCTTTTCCCACTCGGGCGTTGCCGCCCCACCGAGCGACGCGGCCGCCGGCGAGTCCCGTGGGATCCCGCCCGGCGGCCGCCAACGCCTCCGTGACCATCACCGTGGTGGTCGTCTTGCCGTGCGTCCCCGCCACGGCGACCACCGTTCCACCGGCGACGGCCTGGCTGAGGGCGTCAGCCCGCCGTACCACCGGGACCCCTAGGGCG
>DATNOR010000229.1:0-5977 GCA_035601235.1 Gemmatimonadales bacterium
CTGTTGCGCGCCGAGCTGCTGGATGAGCTGCAGCAGGTGCGCCAACAGGTGGGCGATCTCGCCGACCGGTTGGACTTCGCCGAGCGTCTGCTGGCGCAGAAGCGCGAGGGCGAGCGGCTGGCGCCGCCGCGCGGCGGATGAACCCCGAAGCAACGGCGGTTCTGATCCCCATCGTCCTGTTCGGCGGCTTTTTCAGCTGGCTGATCGTCCGGACCTTGAGCAAAGCGTACACCGCCAAGTTGCAGGCGGGAGGCGAAGCGAGCCCCGCGCTCGCGGCGAGGCAGGAGGAGTTGACGGCGGGGCTGGAGGAGCTGCGTCGCGAGGTGGCGGAACTGGCGGAGCGGGTAGATTTTGCGGAGCGATTGCTGGCCAAGGGGCGGGATGGTGAGGGTGGGAAACTGGGCCCCGGGGAAAGGCGTACGGCGTCTACGTGATGCAATTTCCACCGGGGCAGCCCGACCTCAATTACGTGATCCACCAGGTGTCGCCATTCGTCGCGATCATTCTCATGTTCGTGGGCGTGCGCTGGGTGTTGCGTTCGCCGGTCGGTGAAGCGCTGGCCGAGCGCATCGGGCAGCGGTCGCACCGGCGCTGGGGCGCGCTGGGGGAGGATCCGCAGCGGGTGGCTGCGCTGGAGCAGCAGGTGTCACAGCTCCAGGGGCAGGTCTCCGAGCTCGCCGAGCGCTTAGATTTCGCCGAACGCATGCTGGCCGAGCGGCGGGAGCGCAAGTTGGGCGCGGGACAGTGACGCCCCGCCAGCACATCGAGGGTGCTCATGGGAATCTTTGATCGTCTCTCGACGCTGATCCGGTCGAACATCAACGACCTGATCAACCGTGCCGAGGACCCGGAAAAGATGCTGAACCAGCTGATCGTCGACATGCGCACTCAGCTGGCGAAAGCGAAGCAGCAGGTGGCGGCCGCCATCGCGGACGAGAAGCGTCTGGCGGCGCAGGTGGACCAGGAGAAAAAGAGCGCCGAGGACTGGGAGCGCCGGGCGGTGCTGGCGGTGCAGGAGGGGCGCGACGACCTCGCCAAGCAGGCGTTGCTGCGGCACAACGAGCACGGGCAGGGCGCGGTGCAGCTGCACGAGACGTGGATCAAGCATCGCGAGGAGACCGAGAAGCTCAAGCTGTCGTTGCGCCAGCTGAACGACCGCATTGAAGAGGCGAAGCGCAAGAAGAACATCCTCATCGCCCGCCAGAAGCGCGCCGAAGCCCACAAGCGCATTCAGGAGACCATGTCGTCGATCGGCGACAAGAGCGTGTTCGAGACGTTCGAGCGCATGACCGAGCAGATCGAGCACGAGGAGCGCAAGCTGATCGCCGCCGCCGAAGTGAACGAGGATTTGTCGGGCGACACCCTCGTGAAGCAGTTCCAGAGTCTGGAAGTGAAGGCGGACGCCGACGAGCAGCTGCTCGACCTGAAACGCAAGCTGGGGCTGCTGCCCGCCGGCTCGTCCGGTGAATCCAAGCAACTGGGGAAAGGCGCGGCGGAGGCCGAGCTGGTCGAGGACGACGACGCGCCCCCCGAGCACCACCGCTGAACACGGAGCCGTCCGCCTCACGGTTGTCGGGCGCCACGTTCGTGGCGCTCTTCGTTGCCGCCCTGGCTATCTGGTTCGTGGTCCGGGTGGTGGAAGTGCTGCTGCTCGTCTTCATTGCCGTGCTGTGCGCCGTCTACCTCTCGGGCGTGACCGACATGCTCGAGCGGCGCTTCCGGCTGGCGCGCTGGCTGGGCCTCGCCAGCGCCGTCGTCGCGACGCTCGCGGTCGTGGTGGGCATCGGCGCCGTCATCGTGCCGCCCGTGCTCGAGCAGACCCAGTCGCTCATTTCCGGGCTGCCCCAGACGCTCACCAACATCCAGAACGTGATCGCGGCCTGGGCCCGCGAATACGCCGTGCTGCGCGACACCGTGCTGGCCAACGCCCAGTCCGGACTCGTCGCCGGCCTGATCATCGACGCGACCACCTTCCTCAAGGGCTCGATCCTGCCCTACGTCACGGCCGGGGGCAAGCTCTTCATCGAGGGCGCCAGCGTGGTAGTCATGTCGCTCTATCTGGCCGTACAGCCGCGGCTGTACCGCGACGGCATCCTGGCGCTGATCCCCCCCGGCTACCGCTCGGTCGGGGCCCGAGTCCTGGACGACCTGGGCGCCACGCTGCGCGCGTGGATCGTGGGCCAGCTCCTGGCCATGCTCGTGCTCGCGCTGCTCACCGCCATCGGCCTGTGGGCGCTGGGGGTGCCGTACTGGCTCGCGTTCGGGATCTTCACGGGGCTCGTCGCGGTCGTGCCGTTCTTCGGCACGCTCGTCTCGACGCTCTTGCCGGCCTTGTTCGTCGTGAGCACGGGCGATTGGGTCAAGGTGCTGGCGGTGATCCTGCTCGGCGTGGCGGTACACGTCGTCGAGGCGAATGTCGTCGTGCCGCGGATCATGGAGCGGCGCCTGGCCCTGCCGCCGGTCCTCACGATCGCGAGCGTGCTGACGATGGGTACGTTGATCGGCGTCGTGGGCCTGGTGGTCGCGGTGCCGGTGCTCGCGGTGACGCTGGTCGTGCTGCGACACGTGCTGCAGGCCGAGGTGTACGGCGACGCCGGGCACGCCGAGCCCGCCGTGCTGCGCGCCACGGGCGAGTTCGCGACGCCCCGGACCAAGGTGCCCGTCTGATGCCTCCGGCGAACACGCAGCGCTTCCTCATCATCGCCGACGGGCAGTTCGCGCCCATGACCTCGAAGACGGCCAACTGCTGCGTCCGCTACATACCCGAGCGGGTGGTGGGGGTGTTCGACCGCGGCCACGCCGGGAAAACGGTGAACGACGTGCTGGGCTTCGGCGGCGCGATTCCCGTGGTCGGAGATTTCGATGCGGGGCTGCGTCTCGGCGCCACCGCCGTGCTCATCGGCATCGCACCCATGGGAGGTCGCCTGCCGGCCGACTGGCGCGGCTGGCTGCGCCGCGCCATCGAGCACGGGCTCGAGATCTGGAGCGGCCTGCACACCTTCATTGGCGACGACCCCGAGCTGGGAGCGCTCGCCCGGGCGCGCGGCGTCCGGATCTTCGACGCGCGCAAGCCCCCGGCGAATCTGCCCGTCGCGGACGGGCGCGCGGCCGAGGTGGACGCGTACGTGGTGCACACCGTGGGATCCGACTGCAACGTCGGCAAGATGACGGCCCAGGTCGAGCTGCGGAACGCGCTGCTCAAACGAGGGACGAGCACGCGCTTCGTGGCCACGGGGCAGACGGGCATCTTCATCGAAGGCTGGGGGATCGCCGTGGACGCCGTGGTGGCGGACTTCATCGCCGGGGCGTCCGAATGGCTGGTGCTCGAGGCGGCCAAGGACGCCGACATCATCCTCGTGGAAGGGCAGGGCAGCCTGATTCACCCGGGGTATTCCGGAGTCACCCTGGGGCTGTTGCACGGCTGCTGCCCCGATGCGCTCATCCTGTGCCACCAGGCGACGCGCCAGTATATCGGCGATTACCATGGCCGCGAGCCGTGGGTGAAGATCCCGCCCCTGGCGGAGCTGGTGGAGATCTACGAGCGCGCCGCGGCGCCGGTGCGACCCACCAAGGTGATCGGCATCTGTCTGAACACCTACGACTTGAGCGAGGCCCAGGCGCGCGACGCCGTGGACCGCGCGGCGGAAGATACCGGCCTCCCCGCCACCGACCCGGTGCGGTTCGACGCGGCGCCGCTGGTGGAGGCGATCCTCCAGGGGGCGATGGCGGTGCAATAAGGATGGCGGCGGCGGCGATCGGATGCCGTCCGCCAGGGCCGGCGCGGCTAGGCTCGCTCCATGGCGACCTCCGCGTCCGCACCCGTGCTGGTGGTGACCGATGTGGCGGCCCGTCTCGTGCGCCGCGGGCTGCTCGCGCCGGCCGACGCAGCGCGCGGCGGCTGGCGCCGGGCGCGGCTGCTGGTGTTTCGTCGCGGCCCGGTCGTGTGCGAGCGCCCGCCCGAGGCGTGGCTGCTCGACGTGGCGCTGCACCGGCGCGCGCCGCGCGCGCGTTGACGCTCCTCGGGGGCGCTCCTACGTTTCAGCCGCACCGATGACCCTCGCGCTCTACAACACGCTCAGCCGACGCGTCGAGCCGTTCGCGCCGCTCGCGCCCCCCCGCGTCACCCTCTACACCTGCGGCCCGACGGTCTGGAATTACGCGCACATCGGTAACTTCCGCACGTTCCTGTTCGAGGATCTGCTGCGCCGCTACCTGGTCTACTCGGGATACGACGTCTTCCACATCATGAACCTCACGGACGTCGACGATCGCACGATCAAGGCCGCCGCGGCCGCGGGCAAGCGGCTGGCCGAGCACACGGCGCCGTTTGTGCAGGCGTTCTTCGAAGATCGCGACTACCTGCGGATCCTGCCCGCGCACGTGTACCCGCGCGCTACGCAGTCAGTCCCTGCGATGGTGCGCCTGGTCGAGCGACTGCTGGAGCGCGGGGTGGCGTACCAGGGGGACGACGGCTCGATCTACTTCGCCATCGCCAAGTTCCCGACCTACGGGCGGTTGTCGCGGCTCGACACGCGCGAGCTCAAGCTGGGCGCGCGGGTCGCGAGCGATGAGTACGCCAAGGACGATCCGCGCGATTTCGCGCTCTGGAAAAAGGCCGAGCCGGCGGACGAGCAGGTCGGCGCGGCGTGGGACGCCCCGTTCGGGCGGGGCCGCCCGGGGTGGCACCTCGAGTGCTCCGCGATGGCGCTCGAGCAGATCGGGAAATGCTGTCGCACCGAGACGCTCGACATTCACGCGGGCGGCGTCGACTTGATTTTCCCGCATCACGAGGACGAGATCGCACAGTCCGAAGCCGCGACCGGACAGCCGTTCGCGCGCTCCTGGCTGCACGGCGAATTCTTGAACGTGCGCGGCACCAAGATGTCGAAGCGGTTCGGCAACTTTCTCACCGCGCGGGACCTGCGCGAGCAGGGCGTCGATGCCGCGGCGGTCCGGCTCCTGTTCTGGCAGACGCACTATCGTAAGGCGCTCGATTTCACGGACGAAGCGCTTGCGGGCGCGGGGGCGGGCGTCAAACGGCTGGGCGAGTTCTCCGAGCGCGTTAAACGGGAAACGGGAAACGGGAAACGGGACGGGCGGCTTGCAGAGCTGGCCGGCAAGTTCGAGACCGATTTCCGCTCGGCGCTCGACGACGACCTCAACGCGCCGCGCGCCTGCGCCGCGCTGTTCCAGCTGGTGCACGACGGCAACGCCGCGCTCGATGCCGGGGCGTCAGGGGCCGGGGGAGCGCTCGGCGTACTGGACCGAGCGATGGCCGTGCTGGACGTGCTGCCCACGGCAAGACGGCTCGACCCGGACCTCGCGCAGTGGATCGAGCAGCGCATCGCGGCGCGCGACAAAGCCCGCAAATCCAAGGACTTCAAGGAGGCCGACCGGATCCGCGCCGAGCTCACGGCCAAGGGCGTGGAGATCGAGGACACCCCATCGGGGACGACCTGGCGACTCGTCTAAGTCCTTAACGGCACGACCCTTGCACTAGCAGCCCTCCCCCTTTATGCTTCAAGTCTGGAAAGTTCAAGCATCGACCAGCTGACGTAGCTCAACTGGTAGAGCAGCTGATTTGTAATCAGCAGGTTAAGGGTTCGAGTCCCTTCGTCAGCTCACGTTGCCGAAGAGGAACAACACACTGCCCCGACCCTTTTCGAGTTCGGAGGGAACACACACCCCGCGCTTTGCGAACGCGGGGTGCGTCGTCACTGGGGCCAAGCAGGGCGCGGTGGGGTGCCCGAGTGGCCAAAGGGAGCAGACTGTAAATCTGCCGGCGACAGCCTACGAAGGTTCGAATCCTTCCCCCACCACTCGGCGCGCGGGCGTAGCTCAGTTGGTAGAGCATCAGCCTTCCAAGCTGAGGGTCGCGGGTTCGAGCCCCGTCGCCCGCTCTCGCTCGCGTAGCTCAGTCGGTAGAGCGCGTCCTTGGTAAGGACGAGGTCACCGGTTCAATCCCGGTCGCGAGCTT